>NZ_JBIAZN010000008.1:0-325779 GCF_042899225.1 Streptomyces sp. NPDC000134
AAACCACGAACGGCCCCATGCTGCCACGCATGGTGCGGCTGACAGTTTCATAGTGTTTCGGTGGTCATAGCGTAGGGGAAACGCCCGGTTACATTTCGAACCCGGAAGCTAAGCCTTACAGCGCCGATGGTACTGCAGGGGGGACCCTGTGGGAGAGTAGGACGCCGCCGAACTCCTTTTACAGCTCTGGCCCTTGGGTGAACAACCCAAGGGCCAGAGCTTTTTTGCGTTGAGGTAGGGTCAGGGGGCATCGTTGGCTCGTTTCCCCCAGGAGGCCCCCGGGTGGAGGTCCAGGAGACCCGCGTCCAGACCGACCGGGTCCTCACCATCCCGAACATCCTCAGCATGGCCCGTCTCGTCGGCGTGCCCCTCTTCCTGTGGCTGATTCTCAGGCCCGAGTTCGGCGGCCCCAAGAGTGACGGCTGGGCCCTGCTGGTGCTCGCCCTCAGCGGCATCAGCGACTACCTGGACGGCAAGCTGGCCCGGCGATGGAACCAGATCAGCAGCCTCGGCCGGCTCCTGGACCCCGCGGCGGACCGGCTCTACATCCTGTCCACCCTGGTCGGCCTCACCTGGCGGGAGATTCTGCCCCTCTGGTTGACGGCTGCACTGCTGGCGCGCGAGCTGGTGCTCCTCGTCATGGTCGGCATCCTGCGCCGGCACGGCTATCCCCCGCCGCAGGTGAACTTCCTCGGGAAGGCCGCGACGTTCAACTTGATGTACGCCTTCCCGCTGCTCCTGCTCAGTGACGGAAGTGGTTGGATCTCGTCACTCGCTGCTATTTTCGGATGGGCGTTCGCTGGATGGGGTACAACCCTGTACTGGTGGGCAGGAGTCCTCTATGTGGTTCAAGTCCGCCGCTTGGTCCGAGCGGACGCCATGGCCGATTGAACTCGCTGTTCTACGCCCTTCGCGGCCCGATGGCCCGCGCTGGAAAAGTGCGGGACAATCTGGAGTGGGTGAAGTCGGCTAGACAGCCGTCTTTTAGAGGAGGACGCTTCCGACATGAAGGCCGTCGTGATGGCCGGAGGCGAAGGCACACGCCTTCGTCCCATGACCTCAAGCATGCCCAAGCCGCTCCTGCCGGTGGCCAACCGGCCGATCATGGAGCACGTTCTGCGGCTGCTCAAAAGGCATGGGCTCAATGAAACCGTCGTGACCGTGCAGTTCCTGGCCTCACTGGTCAAGAACTACTTCGGTGACGGTGAGGAGCTCGGAATGGAGCTCACCTATGCCAACGAGGAGAAGCCACTCGGTACCGCCGGAAGCGTCAAGAACGCCGAAGAGGCGTTGAAGGACGATGCCTTCCTCGTCATCTCCGGCGATGCCCTGACCGACTTCGACCTCACCGAGCTGATCAACTTCCACAAGGAAAAGGGCGCGCTCGTCACCGTCTGTCTGACGCGGGTGCCGAACCCTCTGGAATTCGGTATCACCATCGTCGACGACGAAGGAAAGGTCGAGCGCTTCCTGGAGAAGCCGACCTGGGGCCAGGTGTTCTCGGACACCGTGAACACCGGCATCTACGTCATGGAGCCCGAGGTCTTCAACTACGTCGACCCCGACGTGCCCGTCGACTGGTCCGGCGATGTCTTCCCGCAGCTCATGAAGGAAGGCAAGCCGATCTACGGCTATGTCGCCGAGGGCTACTGGGAGGACGTCGGCACGCACGAGAGCTACGTCAAGGCCCAGGCCGACGTCCTGGAGGGCAAGGTCGACGTCGACATCGACGGCTTCGAGATCTCGCCCGGCGTCTGGGTGGCCGAGGGTGCCGACGTGCACCCCGACGCCGTCCTGCGCGGCCCGCTCTACATCGGTGACTACGCCAAGGTCGAGGCCGGCGCCGAGATCCGCGAGCACACGGTCGTCGGCTCGAACGTCGTCGTCAAGACCGGCGCGTTCCTGCACAAGGCCGTCGTCCACGACAACGTGTATGTCGGCCCGCACAGCAACCTGCGTGGCTGCGTCGTCGGCAAGAACACCGACATCATGCGGGCCGCGCGGATCGAGGACGGCGCCGTCATCGGTGACGAATGCCTGGTCGGTGAGGAATCGATCGTCCAGGGCAATGTGCGGGTCTACCCGTTCAAGACGGTCGAGGCCGGCGCCTTCGTCAACACCTCGGTCATCTGGGAGTCCCGCGGCCAGGCGCACCTGTTCGGTGCCAGAGGCGTGTCCGGCATCCTCAACGTCGAGATCACGCCGGAACTCGCCGTACGCCTCGCCGGTGCCTACGCGACCACGCTCAAGAAGGGCTCCACGGTCACCACGGCCCGTGACCACTCCCGTGGCGCCCGCGCGCTGAAGCGGGCGGTCATCTCGGCGCTGCAGGCCAGCGCCATCGACGTACGGGACCTGGAGAACGTACCGCTGCCCGTGGCGCGGCAGCAGACCGCGCGGGGCAGCGCCGGCGGCATCATGATCCGGACCACTCCGGGCGTCCCGGACTCCGTGGACATCATGTTCTTCGACAGCCAGGGCGCGGACCTTTCACAGGGCAGCCAGCGCAAGCTGGACCGCGTCTTCGCGCGGCAGGAGTACCGGCGGGCCTTCCCCGGCGAGATCGGTGACCTGCACTTCCCGTCCAGCGTGTACGACTCGTACACCGGGTCGCTGCTGCGGAACGTCGACACGACCGGGATCGCGGAGTCGGGTCTCAAGGTCGTCGTGGACGCGTCCAACGGCAGCGCCGGGCTCGTGCTGCCCAGCCTGCTGGGCAAGCTGGGCGTGGACTCGCTGACCGTGAACCCCGGGCTCGACGAGTCCCGGCCGACCGAGTCGGCGGACATGCGCCGGTCGGGACTGGTCCGGCTCGGTGAGATCGTGGCATCGTCCAGGGCCGCGTTCGGCGTGCGGTTCGACCCGGTCGGTGAGCGGCTGTCGCTCGTCGACGAGAAGGGCCGGATCATCGAGGACGACCGGGCGCTGCTGGTGATGCTGGACCTGATCGCCGCCGAGCGGCGCAGCGGCCGGGTCGCGCTGCCGGTGACCACCACGCGGATCGCCGAGCAGGTGGCGGCGTACCACGGCACCCAGGTCGAGTGGACGACCACCTCTCCCGACGACCTCACCCGGGTCGGCGGCGAGGAAGGGACGATCTTCGGCGGTGACGGCAAGGGCGGGTTCATCGTCCCCGAGTTCAGCAGCGTGTACGACGGCACGGCGGCGTTCGTACGGCTGATCGGACTGGTGGCGCGGACGCAGCTCACTCTCAGCCAGATCGACGCGCGGATTCCGAAGGCGCACGTCCTCAAGCGCGATCTGGCCACCCCGTGGGCCGTCAAGGGCCTGGTGATGCGCCGGGTCGTCGAGGAGGCGGGAGACCGCTCCGTGGACACCACCGACGGCGTACGGGTGGTGGAGAGCGACGGACGCTGGGTGATGGTCCTGCCGGACCCGGCCGAGGCGGTCACCCACCTGTGGGCGGAGGGCCCCGACGACGCCTCCGCGCAGGCCCTGCTGGACGAGTGGTCGGCGGTCGTGGACAGCGCCGGCCGGTAGAACACACCTACGCGCGGCGTGCCGGACAAGTGTCCCCAAGGGGGCCTGTCCGGCACGCCGGTGGGGCCGTTCGGAGTCGGCGGCGGCGACGTGCGACGATGTGCGGCATGCCGCAGCAACCCCCTGTTCGGAGCACACCCACGCGGCCCCCGCGCCCGGACGCGTCCATGTCGTTGATCACCAACGTGATGGACCACAGCCTCGATGACGGATACGCCGAGGCCGCGGCGCGGAAGAAGGCCGAGGGTGCCGGGGGCCTGCCCAGGACCCTCAAGGCCAAGCTCGGCCTGGCCCTCGGGCTGGTGCTCGCCGCGCTCGTGGTGACCGTCGGCGCCGCCCAGGCCCGGGTCGCGGCCCCCGTCGTCGCCAAGGAGCGCGGGGAACTGATCGACCGCATCGACCAGGAGACCGAGGCCGCCGACGACCTGGAGGACGACGTCGACGAACTCCGCGAGGACGTCGGCGCCCGCCAGCGCGAGGCCCTGCGGCACAGCGGCGACGGCGGCCGGGGCGATCTCATGGGCATCCTGTCGGGGGCCGTCGCCGTGCACGGGCCCGGGGTGCGGCTGTCGGTGAACGACGCCAAGGACGTCGCCGCGGGTGGCGACGGCGAGCCGCGCGGCACCTCGGGGTTCTCCGACACCGGCCGGGTGCGCGACCGGGACATGCAGCGCGTCGTCAACGGACTGTGGGCCTCCGGCGCCGAGGCGATCTCCGTCAACGGGCAGCGGCTCACCGCACTCTCCGCGATCAGGGCCGCCGGTGACGCGATACTGGTCGACAACAGGCCGCTGGTGCCGCCGTACACCGTGCTCGCGGTGGGGGACGGGCAGGGGCTCAGCAGGCGGTTCCAGGACAGCGCCGACGGGCTGTACCTGCACGCCCTGCAGGAGAACTACGGCATCCGGACCGGCATCTCCGTCGAGGACGACCTCCGGCTGCCGGCCGCACCGAGTGTGATCGTACGTACCGCACAACCGAAAACCGAGAAGGGCACATCGTGATCGCCGTACTGGGCCTCGTCGTGGGAGTCGTGGCGGGACTGTTGGTCCGGCCGGAGGTTCCGGCGGCCGTCGAGCCGTATCTGCCGATCGCCGTGGTGGCGGCGCTGGACGCCGTCTTCGGCGGACTGCGGGCCATGCTCGACGGCATCTTCGACGACAAGGTGTTCGTGGTGTCGTTCCTGTCGAACGTGGTCGTCGCCGCGCTGATCGTGTTCCTGGGCGACAAGTTGGGCGTCGGCGCCCAGTTGTCCACCGGTGTCGTGGTCGTCCTCGGCATCCGGATCTTCTCCAACGCCGCGGCGATCCGCCGGCACGTCTTCCGGGCGTGAGGCCGATGAGCGACCACGGGAAGACGACCGGACACAGGTTCCGCGCGGAGCTGCCCGCAGAGGTGACCGCGCCGCCGGGCGGGGCCCAGGAGACGCCGGGGGAACGGAGACCGGCCGGGCTGACCGGACGGCAGCGGCTGGTGAAGGGAGTGTGGCCGCCGCGCGTCACCCGGGCCCAACTGATCGTCGCCCTGCTGCTGTTCGGACTCGGCTTCGGGCTGGCCGTCCAGGTGGCGTCCAACAGCGACGGGGACAGCGCGCTGCGCGGCGCGCGCCAGGAAGATCTTGTTCGTATCCTCGATGAACTCGATGACCGTACGCAACGTCTTGAGGACGAGAAACAGGGTCTGGAGAAGCAGCGCGACGAGCTGGAGAACAGCTCCGACCAGGCCGAGGAGGCCCGCAAGCAGACCGTCGAGAAGGAACGGCAACTCGGCATCCTGGCGGGCACGGTGGCCGCGCAGGGGCCCGGCATCACGATGACGGTCCAGGACACGAAGGGAAGGGTCGAGGCGGACATGCTGCTCGACGCCGTCCAGGAACTGCGCGCGGCCGGCGCGGAGGCGATCCAGGTCAACGGCGTGCGCGTGGTCGCGGGCACGTTCCTGACGGACTCCGGCGACACCGTGAGCGTCGACGGGAACAAGATCACCGCGCCGTATCGTTTCAAGGTCATCGGCAAGCCGCAGGATCTCGAACCGGCGCTCAACATCCCGGGAGGCGTGGTGCAGACTCTGGAGAAGGAGCTGGCCACCGTCACGGTCGAGCGGTCGAGCAAGATCGTCGTAGACGCCTTGCGAGCGGCGGAGCGGCCTGACTACGCTCGGTCGTCATCCCGGTGAACCGGGGGCGCATGGGGGCCGTCCGACGAGGGCATGAGCTTGCGGGGGGTCGGCGCACCGAATGGGTGGTGCGTGGTGGAAACTGTCTGGCGGCGACGGACGTTGTGAAGGTGTCCGGGTCGGTCAGTACGGTCAGTCAGGGTTCGTCCTGCCCCACGGGCGGGTCTGTTTCGGTCAAGGGGAATCGCCCGTGAAGTTGTTTGCGAAGTTGTTCGGCAAGAGCGCGCGAGAGGGCGGCGAGAACGCGACCGCTCGCCACCGCGCGCAGCCCGACGCGGAGGGCCGGCGGCCGCTCTTCCGCGACCAGGTGGGTGGTCAGGGCGCGCCGTCTGTTGACCCTGCGCAGTCCGGCGGCATAGGTTTCGGGCAACCGTCGACCTCAAGTACGGGTGGAGGGTTTGCTCCCGGTCCGTACGCGTCCAACGCCCCGGCGGGGCAGCCGCCGCAGGAGGATCCGTCCATGTCGGCCCTGGTGTGTACGAGGTGCGGTAACCGCAACGCGGAGAACAGCCGCTTCTGCTCCAACTGCGGCGCGCCGCTGCGGCCCGGGGCGGCCCCGGAGCGTGCCTCCGAGACGACGTCCACCATCTCGATCTCGGGACTGGAGGCGTACGACGCCGAGGCCACCGGGCAGACGCCGATGCCGACGCTCTCGCCGGAGGCGCAGGCCGCGGTGGACGCGCTGCCGCTGGGGTCCGCCCTGCTGGTCGTGCGCCGGGGGCCGAACTCGGGCAGCCGCTTCCTGCTGGACGGCGAGCTGACCACGGCGGGGCGGCACCCGCAGAGCGACATCTTCCTGGACGACGTGACGGTCTCCCGCCGGCACGTGGAGTTCCGCCGGCAGCCGGACGGATCGTTCACGGTGGCCGACGTGGGCAGCCTGAACGGTACGTACGTCAACCGCGAGCGCATCGACCAGGTCGCCCTGTCCAACGGTGACGAGGTGCAGATCGGCAAGTACCGGCTGGTCTTCTACGCGAGCCAGCGGGGCTACTGACCCTCCCCCCGACCGCGGTCCGGGGAGACAGACCCCAGGGAAGGTCCATGCTTCAAACACCGAGCGGCGGTGCCGTCCCCGGCGCCGCCGCCGCGGACAGTGGACTGATGAGCATCGGCACGGTGCTGAACGTGCTGCGTGACGAGTTTCCCGACATCACCATCTCCAAGATCCGGTTCCTGGAGTCGGAGGGGCTGGTCGACCCGCGGCGGACCCCGGCCGGGTACCGCAAGTTCAGCGCCCACGACGTCGAGCGGCTCGGGCACGTCCTGCGGATGCAGCGGGACCACTATCTGCCGCTGAAGGTGATCCGCGAGCACCTGGACGCCATGGAACGCGGGGAGGCGGTGAGCCTGCCGTCGCTCGGCCGGGCGCGGGACGGCGAGGCCGCCCCCGAGCCCCCCGAGACGCCGACGGCGGCCCGGATCGGACGGCAGGAGCTGCTCGCCGCGGCCGGGATAGAGGAGCCGCAGCTCGACGAGTGGGAGTCGTACGGGCTGATCGCCCCGCTGCCGGACGGGGCCTACGACGCGGAGGCGGTGACCGTCGCCTCGCTCGTGGTGGAACTGGGGCGGTTCGGGATCGAGCCACGGCACCTGAGGGTGATGAAGGCGGCGGCGGACCGGGAGGCCGGGCTGGTGGACCAGGTGGTCGCCCCGCTCAGGCGTCACCGGAACCCGCAGACCAGGGCGCACGCGGAGGCCCGTACCAAGGAGCTGGCGGGGCTCGCGGTGAAGCTGCACGCGGCGCTGGTGCAGAGCGCGCTCGGGGTACGGCTGCCCTGAATCGGCGGTACCGAGGGGTCCGGATCGGTCACCCGTTCCCGGCCCGACTACCCAAACGTCCCGGGCACGGCCTAGGGTTGCTGTGTGAACGAGCTCGATGTCGTAGGTGTCCGGGTCGAGATGCCCTCCAACCAACCGATCGTGCTGCTGCGTGAGGTGGGAGGCGACCGTTACCTTCCCATCTGGATCGGACCGGGGGAGGCGACGGCCATCGCCTTCGCCCAGCAGGGCATGGCTCCGGCACGGCCGCTGACCCATGACCTGTTCAAGGACGTGCTGGAAGCCGTCGGCCAGGAGCTCACCGAAGTGCGCATCACGGACCTGCGTGAAGGGGTCTTCTACGCCGAGCTGGTCTTCGCCAGCGGGGTGGAGGTCAGCGCCCGCCCGTCCGACGCCATAGCGCTGGCGCTGCGCACCGGGACGCCGATCTACGGCAGTGACACGGTGCTCGACGACGCCGGCATCGCGATCCCGGACGAGCAGGAGGACGAGGTGGAGAAGTTCCGCGAGTTCCTCGACCAGATCTCGCCGGAGGACTTCGGCACCAGCAACCAGTGACGGCTGACGGCCTTCGCCGACGGCATTCGGCTAGCCTTTCCCCGCGGTTGGGCACGGTAAACCACTCGTAGGGTGATTATCACTCGGCGTGCCGAGTGTGGCGATCGTTGACGCACCCTTGGTGACTGCCTACCGTCGAGGAGGCAGGTCAAGGACGGAGGTCGGCGTGAGAAGCAGCGGCGACGGTACGGTCGGGGGTGCCCCCGGGCGCAGTCTCGGGGCGGGCGGTCCGTACCGGCTTCCCGGCAGCGCGGCCGATCACGTTCCGCAGCGACCGGCGGCCGTGCCCAGCGGCGGAGGGGCGGCGTCCATGACGACCGAGCAGATCGGCTACCGGGGGCCGACGGCCTGTGCGGCCGCCGGGATCACCTACCGGCAACTGGACTACTGGGCCCGTACCGGGCTCGTCGAGCCCAGCGTGCGGCCGGCCCACGGGTCCGGGACGCAGCGGCTCTACAGCTTCCGCGACGTCGTGGTCCTCAAGATCGTGAAACGGTTCCTCGACACGGGCGTGTCGCTGCAGAACATCCGCAGTGCCGTGCGGCACCTCAGGGAGAGCGGTTTCCGCGACCTGGAGCGGATGACGCTGATGAGCGACGGCGCCACGGTCTACGAGTGCACGTCGCCCGACGAGGTGCACGCCCTGCTCCAGGGCGGTCAGGGGATCTTCGGGATCGCCGTCGGGGTGGTGTGGCGGGACGTGGAGAGCGCGCTGTCGCAACTGCACGGCGAGCGGATCGACACCGGTGAGACCCTGGTCGGGCACAATCCGGCCGACGAACTGGCGCGGCGGCGCAACCGGGCGGTCTGAACACGCCGGGACACCGGCGGCCGGGCGGCGCGTTGTCAGTGGCGTGAGGCAGCATCGGAGATGTGAGAACCGCGCCCACGATCCTGCACCTCGACATGGATGCCTTCTTCGCCTCGGTGGAGCAGGCGTCCAAGCCGAGCCTGCGCGGGAAGGCCGTCGTGGTCGGCGGCCTCGGTCCCCGCGGGGTCGTCGCCACGGCCTCGTACGAGGCGCGGGTCTTCGGCGTGCACTCGGCGATGCCCATGGCGCAGGCCCGCAGGCTCGCGCCGAACGCCGCGTATCTCGTGCCGCGCTTCCAGCTCTACCGGTCGATCAGCGAGCAGGTGATGCGGCTGCTGCGGGCGCTGTCGCCGCTGGTGGAGCCGCTGAGCCTGGACGAGGCGTTCGTGGACCTGGAGGCCGGCGGGGTCGCCTGGGACGCCCAGTCGGCGCAACTGGCCGGGGTGAGGCTGCGGGCGGACATCCGGGCGGTCACCGGGCTCACGGGGTCCGTCGGGCTCGCCGCGTCCAAGATGCTCGCCAAGATCGCCTCCGAGCAGGCCAAGCCGGACGGGCTGGTGCTGATCGAGCCGGGGACCGAGCGGGCGCTGCTCGCGCCGATGTCCGTGCGGACGCTGCCCGGGGTCGGGCCGGCCACCGGTGACCATCTGCGGCGGGCCGGGATCACCACGGTGGGGGAGCTGGCCGAGGCGGGGGAGGACGAGCTGGTCCGGCTGCTGGGCAAGGCGCACGGGCACGCGCTGTACGCGATGGCGCTGGCGCGCGACGAGCGGCCCGTGGTGGCCGAGCGGGAGACCAAGTCGGTGTCGGTGGAGGACACCTACGACGTGGACATCCACGACCGGGTGCGGGTCGGGCTGGAGGTGCGGCGGCTCGCCGACCGGTGTGTGCGGCGACTGCGGCAGGCCGGGCTGTCGGGGCGGACCATCGTGCTCAAGGTGCGGCGGTACGACTTCTCCACGCTGACCCGGTCCGAGACGCTGCGCGGGCCCACGGACGACCCCGCGGTGGTCGGGGAGGCGGCGGCGCGGCTGCTGGACTCGGTGGACACCACCGGCGGCGTACGGCTGCTCGGCGTGGGTGTCACCGGGCTGGCCGACTACACGCAGGAGGACCTGTTCGCGCAGGCGGCCGGGGAGCGGGCGGCGGCCGACGCGGGGGAGGCGGTGGCGGAAGGGGCGGAGCGGGCCGGAGGTGCGGCGGCGGAGGGCCCGCCCGCCGAGGGCGAGCAGCCGTCCGCCGAGCGGCGCTGGCCGTCGGGGCACGACGTCCGCCACGCCGAGTACGGGCACGGGTGGGTCCAGGGCAGCGGCCTCGGGCGGGTCACCGTGCGCTTCGAGACGCCCGGGTCGCCGCCGGGGCGGGTACGGACGTTCCGGGTCGACGACCCGGGGCTGGAACCGGCGGAGCCGTTGCCCTTGGTGGAGCGAAGACCGGGCGAGGGGCCGGCGCCGGACGGCACGGAGGCGGCGCCCGCGTCGGACGCGCCGGAGGCCGGGGCCTCGGGGCGGAGGCACTGAGAGCGGCGGAGGGGGCGGGTCGAGCGGGAGGACGGAAGCAACAGGGGGGTGACGTGGTCAGGCCGGGTCTTCCTGGCCTGCCAGGGTGCCGAAGGTGCGGTCGGGGAGGTCGGGCGGGGCGGCGATGTCCAGGCCGTAGTGGTGGTAGAGCTGGAGTTCCTGCTCGGGGGAGAGGTGGCGGCCGACGCCGAAGTCCGGGGCCTCCCTGATCAGGGAGCGGTCGAAGGGGACGCGCAGGGCGCCGTCCACGAGTTCGCTGGGCTCCAGCGGCACGAACGCGTCCCGGCTGAACAGCCCGGTGCGTATCGCCGCCCACTCGGGCACCCCGGTGGCGTCGTCGAGATAGACCTCGTCGACGGTGCCGATCCGGGTGCCGTTGCGGTCGAACGCCTTGCGGCCGATCAGGTTGCGCGGATCGATGTCGGTACGCACGGGCCCTCCACGTGGTCGCAAACCATCCGGTGAATCATCCGTAAGCACTACAAAAGAGCAGAATCCGGAGGACGGCCACTCGAACGAGCGGTCGTTGACCGCGCTGGTAGGCTGGCACACGGCTGCTGACCCCGTGCGGGAGAGTCCTCCAGGCTGTATCGGAGGCGCCGAAGGAGCAAATCCTCCCCGGAATCTCTCAGGCCCACGTACCGCACGGACGAGGTCACTCTGGAAAGCAGAGCGGGTGTCGACGGCTTCCGCTCTCACCGACGGTGAAAGCCGGCAGCCCTCGGGCGGCCCGGTGAAGCTCTCAGGTGCAGATGACAGAGGGGGAGGCCGTCCGGGCACCCGTGCCGTGGTGCCCCTCGCAGGTCGCGTCAGACCAGGAGGCCTCCGCAATGACCGCCCCTCGCATCCCGCTCACCGAACTCGAACAGGGCATACCGTTCGAGCAGCGCCACATCGGCCCCGACCACGGGGCCCAGGCCAAGATGCTCGCGCAGGTCGGCTACGGGTCGCTCGACGAGCTGACGGCCGCCGCCGTGCCGGAGGCCATCCGCAGCGCCGAGGCGCTGGACCTGCCGGGCGCCCGCTCCGAGGCCGAGGTACTGGCCGAGCTGCGCTCGCTGGCCGACCGCAACCAGGTGCTCGACTCGATGATCGGGCTCGGGTACTACGGCACCTTCACGCCGCCCGTGATCCTGCGCAACGTGATGGAGAACCCGGCCTGGTACACGGCCTACACGCCGTACCAGCCGGAGATCTCGCAGGGCCGCCTGGAGGCGCTGCTGAACTTCCAGACCATGGTCGCCGACCTCACCGGCCTGCCGACCTCCGGCGCCTCGCTGCTCGACGAGGGCACCGCCGCCGCCGAGGCGATGGCGCTGTCCCGGCGGCTGGGCAGGAACAAGAAGGGGCTGTTCCTGGTCGACGCCGACGCGCTGCCGCAGACCATCGCCGTGATCCGGACCCGCGCCGAACCGACCGGTGTCGAGGTCGTCGTCGCCGACCTCGGCGACGGCATCCCGGCCGAGGTCGCCGAGCGGGAGATCAACGGCGTCCTCATCCAGTACCCGGGCGCCTCCGGAGCCGTACGCGACATCAAGCCCGTCATCGACCGGGCGCACGAGCTGGGCGCGCTGGTCACCGTCGCCGCCGACCTGCTGGCGCTGACGCTGCTGAAGTCGCCCGGCGAGCTGGGCGCCGACATCGCGGTGGGCACCACCCAGCGGTTCGGGGTGCCGATGGGCTTCGGCGGACCGCACGCCGGTTACCTGGCCGTCCAGGAGAAGATGGCCCGCAGCCTGCCCGGACGGCTGGTCGGCGTCTCCGTGGACGCGGACGGCAACCGGGCCTACCGGCTCGCCCTGCAGACCCGTGAGCAGCACATCCGCCGGGAGAAGGCCACCAGCAACATCTGCACCGCGCAGGTGCTGCTGGCCGTGATGGCCGGGATGTACGCCGTCTACCACGGGATGGACGGCCTGCGCGGCATCGCCCGCCGCACCCACCGCTACGCGTCGATCCTCGCCGCCGGCCTCACCGCGGGCGGCGTCGAGGTGGTCCACGGCGCCTACTTCGACACCGTCACCGCCCGGGTGCCCGGACGCGCCGCCGAGGTCGTCGCCGCCGCCCGGCGGAACGGGGTGAACCTGCGCCTGGTCGACGCCGACCACGTCTCCGCGGCCTGCGACGAGACCACCACCCGGGCCCAGGTGGGCGCGGTGTGGACGGCGTTCGGCGTCGAGGGCGACATCGAGGCGCTGGACGCGGCCACCGAGGACGCGCTGCCCGCCGGGCTGCTGCGCGAGGACGAGTGCCTGACCCACCCCGTCTTCCACCAGCACCGCTCCGAGACCGCGATGCTGCGCTACCTGCGCCGCCTGGCCGACCGCGACTACGCGCTGGACCGCGGCATGATCCCGCTGGGCTCCTGCACCATGAAGCTCAACGCCACCACCGAGATGGAGCCGGTGACCTGGCCTGAGTTCGGGCAACTGCACCCCTTCGCGCCCGCCGAGCAGGCCCAGGGCTACCTCAAGCTCATCCGCGAGCTGGAGGAGCGGCTCGCCGACGTCACCGGCTACGACAAGGTCTCCCTCCAGCCCAACGCCGGGTCCCAGGGCGAGCTGGCCGGACTGCTCGCCGTCCGCGGCTACCACCGGGCCAACGGCGACGAGCAGCGGACCGTGTGCCTCATCCCGTCCTCCGCGCACGGGACCAACGCGGCCAGCGCCGTGATGGCCGGCATGAGGGTCGTCGTCGTCAAGACCGCCGAGGACGGCGAGATCGACGTCGAGGACCTGCGGGCCAAGATCGAGCAGTACCGTGACGAGCTGGCGGTGCTGATGATCACGTACCCGTCCACGCACGGCGTGTTCGAGGCCCATGTCGCCGACATCTGCGCCCAGGTCCACGAGGCCGGCGGCCAGGTGTACGTGGACGGCGCCAACCTCAACGCCCTGGTCGGCCTCGCCCGGCCCGGCCACTTCGGCGGCGACGTCTCGCACCTGAACCTGCACAAGACCTTCTGCATCCCGCACGGCGGCGGTGGTCCCGGCGTCGGCCCGGTCGCCGTACGGTCGCACCTGGCGCCGTACCTGCCCAACCACCCGCTGCAGCCCGCGGCCGGACCGGAGACCGGGGTCGGGCCCGTCTCGGCGGCGCCCTGGGGCTCGGCCGGCATCCTGCCCATCTCGTGGGCGTACGTCCGGCTGATGGGCGGCGAGGGGCTCAAGCGCGCCACGCAGGTGGCGGTGCTGTCGGCCAACTACATCGCCAAGAGGCTGGAGCCGCACTACCCGGTGCTCTACACCGGGCCGGGCGGGCTGGTCGCGCACGAGTGCATCATCGACCTGCGCCCGCTGACCAAGGCGACCGGCGTCAGCGTCGACGACGTGGCCAAGCGGCTGATCGACTACGGCTTCCACGCGCCGACGATGTCCTTCCCGGTGGCCGGGACGCTGATGATCGAGCCGACCGAGTCCGAGGACCTGACCGAACTGGACCGGTTCTGCGAAGCGATGATCGCCATCCGCGCGGAGATCGAGAAGGTCGGCTCCGGTGAGTGGCCCGCGGACGACAACCCGCTGCGGGGCGCGCCGCACACCGCCGCCGCGCTCGGCGGGGAGTGGGAGCACGCCTACGGCCGCGAGGAGGCCGTCTTCCCGGGCGGGGTGTCGGCCGCCGACAAGTACTGGCCGCCGGTGCGCCGGATCGACCAGGCCTACGGCGACCGCAACCTGGTCTGCTCCTGCCCGCCGCTGGACGCGTACCAGGACTGACGCCCCTACGTCACCGTCACCGAAGCCTCACGCCGGGTACGCGTGGGTCTGGGTCGCCTTCACGGCGGCCCAGACCGGCGTGCCCGGGTGGAGGCCCAGTTCGGCCGCGGCGACCGTGGTCAGGTCGGCGGCCAGCGGGAGTTCGCCGGTGAGGTCGGCGCGGATCTGGTCGCCGTGCGTCTCCAGGCCGGCGACCTCGCAGCGCCAGAGGTTGCGGGCACTGGCGCCGGCGGGCCGCTCCCCGTACAGGGTGACGGCACCGGGCGGGAACGCCACGAAGACCGGGCCGGCGAGGTCCTCGGTGGTGGTGATGGACGGGCCCGCGTCCAGGCGGACGGTGTGGCCGTCGGCCTGCCCCCGGTAGAGGTTGAGGCCGACCAGCCGGGCGATGTAGTCGGTGCGCGGGTGACGGGCGATGTCGCCGGGCGTGCCCTCCTGGACGACCCGGCCGTGCTCGACGACGACCAGCCGGTCGGCCAGCACCATCGCGTCCAGCGGGTCGTGCGTGACCAGGACGGCGACGGCCTCGAACTCCGCGAGATGGCGGCGCAGCCCGGCCCGTACCTCCAGGCGGGTGCGGGCGTCCAGCGCGGCGAGCGGCTCGTCGAGCAGCAGCAGTCGGGGCCGGGTCGCCAGGGCGCGGGCGAGGGCGACGCGCTGCGCCTGGCCGCCGGACAGACGCCTGGGCTTGGCGCCGGCGTGGTCGGCCAGGCCCATCCGGTCCAGCCAGGCGGCGGCCTGGTCGCGGGCCTCCGCCTTGGCGGCGCCGCGGCAGCGCGGGCCGAACGCCACGTTGTCCAGCGCGCTGAGGTGCGGGAAGAGCAGGTAGTCCTGGAAGACCACGCCGACCGGGCGGGACTCCGGGGGCGTACGGTCCAGGTCGGCGCCGTCCAGGCGCAGGTGCCCGCCGGTGAGGGGCTCCAGGCCGGCCAGGGCGCGCAGGGCCGTGGTCTTGCCGGCGCCGTTGGGGCCGAGCAGGGCCACCACGTCACCGGGGGCCGCGCTGAGGGCGATGTCCAGCCGGAAGTCTCCGCGGTCGACCACGAGCCGGGCGTCGAGGCCGGGCCGGCCGGGGCGGTGCGGGGGCGGGGTGGCCGGGGCGGGGGTCATGAGGCGGTCATCCAGCGGTCGCGCAGTCCGGCCAGGACGGCGACGGAGACGGCCAGCAGCACCAGGCTGAGGGCGATCGCCGCCGCCGGGTCGTTCTGCAGGGCGAGGTAGACGGCGAGCGGCATGGTCTGCGTGCGGCCCGGGAAGTTCCCGGCGAACGTGATCGTCGCCCCGAACTCGCCCAGCGCCCGCGCCCAGGCCAGTACGGCGCCGGCCGCGACGCCCGGCGCGATCAGCGGCAGCGTGACGCGGCGGAACGCGGTGAAGCGGGAGGCGCCCAGGGTGGCGGCGGCCTCCTCGTAGCGGGGGTCGGCGGCGCGCAGCGTGCCCTCCACGCTGATGACCAGGAACGGCATCGCCACGAAGGTCTCCGCGAGGACGACGCCCGTGGTGGTGAACGGGACGGTGATCCCGAACCAGGCGTCCAGCCACTGCCCGACGAAACCGTTGCGGCCGAACGCCAGCAGCAGGGCGACGCCGCCGACCACCGGGGGCAGCACCAGCGGGAGGGTCACCAGGGCGCGGACCAGGCCCCGGCCGGGGAAGTCGGTGCGGGCCAGCAGCCAGGCCAGGGGGACGCCGATGACCAGGCTGAGCGCGGTCGCCGAGGTGGCGCAGAGCAGCGACAGCCTGAGCGCCTGCCACACCTCGGCGCTGGTCAACTGGTCCGGCAGGGTGCTCCAGGGCGTGCGGACGAGCAGGGCGATCAGCGGCAGCAGCAGGAAGGCGAGGCCCACGACCGCCGGGAGCAGCAGGGGGAGCGGTGCCGTCCGGGACCGGCCCGATCGGACGCCTTTGCGCGGTCCGCTCACGGCTGGAGGAACCCGGCCCCGGTCAGCGTCCCCCGGCCGTCGGCGGAGCGCACCAGGTCGACGAACGCCTTCGCGGCGGTGGCGTTGGGGGCGTCCTTGAGCAGGGCGATCGGATAGTCGTTGACGGCTCGGGCCGACTCGGGGAACTCCACGCCCTCCACCTTGTCACCCGCCGCCTTGACATCGGTGCGGTAGACGACGGCGGCGTCGGCCTCCTTCAGGACGACCTTGTTCAAGGCGCTCTTGACGTCCTCCTCGTAGGAGACGGGGGTGAGCTTCAGCCCGGCGGCGTCGAGGGCGGTCCGCGCGGCGGAGCCGCAGGGGACGGTCCTGTCGCACAGGACGACCTTCAGGCCGGGGGCGGTCAGGTCCTTCAGGGAGGACACCTGGTGCGGGTTGCCCGGCAGGGTGGCGATCTCCAGTCGGTTGCGGGCGAAGATGGCCGGGTTGCCGTCCGTGCCGCCCGCGTCGGTGACCGTCTTCATGGTCTTGGGGCTGGCGGCGGCGAACACGTCCGCCGGGGCGCCGCCGGTGATGCTCGCCGCGAGGGTGTCGCTGCCGCCGAAGCTGAAGGTGACCTTCGTGCCGGGGTGGGCCCGCTCGAACCGCTCGCCGAGCGCGGTGAAGCTCTCCTTGAGCGAGGCCGCGGCGAAGACGGTGACGGTGCCGGACGGCTCGCGCGAGGACCCCCCGCTCCCGGCGTCGGAGTCCGCGGAGGCGCAGGCGGTCAGCGTCAGCAGCGCGGCGGCTCCCGCAGCGGCCGCGGACAGGGTCCGGCGGTGCCGGTGGGTCCGGCGCACGGAACGGGTCATCAGGGGGCCACTCCCTCGGTGGTGCGGACTCGGCGGGCGCCGCCACGGCACGACGGGCGACGTCGGTCATACTGTCGCATCTGCCAGGCGTACGTCACCTGTCGCATCGCATGAGCGAGGGAGAGACGGAGATGGGGCCGCATGTGCGTTCGTCTCAGGTGCGGTCGATATGGACGTTTGTCGACTTCACGCGGGCGGTGGCCTCCATGCCGACCTCCAGGCCGAGTTCCTCCACGGCCTCCCGGGTCAGCAGGGAGACCAGGCGGTGCGGGCCGGCCTGGATCTCGACCTGGGCGGCGACGTCGCCGAGCTTGATGGCGGTGACGATCCCGGGGAAGGCGTTGCGCACCGACGTGTACGACGGCTCCTCGTCGGTGCCGGCCAGCTCCACCGAGAACGCGGCCAGGTCCCGGCCGTCGATGACCCGCCGCCCGCTCTCGTCGCGGCGGGTGGTGATCCGGCCGGCGTCCGCCCAGCGGCGGGCGGTGTCCGGGCTGACGCCGAGCAGCCGCGCCGCCTGGCCGATGGTGTAGGACTGCATGCCGGTCACGATAGGCGGCCGGGGCGGAGGGCGGCCCGTGGGGTGCCCCGCGACGCCGGGGGCCGGGTGAGCCGTAAGAGAGCCGTCAAGGGCGTACGGCGGGCCGTAAGGGCCCCGTCAACGGCGGTCGGAAACGGTCGGACGGGGAGTTTCCTCGGAACGTCCTTGTTCCTCGCACCCCACTCCAGGAGCTCACGATGGCCGATCTGGCCTTCGTCGTCACCACGGTCGCGGCCTTCGCGCTGGTGACCCTCGTCGCCAAGGGGGTGACGAAGCTGTGACCGCCGAGAACATCGTCGGCCTCGTCGTGGCCGTCGCCCTGCTGGGCTATCTCGTCCTCGCCCTGATCTTCCCGGAGAGGTTCTGAGAGCGGCCATGGGTCCCGTACTCGCCGGTGTGCTGCAAATCCTCGCCCTGACAGGCGCACTGGCCCTCGCACACATCCCCCTGGGCAACCATCTGGCCCGGGTCTACTCCGCCGGCCGGCACTGGCGGGTGGAGCGGTGGATCTACCGGGCGATCGGCGCCGACTCGGACGCCGAGATGCGCTGGCCCGCGTATCTGCGGGGCGTGCTCGCCTTCTCCGCCGTCGGCGTCCTCTTCCTCTATCTGCTCCAGCGGCTCCAGGGCGTACTGCCGGGCTCGCTGGGCTTCGCCTCCGTCCCGCCCGCGCAGGCGTTCAACACGGCCGTCTCCTTCGTCACCAACACCAACTGGCAGTCGTACTACGGCGAACAGACCATGGGACACGTCGTGCAGACCGCCGGTCTGGCCGTGCAGAACTTCGTCTCCGCCGCCGTCGGCATGGCCGTCGCCGTGGCCCTGGTCCGGGGCTTCGCGCGCTCGCGCTCCGGTGAGCTGGGCAACTTCTGGACCGACCTGGTGCGCGGGGTCACCCGGGTGCTGGTGCCGCTGGCCGCCGTCGCCGCGATCGTGCTGGTCGCCCGCGGGGTGGTGCAGAACTTCGCCGGCATCCACGAGGTCGGGCAGTTCACGGGCGGTGCCCAGCAGTGGAACGGCGGGGCGGTCGCCTCGCAGGAGGCCATCAAGGAGCTGGGCACCAACGGCGGCGGTTACTTCAACGCCAACAGCGCCCACCCGTTCGAGAACCCGACGCCGTTCACCAACCTCTTCCAGATCTTCCTGATCCTGGTGATCCCGTTCTCCCTGCCCCGGGCGTTCGGCCTGCTGGTCGGCTCGGTGCGGCAGGGGTACGCGATCCTCGCCGCGATGGCCGTCGTATGGGCCGGGTTCGTGGCCCTGATGATGTGGACCGAGTTCGCCCACCACGGCCCCGCGCCGGAGGCGGCCGGGGGCGCGCTGGAGGGCAAGGAGGTCCGCTTCGGCGTCGCCGGCTCGTCGCTCTTCGCGGTCTCCACGACCCTCACCTCCACCGGCGCCGTCGACTCCTTCCACTCCTCCTTCACCGGCCTCGGCGGCGGCCTCGCCCTGCTCGGCATGATGCTGGGCGAGATCGCGCCCGGCGGTGTCGGCTCCGGGCTGTACGGGATGCTGGTCATGGCGGTCGTCGCGGTGTTCCTCGCCGGCCTGATGGTCGGCCGCACCCCGGAGTACCTGGGCAAGAAGATCGGCCCCCGCGAGATCAAACTGACGGCCGTCCACATCCTGATCACCCCGGCGCTGGTGCTGGTGTGCACCGCGCTGTCGCTGGCCCTGCCGACCCCGCCGCACTCGGCGCTCAACCCGGGCGCGCACGGCTTCTCCGAGGTGCTGTACGCCTTCACCTCCGCCGCCAACAACAACGGCTCGGCCTTCGCCGGGCTGAACGCGAACACCGACTGGTTCAACACCGTGACCGGCCTCGCCATGCTGCTCGGCCGCTTCCTGCCGATGGTGTTCGTGCTCGCCCTGGCCGGCTCCCTCGGGGCGCAGCGGCCGGTGCCGGCCACCGCGGGCACCCTGCGCACCGAGCGGCCGCTGTTCACCGGCGTGCTGGTGGGCGCGGTGCTGATCGTGACCGGGCTGACGTTCTTCCCGGCGCTGGCGCTGGGGCCGCTGGCCGAGGGGCTGGCGGGATGACCCCCCGGACCCCCCGGACCCCCCGGACCCCCCGGACCCCCCGGACCCCCCGGACCCTCCGGGCCTCCCGGAGCCCCCGGAGCCCCCGGAGCCCCCGAACCTCCCGTACCACCCGTACACCCAAGCGAGAGGGCGCGATGTCCACGCTCACCCCGGCCCGCGCGCCGCACCAGGACGTGCCGTCCGGCCACCAGGACGGCGGCCGGGTCGGCGGGGGCCTGTTCGACCCGAGGCAGCTCGTCAGGTCGCTGCCGGACGCCTTCCGCAAGCTCGACCCGCGGGTGATGGCCAAGTCCCCGGTGATGTTCGTGGTGCTGGTCGGCTCCGTCCTGACCACCGCGTTCTCCTTCCGGGACCCCGGCGACCTGTTCGGCTGGACCATCAGCGCCTGGCTCTGGCTCACCGTCCTGTTCGCCAACCTCGCGGAGGCGGTCGCCGAGGGCCGCGGCAAGGCGCAGGCCGACACCCTGCGCCGGGCCAGGACCGACACGGTGGCCCGGCGCACGGACGGCACCGTGGTGCCCGGCACCGAGCTGGGCGTCGGCGATCTGGTGGTGTGCGAGGCCGGGGACGTCATCCCCGGGGACGGCGATGTCGTCGAGGGCGTCGCCTCCGTCGACGAGTCGGCGATCACCGGGGAGTCGGCGCCGGTGATCCGCGAGTCCGGCGGCGACCGGTCCGCCGTCACCGGCGGCACCAAGGTGCTCTCCGACCGGATCGTCGTGCGGATCACCACCAGGCCGGGGGAGACCTTCATCGACCGGATGATCGGCCTGGTGGAGGGCGCGGCCCGGCAGAAGACGCCGAACGAGGTGGCGCTGAACATCCTGCTGGCCTCGCTGACCGTCGTCTTCCTGCTGGCCTGCGCCACGCTCCCGGCGTTCGCCGGCCACGCGGGCACTCATCTGACGATGGTCGTGCTGGTGGCGCTGCTGGTCTGCCTGATCCCCACCACCATCGGCGCCCTGCTCTCCGCGATCGGCATCGCGGGCATGGACCGCCTGGTGCAGCGCAATGTGCTGGCGATGTCGGGCCGGGCGGTCGAGGCCGCCGGCGACGTCTCCACGCTGCTGCTGGACAAGACCGGCACGATCACCCTCGGCAACCGGCGGGCGGCCCGGTTCGTGCCGGTGCGCGGGGTGACGGAGGCCGAACTGGCGGACGCCGCGCAGCTCTCCTCACTGGCCGACGAGACCCCCGAGGGCCGCTCGATCGTCGTCCTCGCGAAGGAGGAGTACGGCCTGCGCGAACGCCACCAGGGTGAACTCGCGGACGCCGAGTGGATCGGGTTCACCGCGCAGACCCGCATGTCGGGCGTGGACGCCGGCGGCAGGAGGGTCCGCAAGGGCGCGGCCGGTTCGGTGCTCGCCTGGGTCGAGGAGCGCGGCGGCAGGCCGGCCCCGGACGCGGCGGAGCTGGCCGACGCCATCGCCGGGGCCGGCGGCACCCCGCTGCTGGTGGCCGTCGAGGACCCGGACGGCGCCCGGGTGCTGGGCGTCGTCCACCTCAAGGACGTCGTCAAGCAGGGCATGCGCGAACGGTTCGCGGAACTGCGCCGCATGGGCATCCGTACCGTCATGATCACCGGCGACAACCCGCTGACCGCCAAGGCCATCGCGGAGGAGGCGGGCGTCGACGACTTCCTCGCCGAGGCCACCCCCGAGGACAAGATGGCGCTGATCGAACGGGAGCAGGCCGGCGGCAAGCTGGTCGCGATGACCGGCGACGGCACCAACGACGCGCCCGCCCTCGCCCAGGCCGACGTCGGCGTGGCGATGAACACCGGCACGTCGGCCGCCAAGGAGGCCGGCAACATGGTCGACCTCGACTCGGACCCGACCAAGCTCATCGAGATCGTCGGGATCGGCAAGCAACTCCTCATCACCCGGGGCGCCCTGACGACGTTCTCCATCGCCAACGACGTGGCCAAGTACTTCGCGATCATCCCGGCGCTGTTCGCCGCGGTGTACCCGGGCCTGGACAAGCTCAACGTCATGCGGCTGTCCTCGCCCAACTCCGCGATCCTGTCGGCCGTCGTCTTCAACGCCCTGGTCATCGTCGCGCTGGTGCCGCTGGCCCTCAAGGGCGTCCGGTACCGGCCGGTCAGCGCCGACCGGCTGCTCCGCCGCAACCTCGCCGTCTACGGGCTCGGCGGGCTGGTCGCCCCGTTCGCCGGCATCAAGCTCATCGACCTGCTCGTCTCCCTCATCCCCGGAATCGGTTGATCGCCATGCACTCCTCGGTAACCCGCACCGCCCGGATGCTCGGCGCCGGCCTGCGCGCCCTCCTCGTCATGACCCTGGTGACCGGCGTGGCCTACCCGCTGCTCGTCACCGGCGCCGCCCAGGCCCTGTTCCCCGGCGAGGCGAACGGCTCGCAGGTCACGGCGGACGGCCGGACCGTCGGTTCGGCGCTCATCGGCCAGTCCTATCACCTGCCGGCGGCGGCGGGACAGCGGAATTCCGCACCCGACCCGCGGTGGTTCCAGGGACGGCCCGCGGGCGGTCTGGGCGAGAACGGCCTCAACACGCGGTACGAGCTGATCCTGTCCGGCGCCACCAACCTGGCCGCCGACAACCCGGAGTCGCTCCGGCGGGTACGGGAGGCGAAGGCCGCCGTGGTCGAGGACAACTCGGTGCCCGGCCACACCGTGCGGCTCTCCGACGTCCCCGCCGACGCGGTGACCTCCTCCGGCTCCGGGCTGGACCCGGACATCTCACCGGAGTACGCCGCCCTCCAGGTGTACCGGGTCGCCCACGAGAACGGCCTGTCCGCCGCCGCCGTCCGGGCGCTCGTCGAGGAGCACACCGAGGGCCGCACCCTCGGCTTCATCGGGGAGCCCCGGGTGAACGTCCTGAAGCTGAACATCGCGCTGAAGGCCCTGGTCACGCGGGGCTGAGCCGGGCGGCGGGAGGCCGCGCCAGGCACGGGAGCCGGCGGCTCCGGGACCACCCCGGGGCCGTCGGCTCCCGTATGCGCGCGGCCGTCGAACCGGAACGTTCGGTTATTGATCCGAAACTTTCGCCTTGCGGGTGGTCTGTGCGGCCCGGGACGGCTCGCGTGGCCCCTGTCTGGGGCGGTACCTCCGCAGATTCATCGCGTACAGGGGGTTGCCACCGTTCAGGCGCTGTCTCTAGGGTGCGGCAGCAACGCATCTTTCTGGATTATCTCCGAAACTTTCGTACCTCAAGGAGCGCACCATGGGCGACCCGGCACTGTCTCGCCGCGGCTTCCTCGCGGCCTCGGCCGCGGCCGGTCTGGGAATGACGGCACTCAGCGGCTGTGGCGGTGACTCGGACGGCGGCTCGTCCGGGACGACCACGGTCGAGTGGTGGAACATCTCCACCACGCAGCCGACGAAGGACGTCTGGGCGGCCCTCGCCAAGAAGTTCGAGGCGCAGAACCCCAAGGTGAAGATCAAGATCGTTCAACTGGAGAACGACGCCTACAAGTCGAAGATGACGGCGCTGATCGCCTCGGGGAAGCTCCCGGACATATTCCACACCTGGGGCGGCGGCGTCCTCAAGCAGCAGGTCGACGCGGGCCTCGTCGAGGACCTCACCGACCGCACCAAGGAGTGGTCCGAGGGCCTGCTGCCCGTCGCCAAGGAGCCGTACTCGATCGACGACAAGGCGTACGGCATCCCGTTCGACATCGGCATGGTCGGCTTCTGGTACAACAAGGCGCTGTTCAAGAAGGCCGGCATCAGCACCCCGCCCACCACCTGGAGCGGCTTCCTCGACGCCGTACGCGCGCTGAAGGCCAAGGACATCACGCCCATCGCCCTGGCCGGCAAGGAGGCGTGGACCGGCATGTACTACTGGGCGTACCTCGCGATGCGCACCGCCGGCGCCGAGGCCGTGCAGAAGGCCGCCGACGACAAGGACTTCACCGCGCCGGAGTTCGTCGAGGCGGGCAAGCTGCTGAAGGAACTGGTCGGTCTCCAGCCGTTCCAGAAGGGCTTCCTCGGCGCCGCCTACTCCACCCCCAGCGGCCAGGCCGCCGCCGTCGGCAACGGCAAGGCGGCGATGGAGCTGATGGGCCAGTGGGCGCCGGTGGTCCAGGCCGACGCGGGCAAGGGCCTCGGGGACGACCTCGGCTTCTTCCCGTTCCCGGCGGTCGAGGGCGGCAAGGGCGCCATCACCGAGGTGTTCGGCGGAGGCGGCGGACACGCCCTGCGCCGGGGCGCCCCGCAGGCGGCCGTCGACTTCCTGAAGTTCTTCGCCTCGGAGACCACCGACCGGGAACTGGTGAAGAAGACCGGCGTCCTGCCCGTCGTGCCGGCCGCCGAGGACGCCCTGACCGACGTCAACCTCAAGGCCGTACAGACCCAGTTGAAGGCGTCCACCGGCTTCCAGCTCTACCTCGACCAGGCATACGCCCCGGCCCTCGGCCAGGAGGTCAACGAGAGCGTCGCCGCGCTGATCGCCGGCTCCAAGTCGCCCGAGCAGGTCAGCGAGTCGATCACCAAGGTCGCGAAGGAAGAGCAGTAACCGCCGATGACCTCCACGTTCCTGCCGGACAAGCGCACCGGACCCGGCACCGACCTCCCGCCCCCGCCGGCCGACGCGGCCCGGGGGCGGGCCCGGCGCCGCGCGGTCAACTG
Source organism: Streptomyces sp. NPDC000134 (assembly GCF_042899225.1). Taxonomy (NCBI): domain Bacteria; kingdom Bacillati; phylum Actinomycetota; class Actinomycetes; order Kitasatosporales; family Streptomycetaceae; genus Streptomyces; species Streptomyces sp. NPDC000134. The sequence continues at coordinate 23,985 of NZ_JBIAZN010000008.1, forward strand.
GCTCACCGCGGTGAGCTTCCAGGTGCCCGCCCTGGTGCTGTTCATCGTCCTCGTGCTGCTGCCCATCCTGTTCGCCCTGTACGCCGCCTTCTTCCGGTGGGGCGGCTTCGGGATGCCCTCGGACTACGTCGGCACCGAGAACTTCACCCGTCTCTTCGACGACCCGGTCTTCCTCGGCGACCTGTGGCGCTGCCTGCTGCTGGTGCTGCTGTCGCTGGCGGTGCAACTGCCGTTCGCGCTGGCCATGGCGGTGCTGCTGAACCAGCGCATCCGCGGCCGGGCCCTGTACCGGATGCTGTTCTTCGCGCCGTACGTGCTCTCCGAGGCCATCACCGGCGTGCTGTTCAGCATGATCTTCGCTCCCGACGACGGACTCGCCGACCAGGTGCTCGACAACATCGGGCTGGGCTGGGTGGGCGGGGAGTGGTTCTCCGACCCGTCGACGGTGATGGCGACCCTCTTCCTCGTCATGACCTGGAAGTACTTCGGCTTCCACATGATGCTGTACCTGGCCGGGCTCCAGTCCATCCCCAAGGAGCTGACGGAGGCGGCGCTCATCGACGGCGCCGGCGCCTGGCAGCGGTTCCGCAACGTCACGCTGCCGCTGCTCGCGCCCACCCTGCGGATCAGCGTCTTCCTGTCCGTCATCGGCGCCATCCAGTTGTTCGACCTGGTGTGGGTGGTCACCCAGGGCGGTCCCGACCACCACTCCGAGACCATGGCCGTGACCATGTTCCAGTTCGGCTTCAAGCGGTACCAGGTCGGCTACGCCAGCGCGATCAGCGTGGTCATGTTCGGCATCAGCCTCGTCTTCGCCCTCGCCTACCAGCGGTTCGTGCTCCGGCGCGACCTCCAGGGAGCCACCACGACCATGCGAGGAGGCGGCAAGTGACGCTCACCACCGACAAGACCCCCCAGAGCCGGCGGAGGTTCCGGACGCTGCCGCTCCACGTCGTCCTGATCGTGGTCGGCGCCGTCATGGCCGTACCGCTGCTGTACGCGGTGGTGTCCGGGTTCAAGTCCACCGACCAGCTCTCCGGCAACCCCGTCGGGCTGCCCGAACCGTGGGTGGTGTCCAACTACACCGACATCCTCTCCTCGGGCTCGTTCTGGCGGCTGGTCGGCAACAGCACGCTGATCGCGGTGGCCACCACCGTCATCGTGGTCGCGGTCTCCGCGCTGGCCGCGTTCTCCTTCGCCCGGTTCGCCTTCCGCGGGCGGGAGGTGCTGTTCACGCTGTTCACGATGGGGCTGATGTTCCCCTTCGCGGTGGCGGCGCTGCCCCTGTTCCTGCTGCTGCGGTCGATGGGCCTGCTGGACAACCCGCTCGGCGTGATCCTGCCGCAGGCCGCGTTCGGGCTGCCGATGACCATCATCATCCTGCGCGGCTTCTTCCGGGAGATCCCCGGCGAGCTGGAGGAGGCGGCCACCCTCGACGGCTGCGGCCCGCTCGGCTTCTTCTGGCGGGTGCTGCTGCCCATGGCCCGCCCCGCCCTCGGCACGGTGTCGGTGCTGGCCGTCGTCACGAGCTGGAACAACTTCTTCCTGCCGCTGCTGGTCTTCACCGACTCCACCTGGTGGACCATCCCGATCGGCGTGCAGCAGTTCCAGGGTCAGTACTCGGCCGACACCGCCCGCGTCTTCGCGTACCTGGTCCTCGCGATGGTGCCCGCCCTCGCCTTCTACTCCGTCGCCGAACGCCAGTTGGTCGGCGGCCTGACCGCCGGCGCCACCAAGGGCTGACCCGCACCGCACCCACCGCACACCCCACCCGCACCTGAGGAGTCGCAGCATGCGTACGACCACCCGCTCGCGCACCCGGCTCAGACTCGCCGGAGCGCTCGCCGCCGTCCTCGTCGCCGCCGGCGTCGCGACCGGTCCCGCCGCCCAGGCCGGCGAGGAACGGCACGGCGGCCACCGCACCCTCGCCGACCTCGCCCAGCGCCACGGCCGCTACTTCGGCAGCGCCACCGACAACCCGGAGCTGACCGACACCGCCTACACGGCGCTCCTCGGCAAGGAGTTCGACCAGATCACGCCCGGCAACGGCATGAAGTGGTACGCCACCGAGCCGGAGCCCGGCGTCTTCGACTGGACGGCGGGCGACGAGATCGTCGACCTGGCCCGCGCCAACCACCAGAAGGTGCGCGGCCACACCCTGGTCTGGCACAGCCAACTGCCCGACTGGGTCACCGGCCGGGAGTGGACGGCCGCCGAGCTGAGGGCCGTACTGAAGCGGCACATCCAGACGGAGGTACGGCACTACCGGGGCAAGGTGTTCGCCTGGGACGTCGTCAACGAGGCGTTCAACGAGGACGGCACCTACCGGGAGTCGGTCTTCTACAAGACCCTCGGCCCCGGCTACATCGCCGACGCCCTGCGCTGGGCCCACGAGGCCGACCCGCGCGTCAAGCTGTACCTGAACGACTACAACATCGAGGCCGTCGGCCCCAAGAGCGACGCCTACTACCGACTGGCCAAGGAGCTGAAGGCGAAGGGCGTGCCGCTGCACGGCATCGGCCTCCAGACCCACCTGGCCCTCCAGTACGGCTACCCGGACACCCTGGAGCAGAACCTGCGCCGGTTCGCCCGGCTCGGTCTGGACACCGCCCTCACCGAGGTCGACATCCGGATGGAACTGCCCGCGGACTCCGCGAAGCTGGCCACCCAGGCCGACTGGTACCGGCAACTGACCGAGGACTGCCTCGCGGTGCGCCGCTGCGTCGGGATCACGGTGTGGGACTACACCGACAAGTACTCGTGGATTCCGGCGTTCTTCGCCGGCGAGGGCGCGGCCCTGCCGTGGGACGAGCAACTGGCGCCCAAGCCCGCCTACTTCGCCATCCGGGACGCGCTCGCCCGGAAGTGACCGACGGGCCGGACACCGCACCGCCCGCTCAGGCGGCCGTCACCACCTGGCCGCTGCCGAGCGGGCGGTGCGGTGCGATGACCTGACCGTCCGGCAGCAGTTCACCGGTGTCCTCGAAGAGGACGACACCGTTGCACAGCAGGCTCCAGCCCTGCTCCGGGTGGTGCGCCAGGAGACGGGCGGACTCCCGGTCGGCCGAGTCGGCTGAGGGACAGGACGGCTGGTGCTGGCACATGGAAGGGTTCTCTCGCTCGGTCATGGCGGATGGGTCTGCTGTCGTCGTGCGCTCGCGGCGTGGAACGTCGTTCATGGCCGCCCCCCGTTGTGATAAGTCGGTTCCGAATCCAGTGTTGCCCCACCGGCGCCGATCCGCAGGTATTTCGCGGCACCACCTCTCACAGGTTCAGGACGCGTCACCCGCGCGGACGGTTCAGCCCAACTGCACCGTCCCTTCGGATGGTTCACCGTGGCCCGATGGGGCTAGTCCGGCCGGGGGCCGGCCGGTGAACATATGTCCGCGCACGGAGGCACCCCGCCGACCAGGAGCGTCGGCGGGGTACGGAGGCGAGACGGCTCAGGCCGTGGAGCGCAGCAGCCGGTTCGGCGTCGCCCGCAGGGTCAGCACCGGCAGCAGGTCGGCGACCCGGTACGCCCGGTGCGCCGCGATGCCGGGCGGCGCCGGTGCCAGCGGCACCAGCAGGTCGCCGGGGGCGGGGTGGCCGGTCGCGGCGTCGGCGGTGACGTCCCCGTGCAGCCAGAGGGTGAGCATGTAGAGGCCGGGCACGGACAGCAGCCGGGGCTGGCAGGGCTGCGGGACGGACTCGGCCTGGCGCAGGGCGCGTTCCGTGGAGGCGATGTAGGGGCCCTCGAAGAACCGCGAGAAGGCCCAGCCGTCGGGGGTCAGCATGGTCTCCGCCGCCGCCACCGCGCGGTCGGCGCTGCGGATGAGGAACCGCCACCCGGCCAGCGTGGTGGCCGGGCCGTCCTCGGCGGTCACCCGGTCCAGGACGTGCACGGGCAGCGGCAGCTCGGGCGTCAGCGGTCCGGGAGCGCCCAGCAGGGACGGGGTGCGGGCCTCACGGACCGCGGTGGGCGAGGACAGGGCGGTGAGGACGGTACGGAGGGCGGGCGCGGGAGCCGGAGGGACATGCAGCGGCATGGTGGGTCGCCTCTCGTTCGAAGGCAGGGTGGCGCGGGGCGCGGGGCTGGGCGGACGACGCTGTCAGCTCACGGGGGCAGTAAGGCGGGGGCCGGGGTCCGAGAGCCGGGAAGCGGGGGGTGGGTCTGCCGCACGGCACCTCAAGTGATTCCTTGGACCGTGGGCGCCAACCTTCTGCCGTGTCCGCGGAGTTTATACGACCTTTGTTGAGAGTGTGTTTCGGCTAGCCGTTTGCGGCAGCTCGGGCAAGGGGGCATCCGGTCGGCGTTATGCGGGTGAATATCCTGGTTCCCGACCGGGTCGGCGCCGGTGACCTCGGGGAATGCCCGGGAAGCGGACGGCTAATTGCCGTCGGCGTTTTTCACGAGTTCCGCGGTGTGCCGAAACTGCGCGGTGCGCCATGCCCGGTGAATGTGCCGCCGGTCACATCCGCACAGCCTAGCGGCTCATGAGCCGCTTGGGGGCGTTATCGATCGCATCCGCGGGGCATCCTTCCACGTGACCGGCCCGCCCGCGGCCGGCACTCCAGCCCGTTGACCCGAGGAGGGACGTCACATGGGGGAGAAGGTCGTGGCAGGCCGGTTCGACCTGTCCGATCGCCAGCGCTACCGGGACAAGCTAGGGCGCTGCCTGGCGGGCCTCGAGCGACTCCTGTCGGAGGAGCGGTTCGACCGCCCGCAGAACCTGATGGGGCTGGAGATCGAATTGAATCTCGTCGGGAACGACGGGATGCCGAAAATGTTGAACGGCCAAGTCCTGGAACGGATCGCGAGCCGCGACTTCCAGACAGAACTCGCCATGTTCAACCTTGAAGTGAACATAGCTCCCCATCGATTGGGCGGCCGGGTATTCGACCGGCTCGCCGAGGAAATCCGGACTTCGCTGGCATATGCCGACCGAAAAGCCGGTGAGCTGGACGCGGGAATCGCGATGATCGGCATTCTGCCGACGCTGGACCGGGACGACCTGGTCTCCTCGAACCTCTCCGACGTGGACCGCTACACCCTGCTCAACGAGCAGATCGTGGCCGCCCGCGGCGAGGACTTCCGCCTCGACATCGACGGCGTCGAACACCTCACCTGCACCTCGAAGTCCATCGTGCCGGAGGCCGCGTGCACCTCGGTGCAACTGCACCTCCAGGTCACCCCGGCCCGCTTCGCCGGCGTGTGGAACGCGGCGCAGGCGATCGCCGCCGCGCAGATCGCCGTCGGGGCCAACGCGCCCTTCCTGTTCGGCCGGGAGCTGTGGCGGGAGTCCCGGCCCCCGCTGTTCCAGCAGTCCACCGACACCAGGCCGCCCGAACTCCAGGCCCAGGGGGTCCGCCCGCGCACCTGGTTCGGGGAGCGCTGGGTGACCTCGGCGTACGACCTGTTCGAGGAGAACCTGCGCTACTACCCGGCGCTGCTGCCGATCTGCGACGACGAGGACCCGCTGGAGGTGCTGGACGCGGGCGGCGTCCCGTCCCTCTCCGAGATGGTCCTGCACAACGGCACCGTCTACCGCTGGAACCGCCCGGTCTACGACGTCGCCGACGGCGTCCCGCACCTGCGCGTGGAGAACCGCGTCCTGCCCGCCGGCCCCACCGTCACCGACGTCATCGCCAACGCGGCGTTCTACTACGGCCTGGTCCGCGCCCTCGCCGACGAGCCCCGGCCGGTGTGGACGAGGCTGCCGTTCGAGGCCGCCGCCGACAACTTCGAGGCGGCGTGCCGGCACGGCATCGACGCGCGCTTCACCTGGCCCCGGCGCGGCCGCCTCGGCGGCACCGGCGAGGTCGACGCCGCCGTCCTGGTCCGCGACGAACTGCTGCCGCTGGCCGCGGCGGGACTGGACGCGTGGGGCGTGGAGCCCGCCGACCGGGACTTCTACCTCGGCGTGATCGAGGAGCGCTGCCGGCGCCGCGCCAACGGGGCGTCCTGGCAGACGGCCACCTTCCACCGGGCCCTGGAGGCGGGCCTGGGCCGGGAGGAGGCGCTGGCCGCGACGACCCGCCGCTACTGCGAGCTGATGCACAAGGGCGACCCGGTGCACCTGTGGCCGGTGGACCTCCCGGAGCCGGCCGCCCTGGGCTGAGCCGGGGGTGCGCCGGGCGCCGGGCGGGACGGGGGGCCCGGGTGCGGGCGTCACATACTGATCGGGCAAGCTGTGACGTCCCAGTCGAGGCAGGTGTGCATGGCGGAGGCGGGCCCGGTGGCCGATTCCCTTCCCGAGGAGCGGCTCGAACGGCGACTCCTCGGGCACGAGACGCTGCTCGTCCTCGCCCTCTCGCTGGGCGCGAGCGGGGTCTCCGCGCTGATCAGCTTCATCGGCTCGGTCACCAGACCGGGCGGACTGAAGGACCAGGCGGCCACCCTGAACGCCTCCGCCGCGCCCGGCCGGCCCTGGCTGGACCTCGCCTGGCAGCTCTTCGGCATCGCCACCGCGCTCGTCCCCGTCGCCCTCGTCGCCCACCTGCTGCTGCGCGAGGGACGGAGCCTGCGCGTCCTCGGCTTCGACCGCACCCGCCCCTGGCCCGACCTCGGCCGGGGCGCCGCGGTCGCCGCCGTCATCGGCAGCACCGGCATCGCCTTCTACCTGGCCGCCAGGGCCCTCGGCTTCAATCTCACGGTGGTGCCCGAGGCGCTGCCCGAGGTGTGGTGGAAGTATCCGGTGCTGATCCTCTCGGCGGTGCAGAACTCCGTACTCGAAGAGGTCATCGTCGTCGGCTATCTGCTGCGCCGGCTCGACCAGCTCGGCTGGTCCCGCAACGCGTCGCTGGCGGCCAGCTCGGTGCTGCGCGGCTCGTACCACCTGTACCAGGGCATCGGCGGCTTCGTCGGCAACCTGGTGATGGGCGTGGTCTTCGCATACCTGTACCGGCGCTGGGGACGGGTGGGCCCCCTGGTGGTGGCCCACTCGCTGCTCGACATCGGCGCGTTCGTCGGCTACGCGCTGCTGGCCGGGAAGGTGAGCTGGCTGCCGACGGCGTGACCGGGGCCCGGGGCCTGCCGGTGTGCGCGCAGGCCCCGCGTCCGCGGCATGATCGGACGGCAGGCCCTAGACGAGCAGGTCGCCCTCGATCACCGTGACCGCCCGCCCGGTCAGCAGGGTGCGGTCGCCGCGCAGTTCGGTGCGGACGCGGCCGCTGCGCGGTGACGCCTGGAGCCCGGTGAGGGCGGGGCGGCCCAGGCGCTCGGACCAGAAGGGGGCCAGCGCCGTGTGGGCGCTGCCGGTGACCGGGTCCTCGTCGATGCCGACGTTCGGGAAGAAGCAGCGGGAGACGAAGTCGTAGCCGAGCGCCGGGTTCTCGGCGCGGGCGGTGGCGATGACGCCCCGCGTGGAGTGGGCGGCCAGCGCCTTGTGGTCGGGCCTGAGCCCGTGCACGGTCTTCTCGTCGGCCAGTTCGATCAGCAGGTCCCCGATGTTCGGCCCGGTGTCCAGGACCGTGAGCGGTTCGGCGCCGAGGGCCTCGGCCAGCCCCGGCGGGGCCTCGGCCGGGGTGAGCGGCGCGGTCGGGAAGTCGAGGGTGATCGAGCCGTCCTCGCCGGGCGTGGCGATGAGCACGCCGCTGCGGGTGGCGAACCGGACCGGCCCCTCGTGGGCGCCGGTGGTGCGCAGCACGTGGGCGGTGGCGAGGGTGGCGTGGCCGCACAGGGCGACCTCGGTGGCCGGGGTGAACCAGCGCAGCGCCCAGTCCGCCTCGCCGCCCCCGGGCAGGCGGTGGGCGAACGCGGTCTCGGCGTGGTTGACCTCCAGGGCGATCTGCTGGAGCCGGTTGTCGTCCGGGAAGGCGTCCAGGAGCAGGACTCCCGCGGGGTTGCCGGCGAAGGGCCGGTCGGTGAAGGCGTCGACGATTCGGATACGCATGGCCCGACGCTAGAACCTCCGGGAAGCCGCGGGCCAAGGCCAATACGCGAGTGCTGGACCGGTTTCCGCCGGGCGGGGGCTTGCCGGACGAACAGTACCGATATATCGTTGAAGCATCGCGACAGATCAACGATGGATGGAGTGATGGCCATGCGCGGCCACGGACACGACCATGGACACGGTGGACACGGCGGCCCCTTCGGCCGCGGCGGCTTCGACGGCCGGCGCGCGGCGTTCGGCCCCTTCGGGCCGGGCGGCCCCGGCGGCGGCCCCGGCGGCCCCTTCGGGGCGGGCTTCGGCGGGCCCTGGGGCGGCCGGGGGCGCGGCGGATCGCGGGGCAGGGCGCGGCGCGGCGACGTACGGGCGTCGATCCTGGCCCTGCTCAAGGACCGGCCGATGCACGGGTACGAGATGATCCAGGAGATCGCCGAGCGCAGCGGCGGGGCGTGGAAGCCCAGCCCCGGCTCGGTGTACCCCACCCTCCAGTTGCTGGAGGACGAGGGGCTGATCGCCAGCGAGAGCGAGGGCGGCAAGAAGCTGTTCTCCCTCACGGAAGCGGGCCGCGCCGCCGCCGAGGAGGGCCCCGAGGCCCCCTGGGAGGAAGCCTCGCGCGGTGTCGACTGGGAGGCGCTGGGCGAGATCCGGCAGGCCGGTTTCGGTCTGATGGAGGCGTTCGGCCAGGTCTGGAAGACCGGCAGCAAGGAGCAGCGGGAGAAGGCGCTCGGCGTCGTCAACGAGGCCCGCAAGAAGCTGTACCTGATCCTCGCCGACGAGGACTGAGCCCCGGACGGCGGACCGGGGGCGGACCGGCGGCCCCGCGCCCCGGCCGCCCCGCCGGGCGGGCGAAACGGCCTGATCTCCTCCCCAAGGAGGATATTCCGGGTGGACACGTCCACTCTGCGTGGGACGCCGGAATGCTTCCCGCCGGGGATGACCGGACCCCGGCGGGGCTGATGGGGTGGGAGCGTGCAACCCCGAATCCCCCGGCAGTCGGCCGGTGAGCAAGGCGGCCGGCGCCCGGACGGCGTCGACGACGAAGCCCGGTTCGGTCCCGAGCTGGCCCCGGTGGTCTCCGGCGCCCGCCGCAGGTCGCTGCGGGACGGGGACCGGCAGATCGACACCGCCCACCTGCTGCACTCGCTGCTGGAACACGACCCCGGGGCACGCGCCGTGCTCGGCGACGGCCCCCGGCTCGCCCGGGTCCTCGGCTACCTGGTGCAGCGCAGCATCGGCTACGGACTGCGCTGGCAGGGCTCCGTCGAGGACTCCGGAGCCGTACCCGTGGTGAGCGCGGCGGCGGGCTTCTCGCCGCTGGCCGCCGCCGCGCTGGACGGCGCCCGCGCCCGCGCCGCCCGGCGCGGCGCGCCCCGCCCCGGCGGCGTCGACCTCCTCGCCGCCCTCGTCGCCGACCCGCAGGCCCGCGCCGCCGAGGTGCTCGGCCGCGCCGGGCTCGACCCGCAAGCGGTGCTCGCCCGCGCCGACGGCCACCCGGAACCGCTTCCCTGATTCCCCCTGGCCGCGACAGGTGCGATCAAGGCTTACGGTGATGTCTTCCCTCGTCGGCGCGGGCCTGCCATCATGTGCCGGTGCATACGTCTGACAGCGCCCCCGGCGGCCGGGGCAAGGGCGTCGGGCTCGGCCTGGCGCTCGGGTCCGCGCTCGCCTTCGGCGGCTCCGGGGTCGCGGCCAAGCCACTGATCGAGGCGGGCCTCGACCCGCTCCACGTGGTGTGGCTGCGCGTCACGGGCGCGGCCCTGGTGATGCTGCCGCTCGCCTGGCGGCACCGCGCGCTGCCGCGCCGCCGCCCCGGCCTGCTCGCCGGGTTCGGGCTGCTCGCCGTGGCCGGCGTCCAGGCCTGCTACTTCGCCGCGCTCTCCCGTATCCCGGTCGGGGTGGCGCTGCTCGTGGAGTACCTCGCGCCCGCCCTGGTCCTCGGCTGGGTGCGGTTCGTGCAGCGGCGGCCGGTCACCCGGGCCGCCGCGCTCGGCGTGGTCCTCGCGGTCGGCGGCCTCGCCTGCGTCGTCGAGGTCTGGTCGGGTCTCGGCTTCGACGCCCTCGGCCTGCTGCTCGCGCTGGGCGCCGCCTGCTGCCAGGTCGGTTACTTCGTCCTGTCCGACCAGGGCGGCGACGCCGGCGCCGAGGCACCCGACCCGCTCGGCGTGATCGCGTACGGGCTGCTCGTCGGCGCCGCCCTGCTCACCCTGATCGCCCGCCCCTGGGACCTCGACTGGTCCGTGCTGGCCGGGACCGCGCCGATGAACGGCACACCGGTCGCCGCCGCGCTGCTGCTCGCCTGGATCGTGCTCATCGCCACCGTGCTCGCCTACGTCACCGGCATCGTCGCCGTACGCAGGCTGTCGCCGCAGGTGGCGGGGGTGGTGGCGTGCCTGGAGGCGGTCATCGCGACCGTCCTGGCGTGGGTGCTGCTGGGCGAGCACCTCTCCGCGCCGCAGCTCGCCGGCGGGGCCGTGGTGCTGGCGGGCGCGTTCATCGCCCAGTCCTCGGCACCCGCGAAGGGCGCGCCGGAACCGGTGGCGGGCGGTGGCCCGGAAAGGGAGTTGTCCGGCCGGGGAACGCCCGCATAGGGTGCCGGTCATGCATTCGGACGCACGCGTTCTTCCGCCGCCGGCCGCCTGACGGCGGGCCCACCCGAGCGAACTCCGGCGCCGTACGGCGGCCGGGCGGAGCGGTGCTGCCCGCGGACGAGGTCCAGGGACCCCGGGCCGTCGGGGTCCGTTTCGAACGTCCGCGCCTCGCGCGTCTGCGGAGAGAACCCGTGTCGAATGCCGTATCCGGCCTGCCCGTCGGGCGTGGCCTGCTCTGTCTGATCGTCGCCGGTGCCGCCTGGGGCACCGCGGGCGCCGCCGCCTCGCTGGTCTACCGGGCCAGTGACCTCGGCCCGGTCGCCCTGTCCTTCTGGCGCTGCGCCGCCGGACTCCTCCTGCTGCTCGCCGCCCGGTCGACGCGCCGGCGGACCCGGGCCGCCGCCCCGCGCGGGCCGGTCCGCCGCGGACCGGTCCGGGCCCTCGTCACCGGGATCGGCCTCGCGGTGTTCCAGACCGCCTACTTCGCCGCCGTACGCTCCACCGGGCTGGCCGTCGCCACCGTCGTCACCCTCGGCGCGGGCCCGGTCCTGATCGCGCTGGGCGCCCGCTGCGTGCTCGGCGAACGCCTGGGCCGGGGCGGGGCGGTCGCGGTGGCCGGGGCGCTCGCCGGGCTCGGGGTGCTGGTGCTCGGCGGGGGCGGCGCGACCGTACGCCCCGCCGGGGTGCTCCTCGCGCTGCTCTCGGCGGCCGGGTACTCGGTGATGACCCTGCTGACCCGCCGGTGGGGGCGCGACGGCGGAGCGGACGCCGGGAGCACGTCGGTGGGCGCGTTCGCCGTCACCAGCCTGGTCCTGCTGCCGTTCGCGCTGGCCGAGGGGCTGGTGCCGCACACCGCCGAGCCGGTCCGGCTGCTCTGGCTGCTGGGCTACGTCGCCGCCGTGCCCACCGCGCTCGCCTACGGCCTGTACTTCGCGGGCGCCGCGGTCGTCCGCTCCGCCACCGTGTCCGTGATCATGCTGCTGGAACCGGTCGGCGCGGCGGTGCTCGCCGTCGCCCTGCTCGGTGAGCGGCTCACGCCGGCCACCCTGGGCGGCACGCTGCTGCTCCTGGGCTCGGTCACCGGGCTCGCGGTGGCGGAGGCGCGGGCCCGGGGGCGGACGGTGGCGGTGCGGGCGCGCCCGGCGGAGGGCGGCGCGGCGGCGGCCCGGTCTCAGAGGGCCGTCAGGTAGTCCGGGACAGCGGTGCCGGCGCCCAGGTCCGGGTCCGGGACCGGGGCGTCGTAGCCCTTGCGCAGCGGGAGCAGGCCGGCCCAGTGCGGGAGGGCGAGGTCCTCGGGCTCGTCGTTGACCCCGCCGGTGCGGGCCTTGGCGGAGACCTCGTCCAGATCCAGGCGGAGCACCGCGGTGGCGGCCAGCTCCTTGCGGTCGGCGGGCCGGGAGTCGCGGGAGCGGCCCGGCACCACGTGGTCGACCAGGGCGTCCAGGGCCGTGCGCTTCTCCTCGGGGTCGGTCACGTCGTACGCCGTGCCGTGCACCACCACCGACCGGTAGTTGACCGAGTGGTGGAAGGCCGAGCGGGCCAGCACCAGCGCGTCCACGTGCGTGACGGTCAGGCACACCGGCAGCCCCGGGTCGGCCTGGCCGGCCATCCGCAGCGGGCGCGAGCCCGTCGAGCCGTGCACGTAGAGCCGCTCGCCGACCCGGCCGTACAGGGTGGGCAGCACCACCGGGGCGCCGTCGCGGACGAAGCCGAGGTGGCAGACGTACCCCTCGTCGAGTATCGAGTGCACCAGCTCCCGGTCGTAGGACGCGCGCTGCGGGGAGCGGGTGGGGACGGTGCGGTCGGTGGGGGTGTAGGCGGCGGCGGGCCGCGACGGCGTCTCCGGGGTCCCCTGCATGGCGTTCTCCATTGCACTAGTGCATACTTGGTTTTGTGCTAGGAGAGTATCCGATCCAAGGGCGGCGCGCAGCCGAGATTTCCGCCGACGTCGAGCGCGCGGTGGCCTCAGGGGAACTGGAGCCGGGCCAAGTGCTGCCCCCGCTGCGGGAGTTGGCCGAGCATCTGGGGGTGAACCCCAACACGGTGGCCGCCGCGTACCGCACCCTGCGCGAGCGCGGGGTGATCGAGACGGCCGGGCGCCGGGGGAGCCGGGTGCGGGCGAGACCGGCCACCACCGGCCGGGAGTTCATCCGGGTCGAGGTGCCCGAGGGCGTGCGGGACGTGTCCGACGGCAACCCGGACCCCGCGCTGCTGCCCGCGCTCGCCGAGGCGTTCGCGGCGGCGGCCGCCGAGGGCGACCGGGAACCGGTGCTGTACGGGCACGCGCCCGTGGAGCCCGCGCTGGAGCGGCTCGCCCGCGCCGGACTCGACGCCGACGGGGTGCCGGCCGGGCCCCTCGCCGTCGCCTCGGGCTCGCTGGACGCGATGGAGCGGGTGCTCGCCGCCCACCTCAGGCCCGGTGACGCCGTCGCCGTCGAGGACCCCGGCTGGGGCAGCCTGCTCGACCTCGTCCCGGCGCTCGGGCTGCGCACCGTGCCGGTCGGCGTCGACGACGAGGGGCCGCTGCCGGACGACGTGCGGCGCGCGCTGGTGGGCGGCGCGCGGGCCCTGGTCGTCACCGACCGGGCGCAGAACCCGACCGGGGCGGCGGTCAGCGCGGCCCGCGCGGACGCCCTGCGGGCGGTGCTGCGCACCCATCCGGAGACGCTGCTGATCGAGGACGACCACGGGTACCGGATCGTCGACCTGCCCCTGCACGCCCTCGCCGGTACGACACGCCATTGGGCCTTCGTGCGGTCGGCCGCGAAGGCGTACGGGCCCGATCTGCGGCTCGCGGTGCTCACCGGCGACCCGGTCACCCTGGACCGGGTGCGGGGGCGGCAGCGGCTCGGGCCCGGCTGGGTCAGCCGCATCACCCAGCGGGCGGTGGCCCGGCTCTGGGCCGACGGGGCGGTGGACGCGGCGCGGGTGGCGGAGGCGTACGGGGCGCGGCGGGGAGCGCTGCTCGGGGCGCTCGGGCGGCGGGGGATCACGGCGTACGGCCGCAGCGGCATGAACGTGTGGCTCCCGGTGCCGGACGAGACGGGGGCGGTGACCCGGCTGTTGCAGGCGGGGTGGGCGGTGGCGCCGGGGGCGCGGTTCCGGGTGAGCGCGGGGCCGGGGGTGCGGGTGACGGTCTCGACGCTGGGGGAGGGGGAGGCGGAGGGGCTGGCGGACGCGGTGGCCTCGGCGCTGGGGGCGGGGGTGGTGGGGAGGTACGGGTGAGGGCGGGGGTGCGGGCGCGTGGTGGGTTTCGCGCGGCTCCCCGCGCCCTCTTCGGGGCGCTTCGCGTCAGGCCAGGGTGATGGATTCCCCGTCGACGGTGATCTGTACGGCCGGCAGGGGTTCGCGGGCGGGGCCGCTGGACACGCTGCCGTCCGTGATGGAGAAGTTGCTGTTGTGGCAGGGGCAGTTGATGACACCGTCGGCGACGTTCTTCACCGCGCACCCCTGATGGGTGCAGGTCGCCGAGAACGCCTTGAACTCGCCCGGCGACGGCTGTGTCACCACCACCTCCCGGTCGGCGAAGACCTTGCCGCCGCCCTCGGGGATGTCGGAGGTCGAGGCCAGGGCCGCCCCGCCGCTCGACCCGGCGCCCGTGCCGGCTGTCTCCGGGGAGGTGGCCGCGGCTACGGCGTCGTCCGAGGTGTCGTCCGAACCCCCGCACGCGGTCAGCGCGGCGGCGAGCCCCGCCGCTCCGGCCGCCGCGACGACGGTACGGCGGGCCGGACGTGCCGCGGGCTGAAACGATCCGCTGGTCATACTGACGTCCCTTCCGGGGATGGAGTACGTGATCCGCCGACCGGTACGGCGGCGGGCCACGCGCTGTTCAGACCGTGCCGAGATGCTGTCCCCCGAGCCGTCGGACCGGCGTAAGCCAGAGCTGTCGTCCGGCTGTCGGGCCCGCCCGCCCGGCCCCGGCGGGCCACGCGCACGCCGGTAACCTGGGGCGATGCTGAAGGAAGTCATCGCGACCCGCTACATCACCCCGCTGCGTGAGGGCGGCTCGCTGCCGGGACTCGTCGAGGCCGACGACTTCGGGACGTACGTCATGAAGTTCACCGGGGCGGGCCAGGGCCGCAAGACGCTGGTCGCGGAGGTGGTCTGCGGGGAACTCGCCCGCCGGCTCGGCTTCCGCGTGCCGCCTCTGGTCACCATCGGCCTCGACCCGGTGCTGGGCCTCGGCGAACCCGACCCGCAGGTGCAGGAACTGCTCCGCTCCAGCGGCGGGGCCAACCTGGGCATGGAGTTCCTCTCCGGCGCCCTCGGCTTCGACCCGCTGGCCTTCGAGGTCGGCCCCGCGGAGGCCGGGCGGATCATCTGGTTCGACGCGCTGGTCAACAACGTCGACCGCTCCTGGCGCAACCCCAACCTGCTGCGCGCGGGAGGCGAGGTCTGGCTCATCGACCACGGCGCCACCCTGATCTGGCACCACAACTGGCCCGGCGCCGACGCCTCCGCCGCCCGCCCCTACGACGCCTCCGACCACGCCCTGGCCCGTTTCCGCCCCGACCTCGCGAGTGCCGCCGCCGACCTCGCGCCCCGCGTCACCGAGGAACTGCTGGCCGAGGTCACCGCCGAGATCCCGGACGCCTGGCTGGCCGGCGAGCCCGGCTTCGCCACCCCGGACGACCTCCGACGGGCCTACGCGCGCCCCCTGCTGGCGCGGGCGGCCGGCATCCATGAGCGGATCACCGGAATCGAGGAGACCAAGTGAGCGAGCGCCACATTCACATGGCCGGGCATGTGGTGGAACGCCACATCATCCGGGGGAGCGACGCGCACGAGAAGGAGGTCTACGAGTACGCCCTGCTGCGCGTCGTCCCCCGGGTCGAGCGCGGCGAGTGCGTCAACGCCGGGGTGTTGGTGTACTGCCGAGCCAAGGCGTTCATCGCCGCCCGCACCCACCTGGACGAGGCCAGGCTGCTCGCCCTCGACCCGCGCGCCGACGTACCCGGCGTGCGCGCCGCGCTGCGCGCCGTCGAGGACGTGTGCGCCGGCGGCGACGCGGCCGGACCGGCGGCCGGTGACGACCCCGGCCGCCGGTTCCGCTGGCTGATCGCCCCGCGCTCCGCCGTCGTCCAGCCCGGCCCGGTCCACACCGGCCTCACCGGCGACCCGGCGGCCGAGGCGGAACGCCTCCTGGACCTGCTCGTGCGCTGAGCGCGCAGGGGGATGGATCACACCACCCCGGTGTCCCGTTGACACCGGGTGCCAGGGCTTCTAGCGTCACGTCTGCCGAAGGTACTAAGCGGTCGCTCACCGCGCAGGCGGGCCGCGCCGGCCGCATCCCCCAGGACGAGGAGAAGCAGCATGTCCACCACTGACCAGCGGGTCGCCGTCGTCACCGGAGCGGCGCGCGGCATCGGTGCCGCCACCGCCGTACGCCTGGCCGCCGAGGGCCGTGCCGTCGCCGTGATCGACCTCGACGAGGCCGCGTGCAAGGACACCGTGGAGAAGATCACCGCGGCCGGCGGCACGGCGCTCGCGGTCGGCTGCGACGTCGCGGACGAGGCGCAGGTCGAGGCCGCCGTCGCGCGGATCGCCCAGGAGCTGGGCGCGCCGACGATCCTCGTCAACAACGCGGGCGTGCTCCGCGACAACCTGCTGTTCAAGATGAGCGTCTCCGACTGGGACACCGTCATGAACGTGCACCTGCGCGGCGCCTTCCTGATGTCGCGCGCCTGCCAGAAGCACATGGTCGACGCCGGCTTCGGCCGTATCGTCAACCTGTCCTCCTCCTCCGCGCTCGGCAACCGGGGCCAGGTCAACTACGCCGCCGCCAAGGCCGGTATGCAGGGCTTCACCAAGACCCTCGCCAAGGAGCTGGGCAAGTTCGGCGTCACCGCCAACGCCGTCGCCCCCGGCTTCATCGCCACCGACATGACCGCCGCGACCGCCGAGCGGGTCGGCATGGGCTTCGAGGACTTCAAGGCCGCCGCCGCCACCCAGATCCCGGTGCAGCGCGTCGGTGAGCCCGAGGACATCGCCAACGCCGTCGCGTTCTTCACCGGTGACGCGGCCGGCTTCGTCTCCGGCCAGGTGCTGTACGTCGCCGGCGGACCGCTCAACTAAGGGACAGCGCACATGACTTCCGTGGAACTCTCGGGCAAGGTCGCCCTCGTCACCGGCGCCAGCCGCGGTATCGGCTACGGCGTCGCCGAGGCGCTGGTCGCCCGCGGTGACCGGGTCTGCATCACCGGCCGCAACGAGGAGGCGCTGAACGAGGCCGTCGAGAGGCTCGGCGCCGACCGGGTCATCGGCGTGGCCGGCAAGGCCCACGACGAGGCCCACCAGGCGCTCGCCGTCGAGCGCACGATGGAGGCGTTCGGCCGCGTCGACCACCTGGTCAACAACGCCGGCACCAACCCGGTGTTCGGGCCGATCGCCGACCTCGACCTGAACGTGGCGCGCAAGGTCTTCGACACCAACGTGCTCTCCGCGCTCGGCTTCGCCCAGCGCACCTGGCACGCCTGGCAGAAGGAGAACGGGGGCTCGATCGTCAACATCGCCTCCGTCGCGGGCGTCTCCGCCTCGCCGTTCATCGGCGCGTACGGCGTCAGCAAGGCTGCGATGATCAACCTGACCCTCCAGTTGGCGCACGAGTTCGCGCCGAAGGTCCGGGTCAACGCGATCGCCCCGGCGGTGGTGAAGACCAAGTTCGCCCAGGCCCTGTACGAGGGCCGCGAGGAGGAGGCCGCCGCCTCCTACCCGCTGGGCCGGCTGGGTGTGCCCTCCGACATCGGCGGCGCCGCCGCGTTCCTCACCTCGGCCCAGTCCGACTGGGTCACCGGCCAGACGCTGGTCGTCGACGGCGGCATCTTCCTGAACGCCGGCGTGGGCTGACCGTCCCCGCGCGGGGGCGTCCTCCGGCACCCGGACGACGCCCCCGGTCACGGAATGATCTCCTCCGGGACATGACAACGTAGTCATCGTCAGAAAGGATCAAAACCCCTGATCAGAGGGGGTTCAGCAGGTGTGGCGCTGCGGTATGGTCTGCCGACCTTTGGTACGGCAGATCGAGGAGCGTGCGCGTGTTCAACCGGAACCGATGCCTGCGGCGGGTAGCGGCCATCGCGTCCATGTCGTCCCTGGTGGCCGGGTGCGGCATCCTCTCGCCCGACGACTCCGAGGACCGGGCACCGATCGCCGTCGGCACGACCAGCGCGCCGAGCACCCTCGACCCCGCCGCCTCCTGGGACAGCTCCTGGGAACTGTTCCGCAACGTCTACCAGACCCTGCTGAGCTACCCGAACGCCGCGACCGCGCCCCGGCCGGACGCCGCCAAGGAGTGCGCCTTCACCGACGACTCCAACCAGGTCTACCGCTGCGAACTGCGCAAGGGGCTCACCTTCTCCAACGGGGACGCGCTGGACGCCCGAGCCGTCAAGCACTCGATCGACCGGATCAAGAAGATCGACGCCGAAGGCGGCCCCGCCGGTCTCCTCGGCAGCCTGGACCGGGTGCGCGCGCCCAGCGAGCGCGAGGTGGTCTTCCACCTCGACAAGCCCGACGCCACCTTCCCGTTCGTCCTCGCCACCCCCGCGATGTCGATCGTCGCCCCCTCCGCCTACCCGGCCGACGCGCTGCGCGAAGGCACCTCGGTCGTCGGCTCCGGCCCGTACACCCTGCGCTCCTACACCGAGGGCACGCGGGCCGAACTGGTGCGCAACGACCGCTACCGGGGCTACGCCGAGCCCCGCAACGAGGCCGTCACCATCGAGTACTTCGACACCTCCGACGCCATGGTCAAGGCGCTGCGGGCCGGGCGGGTCCAGGTCACCTACCGCGGTCTGGCCGCCGACGACATCATCACCCTGGAGGGCGGCACCGGGAAGGACGAGGACCTCCACCTCATCGAGGGCAGCGGCACCGACATCAGCTACCTCGTCTTCAACCCCGAGGACCCCTGGGCGGGCCGCAAGCCCGTCCGGCAGGCCGTCGCCCAGGTGATCGACCGGGCCGCCATCGCCCACACCGTCTACCAGGACACCGTCGACCCGCTGTACTCGATGGTCCCCAACGGCCTGACCGGGCACACCACCGGCTTCTTCGACGAGTACGGCGACCCCAGCGCCGCCGAGGCCCGCCGGATACTCACCGGCGCCGGCATCACCGAGCCGGTGCCGCTTACCCTCTGGTACACCACCGACCGCTACGGCTCCGGAACCGCCCGCGAGTTCCAGGAGATCGAGCGCCAGTTGGAGAAGTCCGGCCTGTTCACCGTCACCCTGCGCAGCCGCCCCTGGAAGACGTACGTCACCGGCTACCAGAAGGGCGAGTACCCGGTGTTCGGCCGCGGCTGGTCCCCCGACTTCCCGGACGCGGACAACTTCATCGCCCCCTTCGTCGGCGAGCAGAACGCCCTGGGCACGCCCTACCGGGCGCCCCGGATCACCGGCGACCTGCTGCCCCGCTCCCGGCGCGAGACCGACCGGGCGGGCGTGGTCGAGGAGTTCGAGGAGGCGCAGGAGATCCTCGTCTCGGACGCCCGGCTGCTGCCGCTGTGGCAGGGCCGGCAGTACGTGGCCACCAGCGAGGACATCTCCGGCGCCGAGCGGTCCCTCGACCCGTCGACGATCATGATGATGTGGGAGCTGCACCGCAAGACGAGCTGGTAGCCGGTGCGTTGTCAGTGGCCGCCGGTAGGTTGGGTGGTCTGTAGCGACCGCACACCCGTGAGGAAACCGACGTGACCGACATCGCCATGCTGCCCGAGTCCTGGCGCGAGGTGCTGGGCGGCGAACTCCAGCAGCCCTACTTCAAGGAGCTGACGGACTTCGTCGAGGAAGAGCGGGCGAAGGGCCCTGTCTACCCTCCCCGCGAGGAGGTCTTCGCCGCCCTGGACGCCACGCCGTACGACCGGGTCAAGGTGCTGGTCCTCGGGCAGGACCCGTACCACGGCGAGGGCCAGGGCCACGGCCTGTGCTTCTCGGTCCGCCCCGGCGTGAGGGTCCCGCCGTCCCTGCGGAACATCTACAAGGAGATGCACGAGGAGCTGGGCACGCCGATCCCGGACAACGGCTACCTGATGCCCTGGGCCCGGCAGGGCGTCCTGCTGCTCAACGCGGTGCTCACGGTCCGGGCCGGCGAGGCCAACTCGCACAAGGGCCGCGGCTGGGAGCTGTTCACCGACGCGGTGATCCGCGCGGTGGTGCGGCGCCCCGACCCGGCGGTGTTCGTGCTGTGGGGGAACTACGCGCAGAAGAAGCTCCCGCTGATCGACGAGACCCGGCACGCGGTGGTCAAGGGCGCGCACCCCTCGCCGCTGTCGGCGAAGCGGTTCTTCGGCTCCCGCCCGTTCACCCAGATCAACGAGGCGATCGCCCGCCAGGGCCACGAGCCGATCGACTGGACCATCCCTGACCTGGGCTGATCCGACTCTCCCGGTTCGGGCCGCGTCTGCGGCCCGAACCGGAAGACAGGGCCTAACGTCGTCGGCAACAGTCGACGAGCGGTGCGGAGGACGCGGTGGCCAGGGGACAGGAGCGGGCGGCGCCGGACGCCGTGCCGACGCGGATCGGACAGGTCGTCATGCTGCACCACGCGGGCGACCGCGAGGAGGCCCGGCAGCGCTACCTCGGCCTGTGGACCGAGATCGGCGAGCACGGCGACCCCCTGCACCGCTGCACCCTGGCCCACTACCTGGCCGACACCCAGGACGACCCGGCGGACGAACTGGCCTGGGACCTGCGGGCCCTGTCGGCCGCGGAGGAACTGCGGCAGGACCCCTCGCCCGGCCACGCGGGCACCCTCGCCGCCCGCGCCCTCTACCCCTCCCTGCACCTGAACCTGGCCGCCGACTACGACCGGCTCGGCCACCGCGAGGCGGCCCGCCTCCATCTGCGGCGGGCCCGGCGGGCGGCCGACGCCCTCGGCGACGACGACCACACCGCGGGCGTCCGCGCCGCCATCGGCCGCCTGGAGCGCCGGCTCGACGGCCCGCGCTGACCGCGGGGGCCGGCTCAGCGGCCGTACGTCCGCTCGCAGACGGTCGCCTCCGGACTGCCGGACCGCCAGCCCCCGTACCTGCGGCCCAGGCCGCACAGGTCCCCGCCGCCGAGGACGATCCCGGGGACGGACGCGGTGACCTCGGGGAGCGTGCCGTCCGGCCGGTGCGGCGGCCCGGCGTCCGGTTCGCGCGGCGCGGGCCGCACCGGCGCCGGCCGGGTCTGCGGGCGGCCGGCCGGCCGCTCCCGAGGGGCCGGGGCGGTCGGCGGGGGCGTGCGGCGCGGCTCCCCGGCGGCGCGGTCCGGCCGCCGCGCGTCACCGATCAGCTCCAGTGCCTCCCGGGCCGGGGCCTGCACCACCCGGGGCCGGGCCGGGCCGTCGGGCCGGGGCACGGACGGCCCGGCGCCGGTCGCGGCCGGGGCCGGCGCGGGCGGACGCTGGACCGTGGTGCAGCCCCCCAGGGCCGAGACAGCCACGGTCACCAACAGCGCTGCGGTGGTCGTCGTTCGATGCACGCGCGCAACTCTGCTGTCCCCGGGGCCCCGCGCGGCGACGGACGAGCGGAGGTTGCTCCGCACGGGTGATTCCCGTCCCCGTACGGAGGGACCGGCGGCGCCCCGGCTGACGCCGGCGGCCCGGGACCGGCGGCGGCCCCGGCCCGGCGGTCACCGTATGCTGCCGCAGACACCCAGGTCGAAGGCTAGGAGAACCCCCGTGAAGGTCGGCTGCATCGGACTCGGCGACATCGCGCAGAAGGCCTACCTCCCGGTCCTCGCCCTCCAGCCCGGCATCGAACTGCACCTGCACACCCGTACCCCCGCGACCCTCACCCGGGTCGCCGACACCCTCCGTGTCCCGGCGGGCCGGCGCCACGCCGACCTGGACTCCCTGCTCGCCCAGGACCTGGACGCCGCCTTCGTGCACGCCCCGACCGCCGTCCACCCGGAGATCGTGACCCGTCTGCTGCGGGCGGGCGTCCCCACCTACGTCGACAAGCCGCTCGCCTACGCACTCGCCGACTCCGAGCGCCTGGTGCGCCTCGCCGAGGAACGGCGCGTGAGCCTCGCCGTCGGCTTCAACCGCCGCCACGCCCCCGGCTACGCGCAGTGCGCCGAGCACCCCCGCGAGCTGATCCTGATGCAGAAGAACCGCACAGGGCTGCCCGAAGAGCCCCGCACGATGATCCTCGACGACTTCATCCACGTCGTCGACACCCTCCGCTTCCTGGTGCCCGGCCCGGTCGACGACGTCACCGTGCGCGCCCGCGTCCAGGACGGGCTGCTGCACCACGTCGTCCTGCAGTTGGCCGGGGACGGCTTCACCGCGCTCGGCGTCATGAACCGGCTCAGCGGCTCGGCCGAGGAGATCCTGGAGGTCTCCGGGCAGGACACCAAGCGGCAGGTGGTCAACCTCGCCGAGGTCGTCGACCACAAGGGCCAGCCGACCGTCAGGCGGCGCGGCGACTGGGTGCCGGTGGCCCGGCAGCGCGGCATCGAGCAGGCGGTCCTCGCCTTCCTCGACGCGGTCCGCGCGGGCACGGTGCTCAGCGCCCGGGACGCGCTGGAGACCCATGAGCTGTGCGAGCGGGTGGTACGCGCCGTTCAGGAGCGTTCCGCCTGAACCGCAGCGTCCGTACGCCCTCGGCGGCGGCCCACACCACCAGCACCAGCAGCGCCGCGTACACCGCCCAGTCGCCGAACCGGACGTACGGCGTGGTGCCGCGTGCGAGCGGCACGTCGTACACCCGGGCCGCGCTCGCGTCGGTGCCCAGCCCGGGTCCGATCCGGGTGCCGTCCGCGGCGTAGCCGGCCGAGATCCCGGTCAGCGTGGCGTGGATCATGGGGCGGCCGGTCTCGGCGGCCCGCAGCGCGGCCAGCGAGGCGTGCTGCGCGGGCGCCCAGCTCCCCTGGAACGTCGAGGTCGCGGACTGGCCGACCAGGACGTCGGCGCCGTCCTGGGCGAGATGGCGGGTCAGGTCGGGGAACGCGGTCTCGAAGCACACCATCGGGCCGATCCGGAGCCCGTCCCCGACCCTCATCACCACCTGCTCCGAGCCGCGCCGCCGGTCCTCGCCCGCCGCCTTGCCGACCGAGGTGGCCCAGCCGAGCAGCGAGCGGGCCGGGACGTACTCGCCGAAGGGGACGAGCCGCATCTTGTCGTAGCGGTCGCCGGTCGGACCCTGCGGGCCGACGAGCACCGAACTCTTGTAGATGCCGGGCCGGTCCGAGCGCCGCGCGTCCACGTTGACCAGCAGGTCCGTGCCGGTCTCCCGGGACAGCGCGGCCAGCCGCCGGGCCAGGCCGGGCCGCTCGGCCAGGTCGAAGCCGACGCTGCTCTCGCCCCAGACGACCAGGTCGACGCCGCGCCCGGCGAGCCGGCGGGTGAGCTGTTCCTCGCGGTCGAAGCGGCGGTCCGGGCCCGCGATCACGCCGGGCTGCACGACGGCGACCGCCACCGTGCCGCCGGTGTCCGGGCGCGGCGCCCACACCCAGGCCGCCGAGGTGACGGCGGCGACGGCGGCCAGCCCGGCCACGGCGGGCGTCCGGGCCCGGCGGACGGCGACCAGGACGGCGACGGCGGCGTTGACGGCGACGACCAGGAAGCTGATCAGCCACACCCCGCCGACCGAGGCCAGGGTCAGCGCGGGCGCGACCTGCCACTGGCTCGCGCCGAGCATCCCCCACGGGCCGCCGAGCCCCTGCCAGGACCGGACCAGCTCGATCGACAGCCACCCGGAGGGCACCACCACCAGGCCCGCCGCCACCCGGCGCGGCGGGGCCGCCGGGCCCAGCATCCGCAGCACCAGACGGCCCCACGGCGCCCACAGCGCGCCCAGCAGCGCGGCGATGACGAAGGTGAAGACGTGCAGGCTGGGCAGCAGCCAGTGGTGCATGGCGAGCATGAATCCGAAGCCGCCGCACCAGCCGTCGTACACGGCCCGCCGGCCGGTCGGCGCGGTCCGCAGCAGCAGCAGCCAGGGCACCAGGGCCACACCGGCGCACCACCACAGCGCCGGGGCCGGGAAGGCGAGCACCGGCAGGGCGCCGGCGAGCGCGGCGGCGAGGGAACGGCGCCAGCGGGAGGCGAGCCAGTGGCCGAGCGTCTTCATGGCGCCTCCCTACCCCGTGGGACCCCGCGTGTGCGCCATGGTGATGATCGGATCAGCCGGACGGGAGCGGGGCGTGGGGGTATGCGGCGGCGGCACCCCCGCTTAGGATGATCGATGATCGATCAAAGCGGCTCGTTCTGGAGGTACGCATGGCACGTCCCATCACGGTGGTCACCGGCGGCAGCCGGGGGATCGGCGCGGCGACCTGTCTGAGGCTGGCGGCGGACGGGCACGACGTGGCCGTGGGGTACGTCCGGGACGCGACGGCCGCGGAGTCGGTCGCGGCGGGGGTCCGCGAGGCCGGCGGCCGGGCCGTCGCCGTGCGGGTGGACACCTCGGTGGAGGAGGACGTCGAGCGCCTCTTCGACCTCGCCGAGGAACGGCTCGGCCCGGTGACGGGTCTGGTCAACAACGCGGCGGTGACCGGCCCCCTCGGCCGCCTCGCCGACACCGGCACCGCCGACCTGCGCCGGGTCCTGGACGTCAACCTGCTCGGCACGCTGCTGTGCGCGCGCCGGGCCGCCCGGCTCATGGCCGCCCGGGGGAGCGGCGCGATCGTCAACGTCTCCTCGGGCGCGGCGACCCTCGGCAGCCCCGGGGAGTACGTGCACTACGCGGCGAGCAAGGCCGGCGTGGACGCGCTGACGGTGGGCCTGTCCAAGGAGCTGGGTCCGGACGGCGTCCGGGTCAACGCGGTCGCCCCCGGCCTGGTGGAGACCGACATGCACGCCGCGATGGGCGACCCGGACCGGCCCCGGCGGATGATCCCGGGCATTCCGCTGCGCCGCTCCGCGCAGCCGGAGGAGATCGCCGCCGCGATCGCCTGGCTGCTGTCGCCGGACGCCTCGTACACCACGGGCACGGTGCTGCGGGTGGCGGGCGGTCGCTGAACCGGCCCCCCGTCCCGTCAGGCCGCCTCGACGACCTCGCCGCGGATCGCGGCGGCCCACTCCACCACCAGCAGCTCGTACTCCGCGCGCTGCTGGGCGGAGAGGGAGCCGCCGGCGCGCCGCCACAGGGCACGAATCCGCTCGTTCAGCTCGGCGGCCGAGCGCACGGAACCAGGGACCGGGAATTCTGGGGACATGCGGACCAGCCTAGAGCCGGGCACTGACAGTGCGCTACCGGACGGCTACGGAGCCGCGTCGGCGCGCCGCTTCATCCGCGTCCGGCCGGTGGGTCGCCATGCGGGCTGCCGAACACGGTGGTCGGATCTCAGGCGCTCTCCACGAAGCGGGCACCCGGACCGGGCGTGCGGCAGATGTCTTCCGGGGCGAGGTGGCTGTGCCCCGCGGCGCACTCGAGGACGACCCTGACCGGCTCGTCGCAGGAGCCCGCGTCGTCGACGGCCCGGTGCCGCACGATGACCGACGGGCCCTGCGGGTCGGCGAGGTAGGTGTCGCCCCATTCCAGGAGTGCCACCAGCGTGGGCCGCAACGCCCGGCCCTGCTCGGTGAGTTCGTAGGCGAAGCGCTGCCGGTCCCCGGGCTCCTGGTAGGGCACGCGGTGCATCACTCCGGCGGTCACCAGGGTCTCCAGCCGAGTCGCCAGGAGATTCCTGGCGATGCCCAGGCGGGAGTGGAACTCTCCGAACCGGCGCGCGCCGTCGAACGCCTCACGGACGATCAGCAGCGACCAGCGTTCCCCCACCACCGAGAGGGCGCGCGCCACCGAGCAGTTCACCGGGTCGATTCGCCGCGTCTCCATGGGACCAGTATACGGATCTGGGTTTACAAGCTGTACTTAGCCTTCGTAGGCTCCGACCTGAGTTGAATAAGTGAACTCACCAGGAGGCCGACCATGCCCATGCTCGACGTGTACATTCCCGAAGGCGCGCTCCAGCCGGACGCCGAGGCGGCGCTGCTGAACCGCATCACCGAGATCCTCGTCCGCAACGAGGGATTCGACCCCGCCGACCCGGTGACCCGTTCGGTGTCCTGGCTCTGGCTGCACCGGCCGGCCGGCGTCTACGTCGGCGGCGAACCAGCGGACGCGCCTCGCTACAAGGTCGTCCCGTCCGTCCCCGAGGGCCAGCTCGACGAGCGGAAGCGCGCGAGCGTCATCGCCGAGGTGACCGAGGCCGTCCTCGACGCGGAGAACGGCGCCTGGCCGCGTGACGCCGGCCGGATCTGGGTGTTCCCCACCGAGATCCCCGAGGGCCACTGGGGCGGCCGGGGCCGGATCAGGCCGCTCGCGACGATCCTCGCCCGGCTCACCGGCGGCGACACCGAGCGGGCCCGTACGCTCGCGCGTGAGCGGATCACCGCCAGCCGAGCCGAACACGCCCGCCTGCCCTGACGAGCGGCGGACGACGTGCGTGGCACGAGGGCCGGGCCCCTTCGTCGTGCCCGGAATCAGTGCAGGGCCTCGATCGCCCGCAGGACGAGGGCCCGCGCGGCGGCGCCGTACACGGCCATGCCGCGCAACTGCTCGAACGCCTTGAAGTACAGCGTGATCTCGGAGGGCTGGGTGATCCGCACCCGCGCCGACACGAGTTCGACCGAGATCAGGCGGTCGTCGTAGACGTGGAAGGTCTCGCGCGGCCACTGCACCCGCTCCGCCACGTCCATGGGGATGACACCGAGGGAGACCTGCGGAAGGGCACCGGCGGTCAGGAGATAGCCGAGCTGAGCCGCCATGGCCTCGGCGTCGCAGACCTGGTGCCGTAGCACTGCCTCTTCGATCACGAGCACGAACGTGTGTCCGGACCGGTGGATGATCGCAGAGCGGTCGACACGTGCGCGTGCGGCTTCGGCGCTGTCGTCGACAGGGAGTTCCTGGAAGGCAGCGCTGATCCCGAGGACCCCGGCCGCGTAGCCTTCCGTCTGGAGGAATCCCGGCACCAGCGTCGAGGAGTAGATGCGGAAGACCCTGGTGTCCTCGAACAGCCGTGGGTCGCTGCCCTGCAGAGCTTTGAGCCCAGCCCGGACTTGCGTGCGCCACTCCGTGTACATGGACTCGGCGTGCAGCGCCTGGGCGATGAGGTCCTCGATCTGATCCTCAGCACCGGTGGCGCGGCACCACAGGCGTATGTCGGTGGCGTTGGGCGCTGTGCGCGCGTTCTCGATGCGGCTCGTCTTGGCATGGTGCCAGCCGCACCGGCCGGCCAGCTCGCTGACCGTCAGCCCCGCGCTCTTGCGCAGGTTGCGCAGCCGCTGGGCGACGACTTCTCGCGCGGCTTGCGCGGACGAGGACGGGGAGGTGGGCATGAGCTGGCCTGCCGGATCGGAGTGTCAGGTGATCGTGTACCGGTTGTGCGGGATGGCCCGTTCCCAGACCGCTTCGAACGCGTCGGCGCACAGCTCGGCCGCCGCCGGGTCGTCGGTGACCTCGCCGCCTGCGGACCGGCCGTCGCCGGTGAAGTGGTTCCACCGGACGACATGGTCGTCGAACAGCCAGAAGTCGTTGCCGGGTAGCGGGATCGTGGACGCCTGCCGCCGGGGCAGCCAGCGCACCAGTTCGCCCGCGGCGACGTTGGTGAAGGTGCCGTCGTGCAGGAAGCGGGTGTACTCGCTGACGGGTTCGGACACGATACGGGCTCGGCGGATCACGACCCCGCGGCGCACGGTCTCCTGGACCAGATCCAGCCACGGCCTCCACCAGGACGCGCGGTCGTCCGGATCATGCCGGAACCCCTTGCGCCACTCGGCGAACGGGCCGCTCTCGTAGTCGACGGCGTAGGTGTCGCGCATTTCCAGGTGGAGGGCACTGCGGGTGGTGCCGGCCAACAGGTCAGCGAACGACTGCGGCACGTTCGACGGCATCGCACGCCTCCCTGATCATGTGCACCATGCTCGCCGGGATACGGATCACGGCCTCGTTCTCGGGGATGCCGACCGCTCCCCCGTGTTGGGGTCGATCCCGATGAACCGTAGCGACACGACAGCCTCCGTCAGCCGGATGTGCAGGACCGTGCGCCACGGTCGCCTGGGCGGGAGCTGCGGTCAAGGGTGTCTACTCGGCCATCGTGCGAGCGTCTAGGCGTGCGTGCACAGAACTGCACATCAGCGGCAGTGCCGCACATCACAGCCCTAGCGTCATGGGTCCACGGAAAGCCCCGGTGACCGCGCGAACGGCCCCGGGTATGGCCGACTGAACGGAGTCGACGTGCGCGAGCGTGAAACACCCGCACCCCACCCCGAAGCCCCCCGGCGCGCCACCTGCGCGCGCCATGAGGCGTCCGCCGCGCGGGCCGCGGAAGAGCGCGACTGCTCCCGCGCGAGCGACGAGCGCGTGCTCCTGGCCCGGCACCGGCGCAGCGGGCACGGTGGCAGCCGGTGAGCGCGGAGCCGGTGCGGCTGATGACGATGCGCGTGATCCGCATCCGTGACGGCCGCGTGATCGAGCAGCGGCCGAAGGTCGAGATCACGTCCGACGCCGAGCTGGACCCCTACGGGATCACGTACGCGTGGCCGCCGTGCCGGTGCCCGCGTCACCGGGAGACCGCCGAATAGCTCCCGCCGGACGCGATCGACCGCCAGGTCGCCGGCGGCGAACGCCTCCACGCTCGCGGGTCAGTGCGCGGGCTCGCCCGCGTCCGGTGACAGTACGCCCATGGTGACCAGCACGATGATCACGATGCCGAGGATCACGCGGTAGTAGACGAAGGGCATGAAGCTCTTGGTCGAGATGAACTTCATGAACCATGCGATGACCGCGTATCCGACGCCGAAGGCGATGATCGTGGCGAAGATCGTCGGGCCCCAGGAGACGTGGTCGCTGCCGACCGCGTCCTTCAGTTCGAACAGGCCCGAGGCGAGCACGGCGGGGACGGCGAGCAGGAACGAGTAGCGGGCCGCGGCCTCGCGCCGGTAGCCCATGAACAGGCCGCCGCTGATGGTCGCGCCGGAGCGGGAGACGCCGGGGATCAGGGCCGCCGCCTGGCAGATGCCGTAGATCAGGCCGTCCCGGATGCCGATGTCCTTCAGGTCCTTGCGCTGCTTGGCCGCGCGGTGCCGGCCGCCGCTCTCGTCGCGTGCCGCCAGCCGGTCGGCGATGCCGATGACCACGCCGACCACCACCAGCATCGTCGCGGTGATCCGCAGGTCGCGGAAGGGGCCCTCGATCTGGTCCTTCAGCGTCACGCCGAGCACGCCGATCGGGATCGAGCCGACGATGACCAGCCAGCCCATGCGCGCGTCGGGGTCCTTGCGCATCTCCCGGTCCGTCAGTGACCGGGTCCACGCCGAGATGATCCGCCCGATGTCCTTGCGGAAGTAGATCAGCACGGCGGCCTCGGTGCCGATCTGGGTGATCGCCGTGAAGGCCGCTCCCGGGTCGTGCCAGCCGGAGAACGCCGCGGTCAGCCGCAGGTGCGCGCTGGAGGAGACGGGGAGGAACTCGGTCAGCCCCTGGACGAGTCCGAGGATGAGGGATTCAAACCAAGACATGAAGTTACGGAGTCCAAGTGCCGATCGCGGAACGGTCGATGGTCGATGGACACACCGAACCGACGCGTACGGTGATCAGGATCGGGCGTGTCGAGGGGCAGCGTAGCGCCCCCGGGTGACGGACCGGGCACAGGGTGGCCGGTCACCCGGCCACCGGTCCGGAGAGGGTCCAGCCGGGGGTCTGCGGGTGGGAGGTCAGGTCCTCGTGGCGGACCGCCCGGCCGCACGTCCCGCAGGTGACCTCGGGGACCAGTTCGTGGCCGCAGACGTGCTCGATCACCATCGGGCGGTCGTCGTCGCCGCGCAGATGGCGGTCGCCCCACGCCATCAGCGTGATCAGGACGGGCTCCAGCTCCAGTCCGGCCGGGGTCGGCCGGTACTCGAAGCGCCGGGGCCGCTCGCTGTAGGGCCGCCGGTCCAGCAGCCCGGCGTCGACCAGCCGCCGCAGCCGGGTGGCGAGGACGTCGCGCGGGGCGCCGGTGTTCCGGACGAGCTGGTCGAAGCGGCCGTTGCCGAGGCAGACCTCGCGCAGGACCAGCAGGGAGTACTTCTCGCCGACGAGCGCCAGGGCGTCGGCGATGGAACAGGGGCGGGCGTTCTTGGGGGCGGCGGGCATGACGCCAGTCTAGGGGAGGGTCCGGATTTCGAACTTGGCTGGACTCGGAGGGTTCGTTTTTCCAACTGACCAGGCTAGGGTGAGTTCGGATTTCCTACCCACTGGTAGCCGCTCGTCGGCCGCCGCCCGGCAGCCCGCATCGGAGGCCCGCACCATGCCCGACGCCGTCATCGTCGAAGCCGTCCGCACCCCCATCGGCCGGGGCAAGCCCCAGGGCGCCCTCGCCCATGTCCACCCCGTGGAACTCCTCGCCCACACCCTGCGCGCCCTCGTCGAACGCTCCGGAGTCGACCCGGCGCTCGTCGACGACGTCATCGGCGGCACCGTCGACCAGGTCGGCGAGCAGGCCGCCAACACCACCCGGTACGCCGCCCTGTCCGCGGGCTTCCCCGAGTCGGTCCCGGCGACCACCGTCGACCGCCAGTGCGGCTCCTCCCAGCAGGCCGTGCACTTCGCCGCCCAGGGCGTGCTGGCCGGCGCCTACGACCTGGTCGTCGCCTGCGGGGTCGAGTCGATGAGCCGGGTGCCGATGGGCTCCAACGTGCCGCCCGGCACCGACCCCTTCGGCCCCGGCATCGCCGCCCGCTACCCGGAAGGGCTCGTCCCGCAGGGCATCGCCGCCGAGCTGATCGCCGCCAAGTGGTCCATCGGCCGGGAGCGGATGGACGAGTTCGCCGCCGCCTCGCACCACCGGGCCGCCGCGGCCTGGCAGCAGGGCCGCTTCGACGCCGAGACCGCGCCCCTGGACGGCGTCTCCCGCGACGAGGGCGTACGGCCCGGCACCAGCACCGAGATCCTGGCCGGGCTGCGCCCCGCCTACCACGACCCGGCCTTCGCCGAACGGTTCCCGCAGATCGAGTGGAACATCACCGCCGGCAACGCCAGCCAGGTCAACGACGGCGCCTCCGCCGTGCTGATCGCCTCGGCCGAGACCGCGGCCCGCCTCGGCCTGCGCCCGCTGGCCCGGCTGCACAGCTTCGCCGTCACCGGCTCCGACCCGCTGCTGATGCTCACGGGCGTCGTCCCGGCCACCGAGAAGGTGCTGCGCCGGGCCTCGCTCACCCTCGACGACATCGACCTGTTCGAGGTCAACGAGGCGTTCGCCAGCGTGGTCCTGGCCTGGCAGCAGGAGACCGGCGCCGACCTCGCGAAGGTCAACGTGCACGGCGGGGCGATCGCCCTCGGCCACCCGCTCGGCGCCAGCGGCACCCGGCTGACGACCACCCTGGTGCACGCCATGCGCGAACGCGGCGCCCGCTACGCCCTGCAGACCATGTGCGAGGCGGGCGGCCTCGCCAACGCGATGATCCTCGAATCCGTCTGACCGGCGGTCAGCGGGCGCCCAGATGGTGCCGCTTGCGCCAGGCCACCACCGCGCCCACCAGACCGGGTACGGCGATACAGGCCAGCGCGATCAGGAAGGCCGGCGACGTCGGCGTGGACGCGCGGGCGCCGGCGACGACGTACGCGGCGGTGTTCGGGACCGACCCGAGCGCCGTCGCCAGCAGGAACGGCAGCAGGCCCATGCGGGAGACGGCGGCGCAGTAGTTCGCCGCGGCGAACGGCACGCCGGGGAACAGCCGCGCCGCCAGCATCGACCGGAAGCCGTGCCGGCTGAGCTGCCCGTCGGCGGCCTTCAGCCACTTCCCGCGCAGCAGCGGGCGCAGCGCCTCCTGGCCCAGCACCCGGCCCAGGCAGAAGGCGATCCCGGCGCCGAGCACCGTGCCCGCCAGCGCCGAGCCCAGACCGAGCTGGGAGCCGAACAGCGCCCCCGCCGCCAGGTTCAGCAGCGGTCGCGGCACGAACGCGACGGTGCACAGCCCGTACGCGAGGGCGTACGCCAGGGCCGCCGCGGCCCCGCCGAGCTGCGCCGGCAGCCCGTCGACCAGCAGTTTCTGCGGCTGGAACAGCAGGACCGCCGAGGCGGCCGAGGCGAGGAGCAGGACGAGCAGGGACAGCCGGGACCACGGCGACAGGACGATCCGCGCCGCGCGGGCGGGGATCGCGGCCGGCGCGGCGGTGCCTGCGGCGGCCCGGGGAGAGGCCGCGGCGGTGCCCCCAGAGCGGGTGGTGGCATCGAGCATTCGGAGACACTAACCGACGGACATGTGTGTTCGCCGTATGGTGCGTCTCATGTGCGTCACAGGAATGGGGACTTCGGGTGCCGCGCGGCACCCCGCCCGGCCCGTGCGGCCCTGAAAATCGTTCGACGCGGCACCGGTACGTCGGCGAGGATCGACGTCATGTTCCGGTACGCCTTCCTCCTCGCAGCGTCCGCGGTCGCGGATGCCCCGAAGGCTGCCGCCGCCGTCTCGCCGATCGCCGTCGACGGCGCCCGAAGCTGACCCTCCCCGGATCGTCCGGCGGACCCCGCAGGGGGAGGGTCGGCGGGTCACCGGGGTCCCCACCACGCTCACCAGGCTTCGAGGAACCGCCATGCCCAAGACGGCGTACGTCCGCACCAAACCGCATCTCAACATCGGCACCATGGGCCATGTCGACCACGGCAAGACCACCCTGACCGCCGCCATCACCAAGGTCCTCGCCGACCGCGGCGGCTCCGCCTACGTGCCGTTCGACCGCATCGACCGCGCCCCGGAGGAGGCCGCCCGCGGCATCACCATCAACATCGCGCACGTCGAGTACGAGACCGACACCCGGCACTACGCCCACGTCGACATGCCCGGTCACGCCGACTACATCAAGAACATGGTCACCGGCGCCGCCCAGCTCGACGGGGCCATCCTCGTCGTCTCCGCGCTGGACGGCATCATGCCGCAGACCGCCGAACACGTCCTGCTCGCCCGGCAGGTGGGCGTCGACCACATCGTCGTCGCCCTCAACAAGGCGGACGCGGGTGACGAGGAACTCACCGACCTCGTCGAACTGGAGGTCCGCGAACTGCTCACCGCGCACGGGTACGGCGGTGACGCCGCCCCCGTCGTCCGGGTCTCCGGACTGCGGGCGCTGGAGGGCGACCCGAGGTGGACGGCTTCCGTGGAGGCGCTGCTCGACGCGGTGGACACGTACGTACCGATGCCGGAGCGGTATCTGGACGCGCCGTTCCTGCTGCCGGTGGAGAACGTGCTCACCATCACCGGGCGGGGCACGGTCGTCACCGGCGCCGTCGAACGCGGCACGCTGCGGGTCGGGGACCGGGTCGAGGTGCTCGGGGCGTCCGTCGAGACGGTCGTCACCGGCCTGGAGACCTTCGGCAAGCCCATGCGGGAGGCGCAGGCCGGGGACAACGTGGCGGTGCTGCTGCGGGGCGTGGCGCGGGACGCGGTCCGGCGGGGACACGTCGTCGCGGCGCCGGGCAGCGTGCTGCCGGCCCGGGAGTTCAGGGCCCGGGTGTATGTGCTGTCGGCGCGGGAGGGCGGGCGTTCCACGCCCGTCTCGACCGGGTACCGGCCGCAGTTCTACATCCGGACGGCGGACGTCGTGGGGGACGTCGACCTGGGGGACGTGGCGGTCGCGCGGCCGGGGGAGACGGTGGACATGACCGTGTCGCTCGGGCGTGCGGTGCCGCTCGAACCGGGGCTCGGGTTCGCCGTCCGGGAGGGCGGGCGGACGGTCGGGGCGGGGACCGTGACCGAGGTCCGGTAGAGGTGTGCGGGGGACCGCGGGTCCGTCGCGGCCGGCCGCGCCCACGCGGCGGAGCCGCATGCCGGCACGGCCCCGCGCCCCTTCAGGGCGCCGCCCGCCCCGCACAATGGTGGAGTGAACGACTCCATACCTGTCCATCGCGTCACCGATTTCGGGACCGTCAAGCTCATGCCCGACGTCGATCGTGAACGGGCCTGGCTGCTGACCGTGGACGGGGCGCCGCAGTCGTACGTCGACCTGGACGAGCCGGCGCATCTGGAGTTCGAGTACGCGCGCCGGCTCGGGCACGTGCTGGACGCGGTCGCCGAGGCCGGGCGGGCGCTGGACGTGCTGCACCTCGGGGGCGGGGCACTCACCCTGCCCCGGTACCTGGCCGTGACCCGGCCGGGTTCGCGGCAGGACGTGGTGGAGGCCGACCGGGGACTGCTGGAGCTGGTCGCCGAGCATCTGCCGCTGCCGGACGGCGCCCGGATCGCCCTGCACGCGGCCGACGCCCGGGACTGGCTGTCGGCCGCTCCCGCGGACTCGGCCGACGTGCTGGTCGCCGACGTCTTCGGCGGCTCCCGGGTGCCCGCGCACCTGACCTCGACGGAGTACGCCGGGGAGGTCGCGCGGGTGCTGCGGGCGGACGGGGTCTACCTGGCCAACCTCGCCGACGGGGCGCCGTTCGCCTTCCTGCGCTCCCAGTTGGCGACCTTCGCCGCGCACTTCGCGGAACTGGTGCTGATCGCCGAGCCGGGCGTGCTGCGCGGGCGGCGTTTCGGCAACGCCGTGCTGGTGGCCGCCCACCGGCCCCTCGACGCGGGCGCGCTGGCCCGGCGCACCGCCGCCGACGCCTTCCCCGCCCGGGTGGAACACGGCGCCGCGCTGCGGGCCTTCACCGGCGACGCGCGGCCCGTGCGGGACGCGGACGCGGTGCCGTCACCCGAGCCCCCCGACGGCGCGTTCGGCATCGGCTGACTCCGCCGGGGCGCGCAGCGTCACCTCGGTCGTACGGCGGCGCAGGTCGCGGACGGCCGGGACGCACAGCACCGCCGCCGTGACCAGCACCACCAGCACCGCGCATCCCCACAGGGACGCCGTCCGGCCGAAGGCCGCCTCCGACGGGCCGGCCAGCGCGGTCGCCAGCGGCACCAGGGCCACCGAGCCGAACCAGTCGTACGCCGAGACCCGCGACAGCTTCTCCTCCGGCACCTCCTGGTGCAGGGCGGTCATCCAGGAGACCCCGAACACCTCCACCGTCACGCCGGTCACGAACATCACCGCGCACAGCACACCGGCCGGCACCGGTACCGCCAGCGCGGCCGAGGGCAGGGCCAGCGGGAACACGCACAGGGTGCCGGCGAGCAGCAGACGGCGCGGTTTCCAGCGGGTCATCAGCAGCGCCCCGGCGACCGTGCCCGCGCCGAACGCGGCCAGCGCCAGGCCCCAGGGACCGGCGCCGCCCAGCTCGTCCCGGGCGACCAGCGGACCGTAGACCGCCTCGGCGGCGCCCACCACCGCGTTGGCGATGGAGAACTGGACGACGATGCTCCACAGCCACGGCCGTCCGCTGAACTCCCGCCAGCCCTCCCGCAGATCGGAGACCAGCCCGCCGCCCGGCTCCCGCGCGGGTATGTGACCGACGTCGAGGAAGGCCCGCAGCGCGCCGGCGACCGCGAAGGCCGCCGCGTCCGCCACCAGCACCCAGCCCGGCCCCAGCGCGGCGACCATCGCCCCGCCCAGCGCCGCGCCGCCCAGGCCCGCGCCGTGCATCGCCATCCGGTACACCGCGAAGGCCCGGCCGGCCTGCTCGCCCTGGACCGAGGAGAGCAGCATGCCCTCGGAGGCCGGGCCGAAGAACGCCTGGCCGGTGCCGCCCAGCGCGGTCAGCGCCATCATCTGCCACAGCTTCGGCTCGCCGGTGAGCACCAGCAGGCCGAACGCGCCCTGCGACAGACAGTTCAGCGCGTTCGCCGCGACCATCACCCGGTGCCGCGGCACCCGGTCCGCTATCGCGCCGCCGACCAGCAGGAACAGCACCAGCGGCAGGGTGCGGGCGGCGGCCACCAGGCCCACGTCGCCGCCGTCGCCGCCCGCTTCGAGGACCGCGAAGGCGGCGGCGATCAGCGCCCCGCTGCTGCCGAGGCCGGTGACCACCGCGGCGGCGGTCAGCAGCGTGAAGTTGCGGCCCGCCCAGGCGGGGCGGCGGCGGAGTACGGGGTGAGGCGGCACCCGGTGACTATCGCCGCGCCGGACCCGACTTGCCAAATGCGATTCCGGCCGTTCCGCGCGAAGGGGAGGCCCCCGGCCTCACGACTCCGTCGGCGGCTCCTCCGTGAGACGCACGGTACTCAGGATCTTCTGGACGGTCGCCTCCGGGATCTCCTCGTCGACGCCCTTGGCGCCGTACAGGTTCCAGGTGACGAAGTCGCCCGCGCTGTTCTTGAACGCGAACGTGATCGCCTTGCCGTCGGTGGCGCACTTCCCCTTCTGCGGGGTGTCGCGCGAGTACGCCGTGGCGACGCTGCCCTTGATCCCGGACGCGGTGGTGTACGGCTTCGGCTTGCCGTACTTCACGCTCTTCTTGTCCGGCTGGGTGTAACCGCCGTAGATCCACCACGGCACCCGCGTCTCGGCGGCCATCTCGGTGTCCTTGGCGCCGCTCTCGCCCCGGGTGCCGGCGGTGGCCAGGGCGGTGTCCTCCTCGCGGCCGTCCTTGTCGTCGTCGCTGGTGCACCACTTGGACTTCAGATAGGCGGGGGCGGTGACGCTGGTGCGGTCCGTCGTCCCGTCCTTCTCCTCCCACTCGAAGCCGACGCTGGTGCCGGTGTTCTCCAGCTCCCACTCGGCGGGTACATCGAACATGGTGCCGAACCGCGGGTTGGCGACGACCTTCCAGCCCGGGACGGTGGCCTTCAGCTCCCCGCCGCCGCGCGGATTGTCGGCGCTGCCGGAGGCGCTGGGCCCGCCCGGCTCCTCCGGCAGCGCCGACCGGCTCGCCGACGGCTTGGCGTCCTTGCCGTCCGCCTCGTCGTCCTTGTCGCCGCCCAGCACCAGGAACCCGGTGACACCGGCGGCGACCACCACGGCGGTGGCGGCCACGATCGCGACCAGCTTGGTCCGGTTCCCGCCACCGCCGCCGGTGCCGCCGGGCTGGGGCCGCGGCGCCCCCGCGGGCTGCGCGGGACCCCATTGCGGGGTCCCCGGATAGGTGGGGGGCTGCTGGTAGCCGGGCTGCTGATAGGGATTCGGCTGTTGGTATCCCGGCTGCTGGTACGGATTGTTCGCCTGCGGGTTCTGCTCGCCCCCGGGCGGCTGCTGTCCTGGCCACATGGGCAGCACCCTAGCCGCGCCGAGGACACGATTCGGTCACCGGCCTTTGTCAGGGACGTACCGAATCCGGGGAGCCCTGGCCCCACAAGCTACTCGCGGGTAACGTGGCGGGCATGAGCGCAGAGCAGATGTCGATCGGCGAGTTGCTCGCCGCCACGGTGCCGATGGTGCGGACCCTGAACCTGGAGTACCTGGAAACCGGTCCGGAGAAGGCGGTGCTTGCCCTGCCGGACCAGGACGAGTACCGCAACCACGTGGGCGGGCCGCACGCCGGGGCGATGTTCACGCTGGGGGAGTCGGCCAGCGGCGCGATCGTGCTGGCCGCCTTCGGCGACCAGCTCTCGCGGGCCGTGCCGCTGCCGGTCACCGCGGAGATCGCGTTCAAGAAGCTCGCGCTGGGCCCGGTGACGGCCACCGCGACGCTCGGCCGGCCGATCGCCGAGGTGATCGCGGAACTGGACGCGGGCACCCGCCCCGAGTTCCCGGTGAGCGTCACCATCCAGCGGGCGGACGGCGCGGTGACCGGGGAGATGACGGTCGTCTGGACATTGCGGCCGAACGGCTGAGGCCGCCACTGCGGGGGGCGGCGCTGGTCCGCCCGCTGGTTTTCCGGTGGGCGGGCGGGAGCGCCTGACGGGGTGTCGGCCGGGGAGCGGCGCATAGTGCCTGCGTGCAGACACCGAACGACTCCCGGCCACCCGACGGCCCGCTCTCCGGGCCGTCCGCCGACCCCGTCTCCCAGCCGTTCACCGCCCCCGTCTCCCGGCGGTCCGCCCTGTGTCTGCTGGCCGGTGTCACCGCCGTCGGCGCGGCGGCCGGCGGCCACCCGGTGTACGCCGCCGGGCCCGGCCGGGAGACCGGTACCCGGGCCGGGACGCGGCCGGCCGGCGGGCAGTCGCCGTACGGCTCCGGCGGTTCCCGGGCCGAGGAACTGCTCGCCCGGCTGACCCTCGCCGAAAAGATCACCCTGCTGCACGGCGCCCCCGACCCGGACCCGCGCGGCCAGGCGGGCCACGTCCCCGGCGTGCCCCGCCTCGGCATCCCGCCGCTGAGGCTGGCGGACGGCCCGGCCGGGGTCCGGGTGACCGCGCACGCCACCGCGCTGCCCGCCCCGGTGCTGCTCGCCGCCGCCTTCGACCCGGACCTCGCCCGCCGCTACGGACAGGTCATCGGCCGCGAGGGCCGCGCCCTCGGCCAGGACGTGCTGCTGTCCCCGATGGTCAACCTGATCCGCACCCCGTACGCGGGCCGCAACTTCGAGACCTTCGCCGAGGACCCGCTGCTCGCCGCCGACCTGGTCGCCGCCGAGATCGAGGGCATCCAGGGCGAGGGACTCATCGCCACCGTCAAGCACTTCGCCGTCAACAACCAGGAGAAGGACCGCGAGACGCTCGACGTCCGCGTCGGCGAACGCACCCTGCACGAGGTGTACCTGCGCGGCTTCGAGGCCGCCGTCGCCGCCCGCGCCGGCGCGGTGATGGCCGCCTACAACAAGGTCGGCGGCACCCACGCCACCGAGCACCGCGGCCTGCTCACCGGCGTGCTGCGCGAGCGCTGGGGCTTCGACGGCCTGGTGATGAGCGACTGGTCCGCCACCCACGGCACCGCCCGGCCCCTCGCCGCCGGCCTCGACCTGGAGATGCCGGACGGCACGCACTTCGGCGACGCCCTGCTCAGGGCCGTGACCGACGGCACCGTGCCCGCCGCGCACGTCGACCGCGCCGTCCGCCGCGTCCTCACCGTCATGGACCGCTTCGGCCTCCTCGGCCCCGACCCGGCGCCCCGCCCGGCCCGCGACGCCGCCGCCGGTGCCGCCGTCGCCCGGGAGGTCGCCGAGGCCGGCGCGACCCTGCTGCGCAACGAGCGCGGCACCCTGCCCCTCGCCCCCGGCCGCCGCGTCGCGGTGATCGGCCCCACCGGCTCCCGCCCCCTGGTCAGCGGCGGCGGCAGCGCCCATGTCGTCCCCGACCGCGCCGCCCGCCCGCTGGACGCCATCGGGGAACGCGCGGGGCAGGTGACGTACGCGCTCGGCGAGGACGTCTTCGGCAAACCGCTGCCCGCCGGGGCGCTGCGCCCCCGGCTCGCCCTCGACTCCCGCCGCGTGCCCGCCGGGCGGACCTGGCACTACGACGGCACGCTCACCGTCCCCGGCACCGACGAGTGGACCTTCGTCCTGCACTGCTCCGCCCCGCCCACCGAGCGCCCCGAGGTCCGCGTCGGCGACCTGGACCTCTTCCCGCTCGCCCCCGGCTACACCGAGTACTTCGCGGGCGGCCTGGTCACCTCCGCGCCCGACGGCCTCGCGGTGCGCCGCCGGACCCTGCGGCTCACCGCGGGCCGGCACAGACTGCGGATCACCGCGCGGGGCGGCCCGGCCGGGCAGTCGTTCCGGCTGCGCGCGATCACCGGCGCGACCCGCGCGGCCGACGTCGCCGAGGCGGTACGCGCCGCCCGCGCCGCCGACGACGTGGTGCTGTTCGCCTACGAGGACGCCACCGAGGGCCAGGACCGCGCGAGCCTGGCCCTGCCCGGCGGCCAGGACCGGCTGATCGCGGCGGTGACCCGGGCCAACCCCCGTACCACCGTCGTCCTCAACACCTCCTCGGCCGTCGCCATGCCGTGGCTGGCCGGCACCGGCGCCGTGCTCCAGATGTACTACCCGGGCCAGGAGGGCGCCGCCGCCACCGCCGCCGTCCTCTACGGCGAGTGCGACCCCGGCGGCCGGCTCACCCAGACCTTCCCCGCCGCCGACGACCGCCACCCGACCGCCGGCGACCCGCTGCGCTACCCGGGCGTGGCCGGCACCGTGGAGTACTCCGAGGGCGTCCACACCGGCCACCGCTGGTACGACGCCCAGGGCGTCCGCCCGCTGTTCCCCTTCGGACACGGCCTGTCCTACACGTCGTTCTCGTACGCGGACCCCGTGGCCCGGCCGGCCGACGGCGCACTGGACGTCGCCTTCACCGTCCGCAACACCGGCCGCCGCACGGGGGTGACGGTGCCGCAGGTGTACGTCGGACCCTCGCCCGACCTGGGGCTGGACCAGCCGGTCCGAGTGCTGGCCGGGTACCGGCGGCTCACCCTGCGGGCGGGGGAGCGGCGGCGGGTGACCGTGCGCGTCACCGCCCGCACGCTCTCCTGCTGGGACGTCCGGCGCCACCGCTGGGTGCCCGGCACCGGCCGGCGCACCGTGTGGGTCGGGGCGTCGGCCGGGGACCTCCGGCTCAGGACGCACGCCGTGGTGGCGACGCAGTAGGCTTCCCGGGACAGCAGGACGCGCGAATCGGAGGGTCTGGCGTTGCACGTCCAGGAGTGGCTCGACACCGTGCCGGCGGCGGCCGTCTACGCAGTCGTGGGACTGGTCATCGGACTGGAGAGCCTCGGCATCCCCCTGCCCGGCGAGATCATCCTGGTGTCGGCGGCGCTGCTGTCGTCCCAGCACGGCGGCATCGACCCGGTCGTCCTCGGCGTCTGCGCCACCGCCGGGGCGGTGATCGGCGACTCCATCGGCTACGCCATCGGCCGCAAGGGCGGACGGCCGCTGCTGGCCTGGCTGGGCCGGAAGTTCCCCCGCCACTTCAGCGAGGGCCATGTCGCCACCGCCGAGCGGTCCTTCCAGAAGTGGGGCATGTGGGCGGTGTTCTTCGGCCGTTTCATCGCCCTGCTGCGCATCTTCGCGGGCCCGCTGGCCGGCGTCCTGCACATGCCCTACTGGAAGTTCCTCATCGCCAACGTCCTCGGCGGCATCGCCTGGGCCGGCGGCACCACCGCCGTCATCTACTACGTCGGCATCGTCGCCGAGTCCTGGCTGAAGCGGTTCTCCTGGCTCGGCCTGGTGCTGGCCGCCCTGATCGGCCTCACCTCGATGCTGATCCTCAAGCGCAAGGCGAAGAAGGCCCAGGCACTCCCGGCGCCGGAGGCGGAGACGCCATAAGGGGGCGCGGGGAACCGCGCGACCAGCCACGACGGACCCGCACCCCGCACCCCGCCCCCCCCGCACACCACGGTCAGCCCTCGTGCACGGCCCGGTGCTCCCCCGCCAGCGCCGTGTACAACGTGCCGTTCAGCGTCAGCCCCTCCCGCTCCTCCCGCGTCAGAGCCCGGCGCACCTTCGCCGGCACCCCCGCGACCAGCGATCCCGGCGGCACCAGCGTCCCCTGCGGCACCAGCGCCTGCGCCGCGACCAGCGACCCCGCCCCGATCACCGCCCCGTTGAGCACCGTCGCGCCCATCCCGATCAGGCAGTCGTCCTCGACGGTCGCCCCGTGCACCACCGCGTTGTGCCCGATGGAGACCCGCTCGCCGACGGTGACGGGGAAGCCGGGGTCGGCGTGCAGCGTGCAGTTGTCCTGGACGTTGCTGTCCGCCCCGACCGTGATCCGCTCGACGTCGCCGCGCAGCACCGCGCCGTACCAGACACTCGCCCCCGCGTGCAGCGTCACGTCCCCGATGACGGTGGACGTCGGCGCCACGAACGCCTCCTGGTCCACCTTCGGTTCCCTGTCGCCGATGCCCGTGATCAGCGCCTTGTGCGTCATCGCTCGCCTCCTGGTCAGGTGATCTACGGCACCGTACGCCACCCGGTGGGGCGAAGATCACAGCCCTCCCGGTCCATCGCCGCACGGCGTGCTGAGTACCGTGAGCGGGTGCCGAAGCGCAAGAACACGTTCTCATTCTGGCGGCGCCGCCTCGCTCAGCGGGCCGTGCACGCGGGCTGGGCCTGGGCGCAGCGCACCGGCGCGGTCACCGCGGAGCACCCGGGCCGGTTCCGCTTCGGCGTGCTCGGCACCGGCACCCGGCTCGCCTTCCCGCTCG
This sequence comes from Streptomyces sp. NPDC000134, assembly GCF_042899225.1. Taxonomy (NCBI): domain Bacteria; kingdom Bacillati; phylum Actinomycetota; class Actinomycetes; order Kitasatosporales; family Streptomycetaceae; genus Streptomyces; species Streptomyces sp. NPDC000134. The sequence goes on from NZ_JBIAZN010000008.1 coordinate 65,246, forward strand.
GCACGGTCTTCGGCGAGCCCTGGATCTGTCTGGGCGCGCACTGCATCATCGGCGAGCAGGTCACCCTGACGGCCGGTCTGATGCCCGACCTCGACCTCGGCCCGGAGCCGATCCTGCGCATCGGCGACGGTGTCGTCCTCGGCCGCGGCAGCCACGTCATCGCCGACACCACCGTCACCATCGGCAGCGACTGCTACGTCGGGCCGTACGTCTACATCACCTCGACCAACCACTCCTACGACGACCCGCACCAGCCGATCGGCAGGCAGTGGCCGCGGATGGAACCGGTCGAGATCGGCCCCGGCTGCTGGATCGGCACCGGCGCGGTGATCCTGCCCGGCGCGCGGATCGGCCGGAACGTGGTGGTGGCCGCCGGCGCGGTGGTCCGCGGCACGGTGCCCGACCACGCGGTGGTGGCGGGCGCCCCCGCCCGCGTCGTACGGCGCTGGACGCCCGACGACGGCTGGCAGCCGCCGCTGCGCACCCCGGCGCCGGTGCCGATCCCGGACGGGGTGACCCCGGAGCAGTTGCGCGCGCTGTCCCTGCTGGACGAGGAGACGGCGACCGCCCTGGCCCGGCTCGACACCGAGTCCTGAGCGGGCCGCGCAGTACAGTGCGGTGCACGATCGGGCGCGGCCGGACACCGTGCGACCTGTATCGCGGCCTCCGTACCCCCGCCTCCCCGCAATCCCGCACCCCCGCAGAACAATGGACGGAACGTGTCGGACCTCGACCTGCTGACCCAGTCCCTGGCGCGCAACGTCAGACGCTGGCGCGCCGAGCGCGGCTTCACCCTGGACACCCTCGCCGCACGCGCCGGGGTCAGCCGGGGCATGCTCATCCAGATCGAACAGGCCCGCACCAACCCCAGCCTCGGCACGGTCGTCAAGATCGGTGACGCGCTCGGCGTCAGCATCACCACGCTGCTCGACTACGAGCGGGGCCCCCGGGTCCGGATCGTCCCCGCCGACCAGGCGGTACGGCTCTGGCACACCGACGCCGGCAGCTTCAACCGGCTGCTCGCGGGCACCGAGGCCCCCGGCCCGCTGGAGCTGTGGGAGTGGCGGCTGATGCCGGGCGAGTCCAGCCCCTCCGACCCGCACCCCGCGGGCACGGTCGAGCTGGTGCACGTCACGGCCGGGGAGCTGACCCTCACCGTGGACGGCGCCGGCCATCGCGTACCGGCCGGCTCCAGTGCCTCCTTCGAGGCCGACGCCCCGCACACGTACGGCAACACCGGTGACACCCCGATGGAGATGGTCATGGCGGTGTCGGTGCCGCCCGTGCGGTGAACCACCGCCCGGAAGCTGTTGTTAGCGTGGCGGCCATGCACCCACCTCTCGGCGACTTCGACCGCGCCCTGCCCGCTCCGGACTGCCTCGACGAACTGACCCGCCCGGTCGCCGACGCCGTACGCCACTGGCGCGGCGGTGTCCCCGCCGAGCAGATCGTGTACGTCGACACCGACCCGGAGTGGGCCGACACCGCCACCTTCGTCGAGCACTACGGCCGCGACCTGCTGGAGCGGTCCGCCAACTGCGTGGTCGTCACCGGCAAGCGCGGCGGGGAGACCACCCTCGCCGCGTGTGTCGTGCTGTCCACCACCCGGGTCGACGTCAACGGTGTCGTCCGCCGCCGTCTCGGCGCCCGCAAGGCGTCGTTCGCGCCGATGGACACCGCGACCGGCGAGACCGGCATGGAGTACGGCGGCATCACCCCGATCGGCCTGCCCGGGGGCTGGCCGGTCCTGGTGGACGCGGCCGTCGCCGACCTGCCCTACGTCCTGGTCGGCAGCGGCCGGCGGCGCGGCAAACTGCTGGTGCCGGGCAAGGCCTTCGCCGAACTCCCGGGAGCCGTCGTCCTGGAGGGCCTCGGCGTCGCCTGACCGGTCAGCCCAGCCGGGGTATCTCGATCGCCGGGCAGCGGTCCATGACCATCTCCAGGCCCGCCGCGCGGGTCCGCTCGTAGGCGGCCTCGTCGACGACACCCAACTGGAACCAGACCGCTGCCGCCCCCTTGGCGACCGCCTCGTCGGCGACCGCGCCGGCCAGCTCGCTGTTGACGAAGACGTCCACGACGTCCACGTCGAAGGGGATGTCCGCGAGCGAGGCGTACCCCTGCTCGCCGTGCACCGTCTCCGCCTTCGGGTGCACCGGCACCACCCGCTTGCCGAAGCGCTGGAGCACCTCGGCGACGCCGTACGCCGCCCGGTTGCGGTTGGACGACAGGCCCACCACGGCCCAGGTGTCGCCCAGCCCGGTGAGAATCCTGCGGACCGCTGCCTCGTCGCCGTACACCGGCGGCCTCCTCGTCCTGGACTTTTCCGCTGTCCCTTCGGCCAACGGACGGCACCGGGCGGAGATTCCCGCCCCGGCCGCCTGCGCTCGCCCTGTGCTGCGCATCATCGACGCCCGGACCGGCGAACCGGTCACCGCCGCCCCGGCCCGCCGGGGCCCGGCCCGCATCGAGGCGCACGTGCCGGCCCGGGACACCACCGGCCTGCGCGTGCTGCTCGTCGCCGACCTGCTCGCACGCGCCCCGGAACTCGGCGGCACGCCCGTGCTGCCGGTGCCCACCGGCGACCGGGAGGAGGCGGAGCCGCGGGCGGACGCCGCGGCCCTGGGCAGCCGGCCCCCGGAGGACGGCCGGGACGCCGGTGCCGGACCGCGCGGGGCGCGCACCGTCCATGTCGTCGCCGAGGGCGCCGCCGCCCCCGACGGCGTGCGGATCGCCGTCGCCCCCGTCGGCCCGGCGGCGCCCGCCGACGACCCCCTCGACCTGCGCGCGGCGCTCCTCGCCGACGGCGCGCGCTTCGAGACGTACGCCTGCGCCGACCGGTTCCTCGGCCTGGAACTCACCCGCGACATCGGCGCCCCGCAATGCCCGGCGGAGCCGCCGGGCCACCCGTGACCGGGGATTAGGCTGGCCGGATGCAGGACGAGTACCGCACCGTCGCCCGGACCGGCGTGCACGAGACCGAGGTCAACCGCTCCCGCTTCCTGTGCGCCCTCGCCCCGGCGGCCACCGAGCGGGAGGCCCAGGACTTCATCGCCGCCCGGCGCAAGGAGCACGCGGACGCCACCCACAACTGCTGGGCCTACGTCGTCGGCGCCGACGCCGGCGTGCAGAAGGCGAGCGACGACGGCGAACCCGGCGGCACCGCCGGCCAGCCCATGCTCCAGATGCTGCTCCGCCGCGACATGCGGTACGTCGTCGCCGTCGTCACCCGCTACTACGGCGGGATCAAGCTCGGCGCCGGCGGCCTCATCCGCGCCTACGGCGGTGCCGTCGGCGAGGCCCTGGACACCCTCGGCACGCTCACCCGGCGCCGGTTCCGCCTGGCCACCGTGACCGTCGACCACCAGCGGGCCGGCAAGCTCCAGAACGACCTGCGCGCCACCGGCCGCGAGATCCGCGACGTGCGCTACGGGGAGGCCGTCACCCTGGAGATCGGCCTCCCGGACGCCGACGTCCCCGCCTTCCGGTCCTGGCTCGCCGACGCGACCGCCGGGACCGCCGGTCTCGTCCTGGGCGGGGAGGCGTACGGGGACGCCTGAGCACCCCGGCCCGGCCCGGACGGCCGCGACGGCGCACCCGGCCGACCCCGGAACACGGCCCGTTCCCGCCGCCGATACCGGCATTTCACGCATCCCCTACCATTCCGGTGCCGACCGGGACGGCGGGTCGGGAACCCTGGGATATGAGGTGCCGAAAGGCGTTACCGTGGTCCGTGCCGACCACGGACCAGTGCTGGTCGGTGCTGGTGCTGGAGGCATAAGAGGGAGAGACGTGCGGGCCGGAGCGGTGTCGTGAGGTTGCTGCACACGTCCGACTGGCACCTCGGCCGGTCCTTCCACCGGGTGAACATGCTCGGCGCCCAGGCCGCTTTCGTCGAGCACCTCGTCGCGACCGTCCACGAGCACGGCGTCGACGCCGTCCTCGTGTCCGGGGACGTCTACGACCGCGCGGTCCCGCCGCTCGCCGCCGTCGAACTGTTCGACGACGCCCTGCACCGCCTCGCCGGCCTCGGCGTCCCCACCGTGATGATCTCCGGCAACCACGACTCGGCCCGCCGCCTCGGCGTGGGCGCCGGACTGATCGACCGCGCCGGCATCCACCTGCGCACCGACCCCGCCGGGTGCGGCACCCCCGTCCTGCTGCGGGACACCCATGGAGAGGTCGCCTTCTACGGGCTGCCCTACCTCGAACCGGCGCTGGTCCGGGACGAGTTCGGCGTCACCCGCGCCGACCACGAGGCCGTGCTCGGCGCCGCCATGGACCGCGTCCGCGCCGACCTCGCCGGCCGCGCCCCCGGCACCCGGTCCGTCGTCCTCGCCCACGCCTTCGTCACCGGAGGCGAACCCAGCGACAGCGAACGCGACATCACCGTCGGCGGGGTCGCCGCGGTCCCCGCCGGCCTCTTCGACGGCGTCGACTACGTGGCACTCGGCCACCTGCACGGCTGCCAGACCCTCACCGACCGCGTCCGCTACTCCGGCTCCCCCCTGGCGTACTCCTTCTCCGAGGCCACCCACCGCAAGAGCATGTGGCTCGTCGACCTCGACGCCGACGGGGCGGTCACCGCCGAGCGCCTCGACTGCCCGGTCCCGCGCCCGCTGGCCCGGCTCCGCGGCGCCCTGGACGACCTCCTCGCCGACCCGGGGCTGACCCGGCACGAGGAGGCGTGGGTCGAGGCGACCCTCACCGACCCGGTCCGCCCGGCCGACCCCATGGCCCGGCTCACCGAACGCTTCCCGCACACCCTGCACCTCGTCTTCGACCCCGACCGGGCCCCCGACGACCCCGACGTCTCCTACGCCCGCAGGCTCGCCGGACGCGGCGACCAGCAGATCGCCGAGGACTTCGTCGCCCATGTGCGCGGCGCCGGACCCGACGCGCCCGAACAGGCCGTCCTGCGGGACGCCTTCGACGCCGTCCGCGCCGACGACACCGTCCGGGAGGTGGCCCGGTGAGGCTGCACCGGCTGGACATCACCGCGTTCGGACCGTTCGGCACCCCGCAGAGCGTCGACTTCGACGCCCTGTCGACGGCCGGGCTGTTCCTGCTGCACGGCCCCACCGGCGCCGGCAAGACCTCCGTCCTCGACGCCGTCTGCTACGCCCTGTACGGATCGGTGCCGGGCGCCCGGCAGAGCGGACAGGGCGCCGCCCTGCGCAGCGACCACGCCGCCCCCGGCGTCCGCACCGAGGTCCGCCTCGACCTCACCGTCGCCGGCCGGCGGCTGGAGATCACTCGCCGGCCGCCCTGGGAACGGCCCAAGAAACGCGGCACCGGCACCACCGTCGACAAGGCCCAGACCTGGCTGCGCGAGTACGACGGCGCCACCGGCACCTGGAAGGACCTCAGCCGCTCCCACCAGGAGGCCGGCGAGGAGATCACCCAGCTCCTCGGCATGAACCGCGAACAGTTCTGCCAGGTCGTGCTGCTGCCCCAGGGCGACTTCGCGCGGTTCCTGCGCGCCGACGCCGAGGCCCGCGGCAAACTGCTCGGCCGTCTCTTCGACACCCGCAGGTTCGCCGAGGTGGAAAGACGCCTCGCCGAGCGGCGGCGCGGCACCGAGGCCCAGGTCCGCGACGGCGACGGGGCGCTGCTCGCCGACGCCCACCGGATGCAGCAGGCCGCCGGCGGCACCATGACCCTGCCCGACCTCGCGCCGGGCGAACCCGGCCTGGCCGAGGCCGTGCTGAGCGCCGCCGCCGTCGCCCGCAGCACCGCCCGCGAACAACTCACCGTCGCCCGCTGCCGGCTCACCGCCGCCGAGTCCGCCCAGGCGGCCGCCGGACGCCACCTGGCCGGCGTACGGGAACTGGACCGGTTGCAGCGGCGGTCCGCCGAGGCGCGGGAGCGGGCCGACAGGCTGGCCGAGCGGGCCGGCGCCCACCACGAGGCGCGGGCCCGGATGGAGCGGGCCCGCAAGGCGGAGACCGTCGCCCCCGCGCTGGAACTGCGGGACGCCACCGACGCCGAACACCGGCGGGCCGCCGACGCCGAGGCCCGCGCACGGGCCCTGCTGCCCGACGGCCTCGCGGACGCCGGCGCGGCCGGGCTGGCCGCCGCCGCCCGCCGGGCCGCCGAGGAACTGGGCGGCCTGGAATCGGCCCGCCGCGCCGAACGACGGCTCGCCGAACTCGTCCGGGAACGCGCCGAACTCGACCGCGACGAACGCGCCGACGAGGAACTCCTCGCCGAGGCCGAGGGCTGGCTCGCGGGCTGGGACACCACCCGGGCCACCCTCCAGCACGACGTCGAGACCGCCCAGGAGGCCGCGGCCCGCGCCGAACAGCTCGCCGTCCGGCGCGAACCCGTGCAGCGGCGGCTGCGGGCCGCCCGGCAGCGCGACCAGCTCGCCGGCGACACCGACACCGCCCAGCGGCGCGCCCTCGCCTCCGCGGCACGCGCCGCCGAGGCCCGCGCCCACTGGCTGGACCTCAAGGAACAGCGCCTGGACGGCATCGCCGCCGAACTCGCCGCCCACCTCACCGACGGCCGGCCCTGCGCCGTCTGCGGCGCCACCGAACACCCCGCGCCCGCCCGCAAGGACGCCGGGCACGTCGACCGCGAGGCCGAGGAACACGCCCTCGACACCTACCAGCGGGCCGACGAACAGCGCGCCGAGGACGAACGGCGCCTCGGCCTCGTACGCGAGGCGCTGGCCGCCGCCACCGCCGAGGCCGGTGACACCCCCACCGGCCGGCTCGCCGAGGAAGCGGCCGAACTGGAACGGCGGTACGCCGAGGCGCGCGCCGCCGCGTCCGGACTGCACCCCGCGCACGAGGCGCTGCGCCGGGCCGAACAGGAACGGGAGCGGCGGATCGCCGACCAGCGGGACGCCGCCGTGCGCGGCGCCTCCCGGGTCGGCCGCCGGGACCGCCTGGAACGCGAACGGAGCGTCCTGGAGGAGGAGTTGACCCAGGCGCGCGGCACCGCCGACAGCGTGGCCACGCGCGCCGCCCAGCTTCGGCGGCGGGCCGCCCTGCTCACCGAGGCCGCCGAGGCCGCCCGCGCCGCCGAGGACACCGCACAGCGGCTCAAGGACGCCGACGCCCGCCTCGCGGACGCCGCCTTCCGCGCCGGGTTCGACACCCCGGGGGCCGCCGCCGACGCGCTCCTCGACGACGCCGCCCACCGCGAACTGCAACGACGACTGGACGCCTGGCAGGCCGAGGAGGCCGCCGTCCGCGCGGTCCTCGCCGAGGAGGACACCGCCGCCGCGGCCCGGCGCCCGCCCGCCGACGTGGCCGCCGCCGAGCGGGCCGCCGAGACGGCCGGCCGGCGACTGCGCGAGGCCGCCTCCGCACGCGACGCCGCCCACCGGCGCTGCGCCGAACTCGACCGGCTGTCGGCGCGCGCCACCGCCGCCGTGCGACGGCTCGCCCCGCTGCGCGAGGAGTACGACCGGGTGGCCCGGCTGGCCGCGCTCACCGCGGGCACCTCCGCCGACAACGAACGCCGGATGCGCCTGGAGTCCTACGTTCTCGCGGCCCGCCTGGAGCAGGTCGCCGCCGCCGCGACCGTACGGCTGCGGCGCATGTCGTCCGGGCGGTACACCCTGGTCCACTCCGACGACCGCACCGGGCGCGGACGCAGCGGCCTCGGCCTGCACGTCGTCGACGCGTGGACCGGACGCGAGCGGGACACGGCGACCCTGTCCGGCGGTGAGACCTTCTTCGCCTCCCTCGCCCTCGCCCTCGGCCTCGCCGACGTGGTCACCGAGGAGGCCGGCGGGGTCCGCCTGGACACCCTCTTCATCGACGAGGGCTTCGGCAGCCTCGACGACCAGACCCTCGACGAGGTCCTGGACGTCCTGGACTCGCTGCGCGAACGGGACCGCAGCGTCGGCATCGTCAGCCACGTCGCCGACCTCCGGCGCCGCGTGCACGCCCAGTTGGAGGTCGTCAAGGGGCGTACCGGATCGGTGCTGCGGCAGCGCGGCGCGGGCTGAGCCGGCTGCTCAGCGGCCGACCGGGCGGCGGGGCAGGGGCGAGGAGTAGACGACGCTGGTCGTCACCGAGCCGAGGGCGCCGATCCGGCCCGACACCTCCTCCAGGTGCCGCATCGAACGGGCCGCGACCTTGATCACGAAGCAGTCGTCGCCCGTGACGTGGTGCGCCTCCAGGATCTCCGGGGTGACGGCGACCAGGTCGTGGAACGGCTTGTAGTTGCCGGTCGGATAGCGCAGCCGCACGAACGCCAGGATCGGCAGCCCCAGCCGGTCGGGGTCGACGACCGCCGCGTACCCCTGGATGACACCCGCCTCCTCCAGACGGCGCACCCGCTCGGTCACCGCGCTCGCGGACATGGACACGGCACGGGCCAGCTCGGCGAACGAGGCCCGGCCGTCCCGCTGGAGGACATCGAGAATGCGCCAGTCGGTGGCGTCCGGGGAATACGCGGTCATCCCCGAGGAATAGCAGGGTAATCCCCGGTCGATCAAGCGGGGCGCCGGGGATCGTCCCTTCTGGCCGCGGCCGGGCGACCGTAGATTTCCGGTCAAGAGATCCGGTCAGCCGAGGAAAGGCCCGTCGATGACCCGCACCGCCCCCGCCCCCGCCCCGCGCGTCACGCCCGCCGAGGCCGCCGCCTACTTCCGGGCGAGCCTCGCCTTCCACGCCGACGTGTCCGACGTCGCCGCCGCGCTCGCGGCCGGCGCGGACCCCGGGTTCGTGGTCGTCGACTCCCGCTCCACCGCCTCCTGGGACCAGGGCCACATCCCCGGCGCGGTCCACCTGCCGACCGCGCTCGTCCCCGAGCAGGCCGGCGCGCTCCTCGACCCGTCCGTGCCGGTCGTCACGTACTGCTGGGGGCCCGGCTGCAACGGCGCCACCCGCGCGGCCCTCGCCCTCGCCGAACTCGGCTACCAGGTCAGGGAGATGCTCGGCGGCTTCGAGTACTGGGTGCGCGAGGGGTTCGCCTACGAGACCTGGCAGGGCGGGGAACGGCGTCCGGCCGACCCGCTGACCGCGCCCGTCGACGCCGCCGACTGCGGCTGCTGACGGCCCGCGCCCGGTCCGGCACACCGTGGTCCGCCTGCGGTGATCCGCCGGACCGGGGCCGCGATATTCGGGTGCGGGAGGGGGACCGGCCGATCATCATGGACGACCATGCCACGATTTCCGCACCCCGCCCCCGAGGAGCTGCGCCGCGACCCGCTGCCGCTGCGCGGCCGGACCGCGCTGGTGACCGGCGCCAGCCGGCGCGACGGCATCGGCCACGCGGTGGCGCGCCGGCTCGCCGCGTACGGCGCGAGCGTCTACCTGCACCACCACGTGCCGCACGACGCCGCCATGCCCTGGGGCGCCGACCGCGTCGACGACGTGCTGGCCTCCGTCCGCGAGGCGCTCGGCGATCCCGGCGCCACCGTCGTCGCGGGGCCCGGGGACCTCGCCGACCCGGCGGCACCGGCCGCGCTGATCGCCACCGCCGCCGGGGCGCTCGGCGGGCGGCTCGACATCCTGGTCGCCAACCACGCCCGCAGCGGCGACGACGGCACCCTCGACGCCGTCGACGCGGCGATGCTCGACGCGCACTGGGCCGTCGACACCCGCTCGGTCCTGCTGCTCGTCCAGGCGTACGCCCGCTCGCGCGCCGCGCTGCCGCCGCGCACGCCGGGCGGACGCGTGGTGCTGATGACCTCCGGGCAGGACCTCGCGGGGGGCATGCCCGGCGAGATCGCCTACGCCCTCCAGAAGGGCGCGCTGGCCTCCGTCACCCGCTCGCTCGCGACCACCCTGGCGGATCGGGCGGTGACGGTGAACGCGGTCAACCCCGGTCCGGTCGACACCGGCTATCTGTCCGGCGAGGCGTACGACCAGGTCGCCGCGATGTTCCCCGGGGGACGCTGGGGGAGGCCCGACGATCCGGCCCGCCTCATCGCGTGGCTGGCCACGGACGAGGCGGAGTGGATCACCGGCCAGGTCATCGACTCCGAGGGCGGCTTCCGCCGCTGAGGGCCGGGGGATTCACAGCCGGGCCAGTTCGTCCACCAGGTCGTCCAGGCCGAGCGAGCCCTGGGAGAGGGCGGCCATGTGCCACGCCTTGAGGTCGAAGGCGTCGCCGTGGCGGGCGCGGGCCTTCTCCCGGCCCAGCAGCCAGGCCCGTTCGCCCAGCTTGTAGCCGATCGCCTGGCCCGGGATCGTCAGGTACCGGGTCAGCTCGCTCTCCACGAAGTCCGCCGGCCGGCTGCTGTGCGCCGCGAAGAACTCCTGCGCCAGCTCCGGCGTCCACCGCTCGCCCGGGTGGAACGGCGAGTCCGCGGGGATCTCCAGCTCCAGGTGCATGCCGATGTCGACGATGACCCGGGCGGCCCGCATCATCTGCGCGTCCAGGTAGCCGAGCCGCTCCTCGGCGTCGGTGAGGAAGCCGAGTTCGTCCATCAGCCGCTCCGCGTACAGCGCCCAGCCCTCGGCGTTGGCGCTGACCATGCCCACGGACGCCTGGTACCGGGACAGGTCACCGGCGACGTGCGCCCACTGCGCGAGCTGGAGGTGATGGCCCGGAACGCCCTCGTGGTACCAGGTCGACACCAGGTCGTACACCGGGAAGCGGGTCTGGCCCATCGTCGGCAGCCAGGTCCGGCCCGGACGGGAGAAGTCCTCCGAGGGGGAGGTGTAGTACGGCGCCGCCGCGCTGCCGGGCGGGGCGATCCGCGACTCCACCCTGCGCACCCGCTCGGCGAGTTCGAAGTGGGTGCCGTCCAGCTCCTCGATGGCCCGGTTCATCAGGCCCTGGAGCCAGTCGCGGACCTCGTCGACGCCCTCGACGTGCCGGCCGTGCTCGTCGAGGTGGGCGAGGGCCGCCCACGGGGTCGCGGCGCCCGGCAGGATCTTCTCCGCCTCCCGCTTCATCTCGGCCAGCAGCCGGTGGTACTCGGACCAGCCGTACGCGTACGCCTCGTCCAGGTCCAGGTCGGTGCCGTTGAAGTAGCGCGCCCAGCGGGCGTAGCGCTCCCGGCCCACCGTGTTCGGGGCGCCCTCGACGGCCGGGGCGTACACGTCGCGCATCCAGTCGCGCAGCTCCACCACGGCCGCCGTCGCCGTGCGGGCCGCCTCGTCCAGCTCGGCGCGGAGCGACTCGGGGCCGGCGGCGGCGAAGTCCTCGAACCAGCCGCGGCCCTCGCCGGTGTCCGCCCACTCGCCGAGCTGCCCGACGAACGTCGCGGTCGGCCGGGGGGCCGCCGGCAGCTCGCGCTCCAGGCCCAGCGCCAGCGACTGGCGGTAGCCGGACAGCGCGGCCGGCACCGCCCGCAACCGCTCGGCGATCCGGGCCCAGTCCTCGTCCGTCCCGGCCGGCGTCACCGTGAACACCTCGCGCACGTGATGCGCGGGGGTGGCCATGTTGCCGACCGAGCGCAGGCCCTCCTCGGCCTCGTGCACGGCCAGTTCGGCGGTGAGCCGCTCGCGCAGCAGCCTGGCGCAGCGCCGCTCGACGTCACTGTCCCCGCCGGGCCGGCGCTCCGCCTCGTCCAGCTCGGCCAGGGTGGTCCGGGCCAGCTCCGCGAGCGCCTCCTGGCCGGCCGGTGAGAAGTCGGGCAGCCGGCTGGAACTCTCGGGCACGCCGAGATACGTGCCGGTGACCGGGTCGAGGGCGATGAGCTCGTCGACGTAGGCGTCGGCGACCTCGCGGGGCAGCGGGCTCTTGGTCTCTGACATGCGGACATCCTCGTACGGACACCCGGGGCGCGTCAGCCCGCACCGGCCCCCGGGAGCCGCGGGGGACCGGATTTCGCTCAGGGCGTGGCGGGGCGTCGCGGGGGAGCGGCGGGGGTCACTCCTGGGCGACCCGCTGTCCGTGCGCCGACCGGGTCCGGACGACCGCCGGGTCCAGGGTCGCCGTGATGACGAGGGTGCCCTCCTCGATCTGGTAGTCCAGGGGGAGGCCCAGCCCCCGCATGGCCGCGACCATGGCGGTGTTGGACGCCTGCGTCACCGCGTACACGTGGGCGCAGCCCGCCTCGGCGGCCATCGCCACCAGCCTGCCGAGGAGTTCGGCGCCGATGCCCCGGCGCTGCCAGGCGTCCTCGACGAGCAGCGCGACCTCCGTCTCGTCCCCGTCCCACAGCAGGTGCCCGAGGCCGACGATCCGCCCCGTCGCGGTCCGCACGGCGAGCGTCCGGCCGAACCGCGGGCTGAGCAGATGGCCGAGGTAGCGGTCGGCGTCCCCGACCGGCCCGTGGTAGCGCAGCCCGAGGGTGCGCGGCGAGCACCGGTCGTGCATCGCCTTCGCCGCCTCCAGGTCACCGGGGCCGGCGCGGCGGACCGTGAGGTCAGCGCCCTCCGGCAGCGTCAGCACCTCCTGGCCGCGCGGCACCCGGGGGCCGAGCCGCGCGTCCAGCTCGACCAGGGCCTGGGCGCGGGCGAACTCCGTCGGCGTGAACGGCAGATACGGCCGCTCCACGCTGATCACCCCGCCCCCGGGTGCCCGCAGCCTCATCACCGTGTCGTCGAGGGCGCCCTCGGCCGGCCCGCCGGCGCCCGCCGGGGCGGGCAGCGAACGGATCGTGCACCGGCCGAGCAACTGCCGCAGTGCCAGCGGAAGTTCCGCCGCGTCCAGGGCGGTGCGGGTGGCGAGCCCCAGCACCCGGGTGGGCGCGTCGACCAGGTCGTGGGCGTCGGCCCGCTCCAGCCAGGTGTCCGCACCGCCCGCCCCGGCGACCACCGCGCTCAGCTCCGGTCCGGTCAGTCCGGCCGGGGCGCGCAGCAGGAACTCGTCCACCGTGCCCTGGGCCAGCGGGTGGGTCTGGAGGCTGAGGATGTCCACCCGTCGCTCGGCGAGGGCCGTGCACAGCGCGGCCAGCGAACCCGGCTCGTCCCGCACCGTGGTCCGCATCCGCCACAGCGCGCTCTCCGCGCCCCCGGCCCGGCTCCCCGTGGCCGTCCGCGCGGACGGCCCGGTCCGCCGCCCGGCGGACGGCGGCCGGGCGCCGGTATCGTCCGTCGGCGGCGCGTGACCGTGGCGTCGTGTCCACCGACTGCTCAGGCCCGCCGCGATCGCGGCGGCGGTCCCGGCCGCTCCCCGTCGCCCGTTCTTCGCGGTACGCGTCCCGTCACCCATGTCTCGGCTCATGCCACCACTGTGCGGGTACGGTGTTGCCTGATCACGAACGCCCTGTGTCCGATGGGTAAAGAGTACTTCTGCCCTGAATTGTCGCGTGTTTAACGGATTGCTCAACCAACCTGTTTCCACGGGTCGGCAGGCTGCGTCCGGGCAGTGCCGCGCACCGGGGGATGACACCGGTGCGCGGCACTGGGGGGACAGGCTACGGGAGCTACTGTCCGACCCGCCCCGGCTGGAGCACCTTGGTGAACAGCACGGTGCCGTCCTGCTCGCGCAGCCTCACCGTCAGCTCGGCGCTGTCGCCGTCGATGTCGACCTCGCCGAAGAACTGGTAGCCCTCGGCGGGCGAGACGTTGGAGGCGGTGGGCGCCTTCACGAAGACCCGCTCCGGGCCGAAGGTGCCGTCGAGCGCGCTGGCCGGGAACGCGCCCGCGTTCAGCGGGCCGGAGACGAACTCCCAGAACGGCTCGAAGTCGGTGAACGTCGCCCGCGACGGCTGGTAGTGCTGGGCCGAGGTGTGGTGCACGTCGGCCGTCAGCCACACCGTGCCGGTGATCCGCCGGTGCTTGATGAACCGCAGCAGCTCCGCGATCTGCAGCTCCCGGCCGAGCGGGGCGCCCGGGTCGCCCTGCGCGACCGCCTCGAAGTTCGGCTTGCCCTCGGTGGTGTCGGGCACGACCAGGCCGATCGGCATGTCGGCGGCGATCACCTTCCACACGGCCCGGGAGCGCGCCAGTTCCCGCTTGAGCCACTCCAACTGCTCGCGGCCGAGGATGCCGCGCGGGTCCGCCTTCTGGTCGTCGGCCGAGTTGGCGTTGCGGTACGTCCGCATGTCCAGCACGAACACGTCCAGCAGCGGGCCCTGGCGCAGCACCCGGTGCACCCGGCCCTCGCGGGCGCCCGGCCGGAGCGTGGAGACCGGGAAGTACTCGGCGAACGCGCGCCGCGCACGGGCGGTCAGCACGTCCACGCTCTTCTCGGTGTACCGGCCGTCGGAGTCGGCGATCACCTGCCCCGGGTACCAGTTGTTGCGGACCTCGTGGTCGTCCCACTGGACGATCGACGGGACCTGGGCGTTGAACCGCCGCAGGTTGTCGTCGAGCAGGTTGTAGCGGAAGTTGCCGCGGAACTCGGCCAGGGTCTCGGCGACCCCGGACTTCTCCTCGGTGGTGACGTTCCGGTAGGTGCGGCCGTCGGGGAGCGCCTGGGTCGCGGGTATCGGGCCGTCGGCGTAGATGCTGTCGCCGCTGCACAGGAAGAAGTCCGGGTCCAGCGCGCCCATGGCGTCGTAGATGCGGTAGCCGCCGATGTCCGGGTTGATGCCCCAGCCCTGGCCGGCCTGGTCGCCGGACCACACGAAGCGGACGCCGTCGCGGCGGCGGACCGGGACGGTGCGGAAGGTGCCGGCGACCGGCTCGCCGGTGCGGCGCGGGTCGTCCGGGTCGGCCAGCAGCACCCGGTAGTGGATCTGCTCGCCGGCCGGCAGCCCGTGCACCCGGGTGGTGCCGGTGAAGTCGGTGCCGGAGCCGAGCAGCGGGCCGTGGAACCTGCGCGGGTTGCGGAACGACTCGGTCGCGGACGTCTCGACGATCATGCGGGCCGGCCGGTCGGACCGCACCCAGACCAGGCCCGAGTCCGCGGTCACGTCGCCCGTCTGCACGCCCCAGCCCGCGCCCGGACGCCCGGAGCGGGCGAAGGCCGGTGCCGCGCCGAGGGCGGTGGGCAGGGTGAGGGCCGCCGACGCGGCGAGGGAGCCGCGCAGGACGCTGCGGCGGCCGGGGAACGGACGGTGTGACATGGCTGCGGCCTCCAGGGGCGTGATCCGGCCAATGGGCACTGACACACCTACTGGTGCGGTACGGCGCCCACGCGAACCCCGGATGAACAACTGAGCCCGCCCCGGCGGGCAGCCCAGCCCGGCCGGCCCTGCCAGGCCGGCCGCCGGCCCCCGCCGCACCCGTCCGTCCCCGTCACGCGAGCGCGGCCCCCGCCATCAGCCGTACGCCGTCCCGGACCCGCCGCGGTGACAGGTGCGCGTACCCGAGCACCAGCCGCACCCCCGCGCCGCCGCCGGGGCCACCGGGGTGCGCGTACTGCGTCAACGCCCGGACCGCCACCCCCGCCGACCGCACCCGCGCGAGGAAGGCGTCCTCGGGGCCGTACCGCTCGGGCAGGGCGGCGATGACGTGCAGGCCGGCCGCGATGCCGGTCACCTCCGCGCCGGGGAAGTACGCCGCCAGCGCGGCCACCAGGGCGTCCCGCCGCTCCCGGTAGGCCACCTGGCAGCGGCGCAACTGGCGGTCGTAGTCGCCGCGTTCCACGAACCGGGCGAAGAGTTCCTGGTCGAGGGCGGGATGCCCGAGGTCCAGGGTGCGCTTGCGCTCGACGACCGCGTCCGCCAGCGACTCCGGGACGAGCAGCCAGCCCAGCCGCAGTCCCGGGGCCAGCGACTTGCTGACCGACCCCGTATAGGCGACGCGTTCCGGATCGAGGCCCTGGAGGGCGCCCACGGGGGCGCGGTCGTAGCGGAAGTCGCCGTCGTAGTCGTCCTCCAGGACGTAGCCGTCCACGGACCGCGCCCAGTCGAGGAGTTCGGTGCGGCGCCGCGCCGAGTAGGCGATACCGGTCGGGAACTGGTGCGCCGGGGTGGTCACCACCGACCGGACGCCCGAGGCGCGCAGCGGCCCCATCGCGACCCCCTCGTCGTCCAGGGGCACCGGCACCGTGGCGACCCCCGCCGACGCGTACAGGGCGGCGTGCTGCGGGCTGCCGGGGTTCTCGGCGCCGACGGCGCGCATCCCGCGCATGTGCAGCACGAAACCGAGCAGCGTGGTCGCCTGGGCCACCCCCGAGACCACGACGATCCGCTCCGGGTCGGCCACCACGCCCCGGCGCCGGGCGAGCAGCCCGGCCAGCGCCGTCCGCAGCCGGGGCAGGCCCCGCGGGTCGGGGTAGCCGAGGCCCTGGTGCGGGAGTTCCGCCAGCACCGCCCGCTGCGCGGCGGCCCACGCCGGGCGCGGGAACAGCGACAGGTCGGGGGTGCCGGGCACGAAGTCGGCGCGCGCCCCCCGGGTGCCGGGCGCGAGGTCACGTGCGCGCGGGCGGGCGGCCCGTACGGCGTCGCCCACCCAGGTCCCCGCGCCCCGCCCGCTGCGCAGATAGCCCTCGGCGGTCAACTGCTCGTACGCCTGTGTGATCAGCCCGCGCGACACGCCGAGGTCGGCGGCGAGGTCCCGGCTCGACGGCAGCCGGGTGCCCGGCGCCAGCCGGCCCGAGCGGACCGCGTCCCTGAGCGCCGCCCGCAGGGTGCGGCCACGCGTGCGTGCCGGTGCGGACGCGGCCGGCAGCAGCAGTTCCCAGGCGGCGGTCCCGGAAGAGGCGTCCGGACCGTTCGCGACCGACGTCATGAGAAGGGCCCCCGGAAGATCGCTGCGTCCCAAACGCCCCCACTCTACGAGGGGTTGGGCCCCGAGGGGTGGCCGCCGCTGGTGCGTAAACAGGAGTGACAGACCACAGCGAGGGGGCAGGCTGATGTCGGGCCCCGGAATCGTACGCGCAGATCTGGAGCGCCCGTGGACGCCAAGAACCGATTCGAGACGAAAACCACCTTCGCCCTCTCCCGGCTCGAATGGCTGGGCTTTCTGGCCGTGTCGCTCGTGCTCGCCTTCCAGCACCTCCCGGACATCCGTTGGGGCGTGTTCGTCCTGCTTTTCGCGGTGATCGACGTCATCGGCTATCTGCCCGGCGCGATCGCCTTCCGGCGCAGTCCCGACCGGCGCGTCCCGCGCGGTTGCTACGTCGCCTACAACGTGATGCACAGCCTGGTCACGGCCGGTGTCCTGGCCGGTGCGTGGGCGCTGTTCGTCCGCCCGGAATGGGCGCTGCTGGCGCTGCCCATCCACCTCATGGTCGACCGGGCGCTGTTCGGGAACTCCCTCAAACCGTTCGGTGTCCCCTTCGAACCGCAGGCCGACCCGGACTTCCGCGAGTTCGAGCAGAAATACCGGCCGGTGTTCCCCGGGAATCCCGTCCCGCGCACCCGTCACGTGGAGGGCCCGAATGCCGTCGGTGCTTGACACCCTCGCCGCGCACAGTGACAACCCGAGCTGCTTCCTCGCCCTCAACAGCGGAAACGAGTACTTCCGCGACGACCGGTACGACGGGGCCTGCGCCTACCGCGCCTCGGGGCGGTACGTCCTGCAGTTCGGCGGGCCGTTCACCGCGCCGGAGCACCGGGCCGCGCTGCTGGACGCCTTCGTGGCGCACGCCGGCCGGAAGCTGCTGGCGGTGCAGTTGCAGCGCGAGGACGCCGAGCTGTACGCCGGGCACGGCTTCACCGTCAACCAGATCGGCGCGTCGTACGCCGTCGACCTGTCCCGGTTCACCCTGCGCGGCTCCCGGTTCGTGCGGCTGCGCAACAAGATCTCCCGGGCCCGGCGGGCCGGCCTGGAGGTCACCGAGGTCAAGGACGGCGACGACCTCGCGTCACTCGACCGGATCGACCGGATCTGGCTGCGGGACAAGGGCCGGCGCGCCAAGGAGCTGCGGTTCCTCATCGGCCAGCGCACCGGCCCCCTGCAACGGCACCGGCGCCTGTTCGTCGGCCGGATCGGCGGCGAGACCGTCGGCTACATCAACTACTCGCCCGTCTACGGCAGCCGGCCCGGCTGGCTGCACGACCTCAGCCGGCGGCTTCCCGACGCGCCGCCCGGGGTGATGGAGGCGCTCAACGCCACCGTCATGGAACACCTGGTGCGCGAGGGCGCGGGCTGGCTGCACTTCGGGTTCACCCCGTTCACCGGGCTCGACGCCGGCCACGAACTGCCCGCCGCCAGCCCGCTGTTCACCCGGTTCGTGCGGCTGCTCGCCGCGCACGGCGAAGCGATCTACCCGGCCGCCTCCCAACTGGAGTACAAGCAGAAATGGGCCCCCCACGTGGTCCTCCCCGAATACATCGCCTTCCTCGGCAGGCCCCGCCCCGGAGCGGTCTGGCAACTGCTGCGCGCCACCAACGCCGTCTGAGACCCCCATGCCGTCGTCGAGAGGACCGCACGCCCATGAGATTCCTCGAACGTGAACGCAACACCCTCGCCAAACTGCTCCCCGACCTCGACCCCGCGCTGCGCGAGACGCCGCTGATGGAACTGGAGCGGCCGGGCAGTCCGGGCATCGGTCTCTTCCGGGACAGCGGCGGGCCCGGACTGCTGGTGCCCGAGGCGCACCAGGGGCGGGGCGCCACCACGCTGGACGCGCTGCGGGTGCAGCGGGCCATCGGAAGCCGTTCGCCGTCCCTGGCGGTGGCGACCACCATGCACCACTTCTCCATGGCGACCCTGGTCGGCCTCGGCGGCCTCGGCGAGGGCCTGGAGTGGATGCTGATCGAGGGGGTGGCCGCCGGCAACCGCATCCTGGCCTCCGGGTTCGCCGAGGGCCGCAGCGGCGCCGGTGTCCTCCAGCCGTCGATGACCGCCACCGTCACCGGTGACGGCCTGCGGATCACCGGCGTCAAACGGCCGTGCAGCCTGGCCCGCTCCATGGACGTGCTGACCGCCAGCGTCCTGGTCCCGCGCGAGGACGGGCAGGGCGAGGAACTGGCCGTGGCGCTCGTGCCCGCGGACAGCGAGGGCATCTCCGTCACCGGCTTCTGGTCCAGCGCCTTCCTGGCCGGTGCCGAGAGCGAACAGGTCACCCTCACCGACGTCCTGGTACCCCACGAACTCGTGCTGCGCACCGCCTCCGCGACCGGCGAGTCCCTCGACGAACTCCAGACCGCGGGACTCATCTGGTTCCAGGTCCTGATGACCGGCAGCTACCTCGGCGCGGCGAGCGCCCTGGTGGAACGGGTGCTGCTCAACGACCGCATCCCCGAGGCCGAGCGGGTCCGGCTGTTCGTGGAGACCGAGTCGGCCATGGCCACCGCCGAGGGCGTCGCCCGCCGCGTCGACGCCGGGGAACTCGGCGAGTCGACGCTCGCCCAGGCCCTGTGCACCCGCTACGGCGTCCAGGACGCCCTCGCCCGGATCGTCCCCCGCGCGGTCGAACTGCTCGGCGGCCTGAACTTCATGGCCTCCGACGAGATCGGCCACCTCGCCGCCTGCGCCCACGGCCTCTCCCTGCACCCGCCGTCCCGCTCCCGGATGACCGGCCCGTTCTCGGCGTACCTGGCGGACCGCCCGCTCGCCATCGCCTGACGGTCCCGCCCGGGTCCTGGCGCCCGACACCCCACTCACCGGGCCCCCGCACCGGCCGCGACCACCGCGAGGGAGCCCCCTATGGAGCCCACCATGCCGCTGAACGTCCCGCGCCCCACCGCCCTGCCCGCCCCCCGCCCCGCCCCGGACGCGCGCCCCACCCTGCTGCTCACCGGCGGCTCCGGAGTCCTCGGCCGTGCCCTGATCGACGAACTCGCCCCGGACTTCGACCTGCTCTGCCTGCGCCGCACCCGGCCCCTGCACGACCCCCGGGTCCAGGAGATCGAGGGCGACCTGCTCGCCCCGCGCCTCGGCCTGACCCCCCGGCAGTGGTACGAACTCGCCCTGCGCGTGGACGTGGTGGTGCACTCCGCCGCCCAGACCAACTGGTACATCCCGCCCGAGGAGATCGTGCGGACCAACACCCTGGGCACCGACACCGTGCTCGACCTCGCCGCCCGCGCGGACGCGCCCCTGTACCTGGTGAGCACGGCGTTCGTGGCGAACACCCTGACCGACCAGGACCGCGAGCGCTTCCCCGGCGCCGCCGCCTACCTCGACTCCAAGGCGCGCGCCGAGCAGATGATGCGGGACAGCGGCCAGTGCGGGGCCATCGTGCGGCCCTCCGTCGTCATGGGCCACTCCGTCACCGGCCGGATCGCCGAGCAGCAGGGCCTGACCAAGGCTCTCGCCGCGATGGTCCTCGGCCAGGTCCCGGTGCTGCCGGGCGCCCCCGAGGCCCGTATCGACATGGTTCCGCAGGACTACGTCTCGCGGGCCGTCGGCGACCTCGTGCGGAGCGGCACGGGCAGCGGCGAGTACTGGCTCACCGCCGGCAAGGAGGCCGTCGAACTGCGGGAGATCGCCGACGCCTGCGCGGAGTTCGCCGCCGAGCGGGGCCTGCCCCGCCCGGAACGCCCCCGGCTGCTGCCCATCGAGACGGTGCACCGCCTGCTGCTGCCGATGCTGGAGGGCACCGCCCTGCCCGGCTCGATGCACCAGCGGTTCCGCTACTACGCCGAACTGCTCCTCGTCTTCCAGCGCGAGCTGCCCTTCGACACCTCCCTCGGCGAGCCCGGCTGCGGAGTCCGGCCGACCCGCGCCGAGATCCGCGCCGCCCTCGACCGCAACCTGCGGAGCTGGGCCGACACCCGTCCCGTACCCCGCCGCCGGCGCCACCAGGCCGTCGGCCCGACCCCCACGGAGGTCGCGTCATGACCGTCTCGCCCCCGGCACCCCGGACCGCCACCGAGGACGTCGTCGACCTCTACCTCAAGCACATCGGCTCCGGCCGCGCCGTGATGGGCCGGGTGATGGGCGGCATGGCCGAGGTCCGCTCCGAAGGCCCCTGGCTGCACGCCGACGACGGCCGCCGCTTCCTCAACTTCGGCGGCTACGGCGTCTTCCTGCTGGGCCACCGCCACCCGGCCGTCGTCGAGGCCGTGCACCGGCAGATCGACACCCACCCGCTGGCCAGCCGCGTCTTCCTGGAACCCGTCGCCGCCCGCGCCGCGCGGGCGCTGGCCGCGCACACCCCGCCCGGCCTGGACTACGTGCACTTCGTCAACTCCGGCGCCGAGGCCACCGAAGCCGCCCTGAAACTGGCCCGCGCCCACGGCCGCACCGCGGTGATCACCACCCGCAAGGGCTTCCACGGCAAGACCCTCGGCGCCCTCAGCGTCACCGCCAACGACACCTACCAGGACCCGTTCCGGCCCCTGCTCCCGGACGTCACCCAGGTCGACCACGGCGACCCGGCCGGCCTCGAACAGGCGCTCAGCGCACACCGGGACCGGGCCGTCTTCATCCTCGAACCCGTCCAGGGCGAGGGCGGTGTCCGCATCCCGCGCCCCGGCTACCTGCGCCGGGTCGCCGAACTGTGCCGGACGTACGGCGCCCTGCTCGTCGTCGACGAGATCCAGACCGGCATGGGCCGCCTGGGCACCTGGTGGGGCGTCGACGCCGAAGACGTACGGCCCGACATCATGCTGGTCGGCAAGGGCCTCAGCGGCGGGGTCGTCCCCATCGCCGCCATGGTCGCCACCGGCGAGGCGTACGAGCCGTTCGGCAGCGACCCCTACCTGCACACCTCCACCTTCGGCGCCTCCCCGATCGCCTGCGCCGCCGCCCTCGCCACCGTCACCGCGATGGAACGCGAGGACACCGTCGCCCGCGCCGCCGCCCTCGGCGCCCGCGTCCTGAACGGCGTACGGGAGATCTGCGCGCCGTACCGGGGCGGGCTGGTGTGCGACGTGCGCGGCCGGGGCCTGCTGATCGGCATCGAGTTCGCCAGGGAACAGGCCGTCGGCGACCTGCTGCTGGAGATGATCGCCCGCGGTGTCCTCGTCAACCACTCCCTCAACGCCACCCGGGTGCTGCGCCTGACCCCGCCGGCCGTGGTCGACGACCCGGCGCTGGAGCTGTTCCTCACCACCTTCGCCGAGGGCCTGCGCGCCACCGCCGCGCGCATGCCCGTCTGACCCCCCCCACCGGAAGGAACGAACCCACCATGCCCCACGTGGTACTGCACGCCCTCACCGACGAGCTGGACCCGGCCGAGGTGTACCGGCGCGTCTGCGACTTCCGCCGCTACCCCGAGTTCACCGAGACCGTCCGCGAGGTGGCCGTCGAACCGCCGCTGTCCGACGGCTCCGCGATCTCGGAGTGGGCCGTCGTCTTCCGCGGCGGCCTGATGCGCTGGCGCGAACGCGACACCTTCGACCCGGACACCCGCACCATCGCCTTCGAACAGCTCAGCGGCGACTTCAAGACCTTCACCGGGAGCTGGCGCTGCGTCCCGTGCGACGGCGGCACCCTGGTCGTCTTCGAGGCCGCCTTCGACCTGGGCATCCCCAGCCTCGCCGAGATCCTCGACCCGGTCGCCGAAGCCACGCTGCGCACCCTGATCGGGGAGATCGCGGCCGGTCTGCTCGGTGCGGAGGTGGTGACCGATGAGCGCGCGACTGCGGCTCGTGACTGACCGGACGACCGCCCCGCCCCCGCCCCCGGTCCTGGTGGAGCCGCTGCTGGGCGAGGAACCGGGCCCCGGCGCCGCCCGCTGCCTGGGCCTGTACGCCAAGCTCACCGCCGGGGTCGGCGTCGTCACCGCCCCCGGCGAGGACGGCCCGCTGGGCATGACCGTCTCCGCCGTCACCTCGCTCTCCGCCCGCCCGCCGCTGCTCCTGGTCTGCCTGCGCGACGGCTCGCGCACCCTCACCTCGGTCCGCGCCCACCGGGCCTTCGCCGTGCACCTGCTGCGCGAGGAACAGCAGGACCTGGCGACCCGGTTCGCGTCCCCGACGACGACCGCCGCCGAACGGTTCGCCGGCAGCGACCTGTGCCACGTCCTGGGCGTGCCCGTGCTCGCCGGGGCGCTGGCCTGGTCGGTGTGCCTGACCGAGGACGTCCGCCGCTACGGCGACCACCACCTCGTCGTCGGCCGGATCGCCGCCGTGCACGTGGGCGGCGGCCGCCCGCTGCTCTGGCACGACCGCCGGTTCCGGTCGCTGACCGAGCGGACGCCGGACGGCGCCGGATGACCAGCGCCCCGGCCGGAACGCCGTGCTGGGCCTCGGCGGAACTGCCGCCGCAGCCCCCGCTGCACGGCGTGGTCACCGCGGACGTGGCCGTCGTCGGCGCCGGCCTGGCCGGGCTGGCGTGCGCCTACCACCTCTCCGAACGCGCCCCCGGCCTGGACATCGCCGTCGTCGACGCGGGCCGCCCGGCCGCCGGGGCCAGCGGCCGGGGCACCGGCCTGCTCGGCCCCCGCGCCGGGCCGGCCGTCGACCGCGCGGTACGCCGCCACGGCCCGCGCGCCGCCCGCCGGATGCACCGGGCCAGCCTGCGCGCCGTGGACGACGTCCTCGACCTGTGCCGCCGCCTCGACGTGCCCTGCGGGGTGCGTCCCGGCGGCCAGATCATGGCCGCGCGCACCCCGGCCGGGCTGGTGGCTCTGGCCCGGCAGGCCCGCGCCTACCGCGAACTCGGCCTCGACGTGCCCGTGCTGAGCGCCGACGCCGTCCGCGACCGGGTCGGCGTGCTCTACCGGGCCGGGATGCTGCACCTGCCCGCCGCCACCCTCGACCCGGCCGCCCTCACCTGCGCCCTGGCCCGCGCCTGCGCCGCCAAGGGCGTGCGGTTCTACGGCGAGAGCGCCCTGCTGACCGTGCGCCCCGGCGAACTCGTCGGCCCCGAACTGGTCTTCCGGCACGGCCGGCTCTACGCCGGCCAGGCCGTGCTCGCCGTCAACTCCGCCGCCCGGAGCATCGGCCTGCCCGTCGGCGCCGTCTTCCCACTGGAGGTGTACGCGGTCGCCACCGCGCCGCTGAGCGTCCCGGCGTACGAGGCACTGGGCGGGCGCACGGGGGACGTGCTGATCGACGCGGTGCCCCTGGCGCCCTATTTCCGGGTGCTGCCCGACCGGGGCCTGGTGGCCGGCGGCGGCACCGCGACCGTCCCCGACGGGCTCGGCGCGCCCCGGCTCCAGGCGGTGCGGGAGCGGGCCTGGACCTGGCTGGAGGGATGGCTGCGCACCCTCCGCCCCGAGCTGGCCCGGGTGGAGATCACCCACCGCTGGTCCGGGCGGATCGGCATGACCGGCGACGACCTGCCGGTGGTCGGACCGGTGCACGGCTTCCCCAACGTGTGGTACATCGGCGGCTGCTGCGGCCACGGCCTCGCCCTCTCCGTCGCGCACGGCGCCCATGTCGCCGCCACCCTGCTCGGTGAACCGGAGACCGGCGAACGGCTGCCCTGGCACCGGTCGAAAGCCCCGGCGCTGCCCGGCCGGCCCCTGCTGCGCGCGTATGTGGACGCCGTCGGCCTGGCCGCGCGTCACGGACGGTGACGGCCGCGTTACACGGCAGGCTGTTCCCCGTCCCCCACAGGAAGGTTCACCATGCGACCCACGCGACCCGGCACCGACGGCCCGCTGCCCCCGACCCTGCCGATGGGCGCCGCCGACCTCGCCTACCGCCTGGCCATGCGCGGCGGCCCGCTGCCGGTGCCCCTGGTGTTCGTCTTCGACGGGCCCGCCCCGGCCCTGGACACGGTCCTCGCGCGGGTCGCCGAACGGGCCCCCCGCGTCCCGGCGCTGAACTACCGCCCGTCCCGGGACGGCAAGGTGTTCCGGCGCGTGCCGCGGATCGCGGCCGAGCGGCACGTCCGGGAGATCCGGCTGACCGGCGACGCCGACTGCGCGGCGACCGGACGGCTGCTGCTGTCCCGGCCCATGAACGTGGCCGACGGCCCGCTGTGGGAGGTGTGGCTGGTCCACGGCGCGGGCGGCGGCCACGCCCTGTGCTACCGCACCGACCACCGCTTCCAGGACGGCATGGGCGCCGTGTACGCCGCCCGCGCCCTGCTCGACGACGACCCCGCCGGCGGCCCGCCCGCGCAGTCGCTCGGCCGGCCGGCCCCGCGAGGCGTCGCCGGGGTCCTCGGCGACGTGCTCAAGGGCTTCGGCCCGCCCGTCGCCAAGCCGGGCTTCGACGGGCCGGTCGGCCCCGGCCTGCGCGTCTGCCACGTCACCACGCCGCTGGCCCGGCTCCGCGCCGCCGCCCGCGCCCACGGCGGCACCGTCAACGACGTCTACCTCACCGCCCTCTCGCACGCCGTGCGCACCTGGCACCTCAAGGCCACCGGCGAGACCCACCCGCCGCTGCCGGTGGCGGTCCCGATGTCGGTGCGGGCACCGGGGGAGGAGTACGCCCCCGGAAACCGCATCGCCCTCGCGCACGTGGTGCTGCCTTGCGACGAGGCGGTGCCGCAGCGGGCCTTCCAGCGGGTACGGCAGAGCACGGGCCGCCTGCGGGACGGCCGCCGGCGGGACTCCTTCCGGGCGCTGCTGGCGGCGACCCCGCGGGCGATCGGCGCCCGGCTCGGCGTCCGCCTGGTCAGCGGCGCGGTCGTCGCCGGGCCGGTCAGCCGGGTCGACGTCGGTGCCCCGCTGGTCCACCAGGGGGTCCCGTCCCGCTGGTCGGCCGTCTACTCCGGTACGGCCGCCGGCATCCGCTGTCTGGTGACGCTGACCAGCCAGCAGGACACCGCCTGCCTGACCCTGGTGCACGACGAGACGCTGGCGAGCGCCGACGAACTCCCGGACCTGTGGCTGGCGGCCCTGCTGGAGCTGGAACGGACCTGAGTCACCCGTCGAGCGTCCCCGTGACCAGGAACACCGACTTCACGGCTCCCTCCGGCAGCAGCGGCAGGCAGGGCGCGAGGCGCTGGACGGCGTAGGGCAGCGTGAACAGGTCGGCCACCCGGGCGTCCCAGCGGCGCTCGGCCCACCAGCGCTCCGGCTCGGCGAGCCGCCAGTGCCAGGCGAGGCCGGTGGCCGACAGGGCGTCGAGGAACGGCGCCACGAACGACGAGGACACCGTGTCGGCGTTGACGCACTCGGCGCCGAACGTGCTGCCGGGCGCGGAGAGTTCCGTCATCGCCGCGACGACGGACTCCACCGTCTCGGGCGGCAGGTGGTACAGCAGGGTCTCGGCCAGCCAGGCAGTGGGCCGTGCGGCATCGAACCCGGCGGCGAGGAGTTCCGCGCGCCAGTTCCCGGCCGGGTCGGCGCCGACCGCGCCGCGGCGCCCGCAGGCCGCCGGGGCCCCGTCGAGGACGTACTCCTTGAAGGCCAGCAGCGCCGGGTCCGCCACCTCGAAGACGTGCGTGCCGGTCGGCCAGTCCAGGCGGAACGCCCGGGTGTCCAGACCGGCGCCCAGCAGCACCACCTGACGGCAGCCCGCGCGGGCCGCCGTCACCAGGTGCTCGTCGAAGAACCGGCTGCGCACCACCGCCCAGTCGGGCAGCAGCTTCTGCAGCGGGCCGTCCCCCGGCGGACCGCCCCGGTACCCGGCCGCGTGCAGGAAGTCACCGGCCCACGGATCACGGACGTACGGCGCCTCGCGGCCGTACTCCGCGGCGTGCGCGGCGGCCGTCCAGAGGGCGACCTGGGAGAGCCCGTCCGGCGCGGGGAGGGACTGCGGACCTGCGGGGTGCGGCATGGGGGCCTCCGGAATGCGGGGTGGAGTCTGTCGTCGGGCGGGCCGGGCCGGCGGTCAGCGGGTGCGGCGGCGGCCGAGCAGGAGTGCCAGGGCGCCGAGCGCCAGCAGGCTGCGGGAGGGCCGGGTGGGCCGCTCGCCGCCCATCGCGGCGGGCGTCCGCGGCTCGTAGATGTTCATCGCGAACTGCCGGTTCGAGACGTCCCCGAGGATTCTGCGCATCTGTTCGGGGCTGGTGACGGTGGTGAGCAGCAGTTCCATGGAGTTGCGGGCGAACTGGTTGCGGCCGAGGAACTCGCGGCCCAGCGCGAACATGATCCTGGGCACCTCTGCTTCGAACACCTCCGACAGCGTGATCTCGGGGGCCAGGTAACGGACCGAGCCGTCGAGGTTGGCGAACGACTTGCCCAGCAGCGACACCGCCGGCGGGGAACCGATGCCCCGCTTGGTCGCCTTGGCCAGCACGGTGGTCAGCGCCATGCCGAAGTTGAGGTCCTCCAGGGAGAGGCGGGAGACCTTGGGCACGAAGGCGGCCATGTCGGCGGTGAACGCGGGCATGTTGGCCCACGGTGTCACCCGGCCCATCTCGGCCCAGTGCTGCGCCAGCCCGGCCCCGTCGTTCTGCGCCAGCGTCATGAACAGGGGCAGCATCTGGAGGCTGGTCCGCCGGTCCAGGCGGCCGACCATGCCCCAGTCGATGAACGTGGCGGGTCCGCCGGGGGCGACGAAGACGTTGCCGGCGTGCGGGTCGGCGTGGAAGAAGCGGTGCACGAAGTACCCGTGGTACATGAACCGCAGCAGGTCCCTGCCGATCTCGACGCGCTCGCCGTCGGTGAAGTGCGCCCGGTCGATGTGCCGTACCGACGCTCCCGCCGCCAGCGACTGGACCAGCACCCGGGGGCTGGCGTGCAGCACCCGGGGCACCTCCAGGTTGCGGAAGTCGCGGACGTGCCGGCGGGCCTCGTCCATGTTGCGGGCCTCGCCGGTGAAGTCCAGCTCCGGTTCCATCGCGTCGAAGACCGAGCCGAGCATCGCCTCGACGTCGATGACCTCGTTGAAGCGCGGTGCGACCCGGGCGACGATCCGGGCGGCCCGGCGCATCAGCGCCATGTCGGCGAGGACGCCCTCGCGGATGCCGGGCCGCTGGATCTTCACCACCGCGGGCCGGCCGCCGGGCAGCACCACCCGGTAGACCTGCGCGAGGGAGGCGGCACCGAGCGGCCGTACCGTCTCGATGTCGTCGAAGCGCAGCTTCCAGTCCGCCCCGAGGTCCTGGGCCAGCACCGGCTCGAACTCCGAGAACGGCTGGACGTCCACCTGGTCGTGCAGGTTCTGCAGCTCCTCCCGGATCGACTCGGGCACCATGTCGGGCCGGGTGGACAGGATCTGGCCCAGCTTCACGTAGAAGGGGCCGAGGCTCTCCAGCGCGTGCCGGACCGCCTTGGCCCGGCGCTGCTCGGAGCCGGCGGTGTCCGGCGGGTACCCCTCCGGGGGGCCGGCGACCCGCCTGCGGCGGCGCGCCCTGGTGGCCTGGCCCACCTCGTCGGCGGCGAGGCTGCCCAGGACCTTGACCACGAGACGCAACCGGTCGCCGACGGCAGACGGCATGGCGGAACCTCCTCGATCGGCGGTACGGCCGGCGGCGCGCGGGTCCGGTCCGTCGGTACTGGCACCCAGGCGCCCGGTGGCCCACCGGCCGCGCACGCTCACCGCACGCGCCGGTTACGCACTCTTGGACGCCGGGCGCGTGCCGGGTACGCGGCGTGCGACGCCGACGCGTGCCAGGCACGCGGGGGCACGCGCCGGGCCGCCGGGCGGGGACGCGCGTCCGCGCCCGGCAGTTGCGACCCGTACCGTCGCCTTCCGGCTACTGCTGGGGCTTCCTCTGTTGCTGCTGCTGCTGTTGCTGCTGGCCGCCGCTGAGGTTGGACATGGTCTCCCCGAGTCCCTGCGCGGCCTTGGTGGCCTGGCTCAGCCCGGCCGCCGCCTGGTCGGCGACCTGCCCGGCCGCCTGTGCGGCCGCCTGACCGATCTGGCCGGGTGCGGCGGCGGCCTGACCGGCCAGGTAGCCGGCCTGGCCCGGTACCGCGCCGGCCATCTGGCCGAACTGCCCCGGCAGACCCGCCGCCGAGTTCAGGACGTTGCCCAGTCCGCCCGCCGCCTGCCCCAGTCCGCCCGCCAGTTGACCGGCACCGCCCGCCAACTGACCGAATCCGCCCAGCGCCTGGTACGCGGCGAGCGGATTGCCGCCGCCCAGGGCGCCCAGCGTCTGGAGCGTGGCCAGCGGGTTCGAACCCAGCGCACCGCTGTTCAGCAACTGGAGCACGGCCAGCGGATTGGCTCCGCTCCCGGCCAGCAACTGCAGCACGGTCAGCGGATTGGTGTTGCCGCCGCCGCCGAGCAGAGCCAGAGCGAGGGCCGGGGGGAGGGAGTTGGAGGAGCCGCCGAACAGGTCCCCGGGCAGCCCCAGCGACCGCAGCGAGTCATTCCGGTTCCGCCTCTTCTTCCTGTCCTTGTCGTCGTCGTCATCGTCGTCGTCGCGGTTGAGCAGGTCGTCGAACATGTCCTTCCAGTTGTCGGTCACGCCGCCGACGAAGTCCCGCATGATGTCCTGGATGTTTTTCCCGCTCATGGTTGTGTTCCCTTCGCGTTGTCGTTCGATGATCTGGCGGTTGTCGTTCCTCGGAGGGCGGAGACGAATTCACATCGCGCGACCCTCCAGGGATTGCGAGCACGCCGTACGGAGTCGTGCCCGACCTCTTGTGAAAGCGGCCTCAGCCGATTTCAGCGAGATATTGTGCATACGGGCAAATTCCGCAGTGGAAATGCCCGCGGCACGTGCGAGTATGACTTCCTGCTCTCGACCGCGCAGTTGCCTGACCTGACTCAGCAGCCATCTGCCGAAATCCTCGTCACAGACGTCCTCCTCGGTCGTCAAGGGGGCATCGATCAGCGCTGCCCGCTGCAACAACCTGCTGCGACGGTCCATGTCACGGTAGAAGTCGATGCAGAGGCGGAGCGCCACGGACGTCAGAAAGGGACCGAGTCGATTTCTGTCCAACGTGGCGTGGGCGGCAGCGCGGGCCATGGTCTCCTGAACGCAGTCCTCGGCGTCCTGGAAGCTCGGCAGTCGTCGTCGAACCAACCGCATGAGGCGGTCCTGATGCTGGAAGATCTCTTCCCAGGAGCATGCAGCGGGCGATTGGCAGGTGGAATGTGGTGCCATTGTGGATTGCAGCCCGTTGTCTCTCGGTTTCAGGCAGATGAATCGGAAGCCGATTTTTCGTTCATCGACTGAGATTTTCCTACCCGAGGATTTGGGGCGGCAAACCGGAATGCAGGGCTCCGATATACGGGGCGAATGACTTTTCGGTATTATTTCCCGGCGGCCGGTTCCTCCCCGGGCCGCGGCCCGGCCGTGGTACGCGGCGCCGGCCGCCGCGTCCAGTCACGGTTCCAGTTGACCCACATGTCCCGTACGGTCTGCTGCACCTGGCCGGCGGCGTCGCGCAGCTCGGTGGCGCAGACCTGCACCGCCTCCTTGCCGATCAGGCGGGCGCCGCCGGTGAAGTACGCGCCGCGCACGTGCCGCGGGGAGCGGAACCTGCCCCACAGCAGGATCTTCGTCAGCGGCCAGAGCGTGAACGCCCCGGCCGGGCAGCGGTTCCCGGGGTCGAGGGTGCCCCACACGGCCGGGCACAGCCCGCTCTCGCGGAGCAGCTCGTAGATCCGCGCGACGGTCCGTTCCCTGCTCGCCTCGCCCGCGTGGTAGGCGAGCACGGCGTCCCGTGACCGCTCGAACAGCCGCTCGACCCATGGGTTGTCGATGCCCTGGAGCCCCCGGTACGGCGGCGCTTCGAGCATGTCGAAGCAGGCGGGGTCACCGGTCCTGTCGAAGGCGACGGCGGCCTGGTTCTGGCCGTTGGTGCCGTACAGCGTGGTGATGATCCACACCCGGCTCCAGGCGTTCCACAGGTCGAAGTCGTCGAAGCTGATGTAGCTGCACGCCACCAGGTCGTCGTAGAAGCGGAACATCCGCTTGGTCCAGTGCTCCAGGTACTGGAAGCGGGCGGTGTCGAAGTCGTTCTGCCGCACCGCGTCGATCAGCCGGTGGCCGAGCGCGTTGAGGGACATCACCGTGACGGCGAGGCCGCTGGAGAACAGCGGGTCGATGAAGTCGCTGGCGTGCGGCAGCAGGCACCAGCGGTCGCCGACGACCTGCTGCGAGGAGAACTGGGTCCGGTCGGTCGACACGTACGGCCGCACCGCGCGGGCGTGCTCGAACTGCCGCGCCACGCTGGGGAACCGGCGCACGTGCTGCCAGAACTCCTGCTCGGCCGGGACGCCTTCGGGGCGGGGATGGGCGGCCAGGTCGAGGTTGACGCCGACGCTGCACAGCTCGCTGGTGCTCTCGGAGTGGTTGTCGAACGGGATCACCCAGATCCAGCCGCCCTTGAACAGGTGGTGCAGCGTGCCCTGGCTGAAGGGGCTGGTCATCCCGTGCTGTTCGCGCGGCGGCCCCACGGTGTCGAAGGGCTTCACGCCCACCATGTGCGTGAAGATCGTCCGCGAGTGCGTCCGGTACGGCGGCTCCTGCCGCAGCCCCAGGCGCTCGGGCAGCATGGCCCGCATCCCGCCCGCGTCGACCACGTACGACGCCCGGAAGGTGCCCTTGTCGCGGGTGACCAGGGTGGCCCGGTCCTCCTCGAACTTCACGTCGTCGACGAGGGTGTGGGTGTGCGCGGTGACCCCGTAGGACACGGCGACGTGGAACATGTACGCGTCCACGTCCTGCCGGAAGAAGTGCGAGTCGGGGCCGAGCGGCGGCCCCCAGGTCGGGTTCTGGTTGCACTCGTCGGCGCGGGCGGGCTCGCCCTCCCGGTGGTACACGAATCCGAAGTTCCGTTTCACCCCGCAGTTGGAGGACACATGCCGGCGCAGCGCCCCGTTGGTCGCCAGGTGCCCGATCTCGGGCACGTCGTACCGCTGGGCCAGCACCCGCAGGCCGAACGTGGTCTCCGGGACGGTGGACTCCCCGATGGCGAACCGGGGATGTCCGCTGCCCTCCAGCAGCAGGGTGCGGACACCGTGCCGGGCGAGGATCGCCCCGAGCATGGTCCCGCCGATGCCCCCTCCGACGATGGCGACGTCGAAATCCCGCTGGTCCTCTTGCATGTGTACGGTCCTTTCGCAGACGAGCGGAGCGAGGTGCCGGCTTCGGCGGCTCACCGGGCGGCGGGTGCCGGGGCCGGCAGCACCCGGCGCAGCCCGCAGGCCGCCACCCGGGCGAAGAAGGTGACGGGGAACAGGGGCGTCGGCGCCAGCCCGGTGATCAGCCGCCGCTCACCGGGCAGCCTGCGCTCGCCGCGTCCGGTGACGTCCAGCCAGACACCGAAGTGCAGCAGCCGCGCCTCCGGCCCGGCGTCGCGCGCCGGGAACGGCCGCATGTGCTCGCGCACCGCGCGGGTGAGCGACGCCCGCCGGGGGCCGTCCACCTCGCGCTCGGCCAGGAACCGGTCGAGCAACTCGGCGGACCTGCGCGGGAAACCACCGCGCCCCAGCGGCGTCCGCCCCACCAGCCCGGTGTCGTGGAACGCCGCGGCGGCCAGCAGCCCGGCCCGGTCGAACCGCGTCCCCTCGGTCAGCGCGCAGGCGTCGGCCAGCAGGAACACGCGCAGCGAGTGCAGCGCCACCCGGGTCGGCAGTAGCCGGCCCATCTCCGTGAGGGCGGCGCTCCCCAGCGGATCGCCGAGCAGCTTCGCCAGCGCGGGCCGCGCCAGCAGCGGGCGCCACGCCTTCGGCAGTGCCTCCGGTGGCACGGGCTCCCGGCCGGTGGCACCGCCCCCGGAACCGGGCCCGCCGAGCCGTGCGGCCATGGCCAACCCCCATTGTCGGCGGCGGCACTTGGGCGCCACCGGTCGTGTCGTCCTTCTCACCCGTCTTTACGCTCGGATTCGGCGTCCCCCCTCCGCCCGCTCCCGCGTCCCCGCGACCTTTGGCCGGTCTTCGCCCTCACACGGCGGTGCCTTCTGACAACCGGCCAACCAGCTATCTTTCGCCCGGAGTTGGTGTACGGGCCGACCGGCTGCGCCGCTGCGGCGGGGTGCGGTGGCGAATTCCGGCCACCAGACGGTCCGGTCGGCGTGGGAGCGCCCGATGGCGCGCGGTGCCCGCCGTACGCCCCGGGCGTGCGAGTCGGCACCCGTTCGAGGGAGTTCCGCCCCCGTGCCGGGCCGGGCAGGCTGTGTCCGTGATCGCCGTGCTGAACGTCCACGAACGCCCGCTGCCCGTCCCGCCGGAGACCGTCGGAGAGCTGATCGACGCCCTCGGCGGCGAACACGACCGCCTGTGGCCGCCCGAGTGGCCGCCCGTCCGCTTCGACGGACCCCTGGCCGTCGGTGTGCCGGGCGGCCACGGACTGGTGTCGTACGTGGTGAGCGACTACGTCCCCGGGCGGTGGGTGCGGTTCCGGTTCACCGGGCCCCGGGGCTTCGAGGGCTTCCACGAGTTCGGCGTCGAGCGCGTCGACGCCGGGCGGTCGGTGCTGCGCCACACCCTGGTGGTGCGACCGCGCGGCCCGCTCTGGCCGGTTTGGTCGCTGTTCTTCCGGCCCCTGCACGACGCCGTCTTCCTGGACGGCCTCGACCGCGCGGAGCGCGCCCTGACCGGCCGGGTGGCCCGCCCCCGCCGCTGGAGCCCGTACGTACGGCTGCTGCGGGCCGCGTCCGCCAAGCTGGCGCCCCGCCTGGACGCCGGCACGCACGGTTCCCCCGAACGAGGGATCGCCAGGCCCTTCGCCGCACGCGAGACTGGCAAGGCCGGGAAGCCTGCCGAATTCCCCGACAGCAAAGGAAAGACGCCATGAGTTCTCTCAACCCGCGTCTGCCGGGACTCAATTCGGCGAACGTCGTCACGGACATCACCGAGGCGCCCCACCGCGCGGCCGCCCTCGTCCAGGTCGCCGGGGCCACCGTCATCGGCGCCGTCGACATCCCGGCGGGCGAGGACGACTGGGCCAAGCCGCTGACCGAGGAGCACCCGCGCCCCGTGGTGCTGGTCCACGGCACCTTCGGCAACCGCGGCTACACCTGGACCTCGGCCGCGCCCCTGCTGAGGCAGCACGGGTACCGGATCTTCCGTCTGGACTACGGCCAGTACGGCCACCCGCTGATCTTCGGCCTCGGCGACATCAAGAGATCGGCGCGGCAGCTCGGCGAGTTCGTCGACGAGGTACTGCGGCGCACCGGCGCGCAACAGGTCGACATCGTCGGCTTCTCGCAGGGCGGCATGATGCCGCGCTACTACCTCAACGCCCTGGGCGGCGGCCCCAAGGTGCGCAACTTCGTCGGCATCGCGCCCAGCAATCACGGCGTCACCGCCCAGGGCCTGATGAACCTCGCCCGGCAGATCCCCGGCGCCACGGAACTCGTCGAGCGGGGCGCCGTCGGGACGCTCGTGCCGGCCTGGCCGCAGCTCCAGCACGACCACCCCTTCCAGGGGGAACTCGCCGCCCTCGGCGAGACCACCCCGGGCGTCCGGCACACCGTCATCGCCACCGCCTACGACGACGTGGTCACCCCGTACACCTCGTGCGCGCTGGCGTCGACCGAGGGCGTTGAGGTCCGGAACCTCCTGCTCCAGGACATCGACCCCGACGATCACACCCCCCACGCGGCCATGCCCTACAACGCGACCGTGCTGAGCGAGGTACTGAAGGCGCTGGACGACTGAGGGCGACTGCCGTCCAGGAGGACGCGGGCGACCAGTGCCGGGTCGTCGTTCATCGGGACGTGCCCGCATCCGGGCAGCCGGACCAGCCGGGCGTGCGGGATCACCTTCTTGGCGCGGGCGCCCTGCCGGGGTATGAGCAGCCGGTCGCCGCTGCCCCAGGCGATGGTGACGGGTATCCCGGGCACGTCGTCGGTGAACAGCACCTCGCGCCCGGCCCGCAGTGTCTCGGCGAAGCCCTCGGCGCGGGCCAGGGCGAGGGTCTCGGCGACCACGGCCTCGGGCGAACGGCGGCCGGGGCGGGCGTAGATGGTGCTGGTCAGGGCCGTCCGGCCGAGTGCCGTGCGGGACAGCCGCTCGACCAGCGGCAGCGGCAGCCGTCGCGCGGTCGCCCGCATCCCGGCGAGCACCCCGAAGGCGTAGCGCCGCTCGGTCTGGGACCAGAAGCCGGCGGGGGACAGGGCCGTGACGGACCGGGCGTGTCCCTGGCGGCCCAGTTCCAGGGCCAGCAGACCGCCGAGCGAGTTGCCGGCCAGGTGCGGCCGGTCCAGGCCCAGCGCCGAACAGAACCCGCCGAGCACCGCGCTGGTCGTCGGCAGGTCGTGGGACAGGCCCGGCGGCAGCGCCGGGGACGCGCCGAACCCCGGCAGGTCCACGGCGATCACCTCGCGCTCGGTGGCCAGGATGTCCACCACCGGGTCCCACGCCTGGCGGTGATGGCCTATGCCGTGCAGCAGGACGAGCGGCTCGCCCGCGCCCAGGCGCGTGTAGGAGACGGTCGCTTCCCGGGGGCCGTGCGGGGTGGAGACCGGGACGGTGGCGGTGGCGGTGGCGGACATGAGGCTCCTCGTCGGGACGGGTGGCTCGTCGACAGGCTGTGGCTTGTAGACAGGCTGTCAGCAAAAGCTACCGACGGGTAGACCTGTGCCGTGCTTCTGTTCGCCATGCTGTAGTTCGAATTCGGCCGGGGTGCGGCGGCACCGCCTGGACAACCGTCGGAGGCGTCCGCTGGGATGGAGCGGTGACCACCGACACCGCGACCGAGGTCTTCGAAACGCACCGCCCCCACCTCCTGGGCGTCGCCTACCGGATGCTGGGCCGCTCGGCCGACGCGGAGGACGTGGTCCAGGAGGCGTGGCTGCGCTGGTCCGGCGCCGACCGCGACGACGTCCGGGAGCCGCGCGGCTACCTGGTCCGCGTCACCACCCGCCTCGCCGTCGACCGGCTCCGCCAGATCAAGGCCCGCGGCGAGACCTACATCGGCCCATGGCTGCCCGAGCCCTACGTCACCGACCTCGGCGCCACCGTCCCGGACGCCGCCGAGCGCGCCGTGCTCGCCGACTCCGTCTCCCTCGCCGTCCTCGTCGTCCTGGAGTCGCTGTCCCCGCTGGAGCGGGCGGTGTTCGTCCTCAGGGAGGCGTTCGGCTACCCGTACGCCGAGATCGCCGCCCTGCTGGACCGCGGCGAGGCGGCGGTGCGCCAGCTCGCCGGCCGGGCCCGCCGCCGCGTCGACGAGCGGCGTCCCCGCTACGACGTCGACCCCGGCCGGCGCCGCGACCTGACCGAGCGGTTCCTCGCCGCGGCGAGCGGCGGCGACCTCGACGGGCTGCTGTCCCTGCTCGCCCCGGACGTCCGGCTGGTCGGCGACAGCGGCGGCAGGTCCAAGGCGCCGCTGCGGGTCCTGGAGAGCGCCGGCAAGGTGGGCCGCTTCCTCGCCGGCGTGGCGAAGGGGGGCGTCGTGGACGCCGCCTACCGCTTCCTGGAGATCAACGGCGGCCCCGCGCTGCTGGTCCTCTCCGGCGGCCGGCCCGACTCCGTCTTCCAGCTCGACGTCGCCGACGGCCTGATCCAGACCGTTTACATCATCCGCAACCCCGACAAGCTGCGCGCCCTGCCGACCGCCTGACCACTGGGCGGGATTGGTATTGACCAAGGGTGAGGGGCGTCCTATGGTCGCAGAGAAGTGAAACAACCTTTAATAAACAAGGGCGCTTTAAACGCCGCCGGACCCGGCGATCGCGGAGGACAGGGTGGGGACCACGCAGCTCGACACGGTGCCGGAACCGAAGTACTGGCAGCTCAGGACCGTTCTCACCGAGGCGCTGGACTCGGAGTTCTCGGTGGGGGAGATCCTGCCCAACGAGCGTGACCTCGCCGCCCGCTTCGGCGTCGCCCGCGCCACGCTCCGCCAGGCGCTGGAACAGCTCGAACTGGAGGGCCGCCTCCAGCGCCGCCGCGGCGTCGGCACCACCGTCGCCCCGCCGCGCGTCGGCGTGGCCGTCGGCTCCCGCAAGCACGACTGGCCCGGCGCCGCCGCCGACGACGGCTGGCAGCCCCTCGACAGCGTCCTGGCGGTGCCGCCCGCGGCCGTCGCCGACGCCCTGGGCACCGGCCGCGACGAGCCCGTGCACACCGTGCGCCGCTCCCGGGTCACCGACGGCCGGCCGGTCGCCGCGGAACTGCTGCACATCCCCCCGGCCTCCGTGCCCGACCTCTCCGCCATCGACGCGCCGTCCGGGGCGGCACGCGCCCGTGCGGTCCTGCGCGAACTGCGCCGCCTGGAACTGCAACACCAGGAGAACGCCGTCGAACTCGGCTCGGCCCACGCGGAGGACGCCCGCCAACTGGACCGGCTGCCCGGCGCCCCCGTCCTCGTCGTCACCACCCGGTACTGCGCCGGCGCCGGCGTCGCCGCCCTCTCCGTCGCCACCTACCGCGCGGACACCTGCCGGCTGACCTTCGGCGACTCCGGGGACGTGGAGATCCACCACGGCCCGCGGAGCCGCGCCTGCTGACCTCAGCGGCGGGCCGTCGTGCCCTCCACCGCGAAGAGCTGCTCCTCCACATGGTCCAGGGCGAGCCGCAGCGCACCCGTCGCCACCGCGGCCTCGCCCAGCAGTGACAGGGTCACCCGCGGCGGCCGCAGACAGTAGCGGGCCAACTCCCGCCGCAGCGGCTCCAGTACGCCGTCGAGACCGGCCGCCCAGCCGCCGACCACCACCAGCTCCGGGTCGAGGGCGAGCACCAGCGCCGCCACGTCGTGCACCAGCTTCCGCAGGAACCGGTCGACCGCCGCGCGGGCCCGCTCGTCCCCGCCGCGGGCCTGCGCGAAGACCTCGGCGACCGCCTGCTCGTCCAGCGGGTGCAGCGGCTCGCTGGTCGTGGACAGCAGCTTCTCCGGCGTCACCTCCCGGCCCAGCAGATGCAGCGCGCCGATCTCCCCGGCCGCCCCGCCGTACCCCCGGTGCAGCTTGCCGCCGATCAGCGAACCGGCCCCCGGACTCAGCCCCGCCAGCACGAACACGATGTCGTCGGTGTCGGTGGCCGCGCCCTTCCAGTGCTCGGCGACCGCCGCCGCGTTGGCGTCGTTCTCCACCAGCACCGGGCACCGGAAGGAACGGCCCAGCCGCTCGCCCAGCCTCAGCCCCGTCCACTCGGGCAGCGCGGTGCTCAGCCGCACTG
Organism: Streptomyces sp. NPDC000134; assembly: GCF_042899225.1. Classification (NCBI taxonomy): domain Bacteria; kingdom Bacillati; phylum Actinomycetota; class Actinomycetes; order Kitasatosporales; family Streptomycetaceae; genus Streptomyces; species Streptomyces sp. NPDC000134. The sequence continues at coordinate 102,699 of NZ_JBIAZN010000008.1, forward strand.
TGCCGTCAGCCTCCACGATCCCCGGCGTCGCCACCCCCACGGCCCGCAGCGAGCCGCGCGCCACCCCGGCCCGCCGCAGCAGCTCGGCGACGACCGAACGCAGCCTCTCCAGGCGCTCGTCGGCCGGCGCGCTCACCTCGACGTCCTTGGACTGCGCGCCGATCACCCGCCCGTCCAGGTCGGCCAGGAGCGCGGCGACCCGGTGCGGCCCGATCTCCAGCCCCAGCAGATGCCCCGCCTCGGCCCGGAACCGGAACCTGCGGGCCGGCCGCCCCTGCCGCCGGGCCGTGGTCTCCTCCGGCGCCGCCTCCATCACCAGGCCGGCCTCGATCAGCCCTTCCACGACGCCCTCGACGGTGGGCCGGGACAGGCCGGTCACCGCGGTGATCTCGGTCAGTGTCGCGCAGTCCGTGGCACGCAGGGCGTGCAGCACCACCGCGGAGTTGATCCTCCGCAGCAGCGAGGGGTCCCCGCCGGTCAGCCGCCCCACCGTCCGTCCTCCCAGCTCGTGCCCGTGTTGGCCGGATCGTACTCGTCGCGTCACCACCCGGCGAGCGCCGGCCGCCCGGCCGGGCTCACCCCGGGGAGACGAACCCCGACTCGTACGCCGCGATCACCGCCTGGGTGCGGTCCCGGGCCCCCAATTTGGCCAGCACGGCGCTGACATGCGACTTCACCGTCTCGGTGCCGACGACCAGCTCGGCGGCGATCTCCGCGTTGGACAGGCCCCGCGCCATCAGCCGCAGCACCTCGCCCTCCCGCTCGGTGAGCCGGGCCCGCTCCAGTGCGGCCCGCGCCGCCCGGTTCCCGCCGCCGTCGTCGCCGTACGCGGCGGCCAATTGCCGCACCGAGGCCGGGAACAGCAGCGACTCGCCCTCCGCGATCAGCCGCACCGCGTGCACGATCTCCGCGGGCCGGGCCCGCTTCAGCAGGAACCCGTCGGCGCCCGCGCGCAGCGCCTCGTACACGTACTCGTCGTTCTCGAACGTCGTCACCACCAGGACCCTCGGCGGCGCGTCCAGCGTCCGCAGCACGCGCGTGGCCTCGATCCCGTCCAGCAACGGCATCCGCACGTCCATGAGGACCACGTCGGGCCGCAGCTTGCGCACCAGCGGCAGCACCGCCGCCCCGTCGGCCGCCTCCCCGGCCACCTCGATGCCGGACTGCGCGGCCAGCACGGCCCGCAGCCCCGCCCGCACGAGGGGTTCGTCATCGACGAGCAGAACGGTGACCGGCATCCGGCCAGCGTAGATCAGCGCAGCGGCAGCTCCACCCGCACCCGCCAGTCGCCGGCGTCGGGGCCGGTGCGGGCGTGGCCGCCGAGCAGGGCGGCCCGCTCGCGTATGCCGCGCAGGCCGCTGCCCCGGCCGGGACCGGGGGCGGCGGCCGGGAGCGGGTTGCGTATCTCCAGGCCGAGGGTGTCGTCCGCCACGTCGAGCCGGACCCGGACGGGCACGGCGCCCGCGTGCCGCAGCACGTTGGTCAGCGACTCCTGGAGGATGCGGTACCCCTCCCGGGACATCGGGCCCGGCACGCCGCCCAGCGGGCCGGTCAGCTCGGCGTCGACCTCGGCGCCGGAGGCCCGCGCGGACTCCAGCAGCTTGCCGGCGTCCGCGAGCGTCGGCCGGGCGCTCACCGGCCGTCCCGACTCGCGCAGCACGCCCAGCACCCGCTCCAGGTCCTCCAGGGCGGCCCGGCCCGTCTCCTCGATGGCGGCGAGCGCCCGGTCGGTGAACTCCGGGTCGCCGGCCGTCCGGGCCGCGCCGGCCTGCACCACGGCGACGGTCAGCGCGTGCCCGATGGAGTCGTGCAGCTCACGGGCGATGCGGTTGCGTTCCAGAAGCTGCTCGGTGCGCTCCTCCAGGGCGGCGAGCCGCTCGGTGGGGGAGGGGCCGAGCAGGGCGCGGGCCGCCGCCGTGACCGCCGCCCCCAGGCCCACCACCGCGCCGTACAGCGCGAGCAGGGGCAGCGGCACGAGCAGCGCGTACGCCCAGTGCGGCGCCAGTTCCCCGGCGAACGTGCCGGTCCGCTCGCCCAGGGCCAACCGGACCAGCCCGTACGCGGTGACGGGCAGCCAGACGCAGGCGAACGTGGTCAGCCAGCCCAGCGCCATCCGCACCTCCAGCCACACCACCGTGCGCAGCCGGTCCCGCCAGGTCCTGGCCGGGCCCTCGGGGAAACCGGGGTCCGCCCCGCCGGGCGCCAGCAGCCACCGCGCCTGCACCCGCTCGCCGCCGCGCACCCCCGCGACCAGCCCCAGCGGGGCCGCCGCCAGCGCGGGCACCCACAGCCTCGTGTCGTCGATGAGGAACCACAGACTCACGAACAGCATCGGCACCCACAGGTGCAGCAGCCGGGTGTACGTCGTCCCCCGCACGAGCGGGCGCAGCAAGCGGACCATGGCGTCATCGTGTCAGCCGCCACTGACAGCGGACCTCCCTCGCACGGGGGAGACGGTCTCCACCGGCGGGGGAGGCCCCGGCCCGGTCCGGGCGGCCACGCTGCTGCCATGACCAGCATCGACGTCCACGCCCTGACCAAGGAGTACGGCGGCCGACGGGCCGTCGACGATCTCACCTTCAGCGTGCGCCCCGGCCGCGTCACCGGCTTCCTCGGACCCAACGGCGCCGGCAAGTCCACCACCATGCGGCTGGTGCTCGGCCTGGACCGGCCCACCTCGGGGACCGCCACCGTCGGCGGCCGCCCCTACGCCGCCCTCGACGAACCCCTGCGGCACGTCGGCGCCCTGCTCGACGCGCACGCCCCGCACCCCGCGCGCACCGGCCGGGACCACCTGCGCGTCCTGGCGCTCAGCAACCGTATCGGCGCCCGCCGGGTGGACGAGGTGCTGACCGAGACCGGGATCGCGTCCGTGGCCCACCGCCGGGTGAAGACGTACTCCCTGGGCATGCGGCAGCGGCTGGGCATCGCCGCCGCGCTGCTCGGCGACCCGGAGGTGGTGATGCTGGACGAGCCGTCCAACGGCCTCGATCCCGAGGGCATCGTCTGGACCCGGGAACTGCTGCGCCGGCTCGCGGCCGAGGGCCGGACGGTCCTGGTCTCCAGCCACCTCATGAACGAGACCGCGTCCTTCGCCGACCATCTGGTGGTCCTCGGCCGGGGCAGGCTGCTGGCGGACACCCCGATGCGGGAGTTCATCCACGCGCGTGTGCGGCCCCGGGTCCGCGTCCGTACGACCGACGCCACCGCCCTCAGGAGCGTCCTCGCCCGGCACGGCCACGACGCCGTGCGGGGCGAGGACGGGCACTGGAGCGTGGACGGCGCGTGCGTGGACGACATCGGCCGCGCCCTGTCGGCCGCCGGGGTACCGGTCCTGGAACTCGCGGCCGAGGAGGGCACCTTGGAGCAGGCGTACTTCGATCTGACCGCCGCCGCGACCGAGTTCGCCGCCCGGCCCCAGGAGGTCTGACCATGCCGTTCGTCCCCGTCCTGCGTTCGGAGTGGATGAAGGTCCGCACCCTGCGGTCGCTGTGCGGCACCCTGCTGGCGCTGTTCGCGGCGACCACCGCCTTCTCCGCGGTCGCCGGTGTCTCCGACACCTCGGACCCGGAGTCCGACCCGCTGTTCACGGCGCTGTCCGGGGTGATACCGGGTCAGATCGCCGCGGTCTCCTTCGGCGCCCTGGCGATGTCCAGCGAGTACCACGGCCACGCCGTCCGGGTGTCGCTGGCCGCGGTGCCGCGCCGCGGCCGGTGGTTCGCGGCCAAGCTCACGGCCGTCGCCCTGCCCGCGCTCGCCGTGGGGCTGGTCACCGCCCTGGCCTCGCTGCTCGTGGCGCGGGCGGGGCTCGGCCCCGCCGCGAGCGGGCTCGACGCCGCCGAGCAGCTCCGCGGCGTCGTCGGCTGCGGTGTCTACCTGACGCTGATGGCCCTGTTCGCGGCCGGTCTCACCGCGTCGCTGCGCAGCGGCGCGGCCACCTTGTCGATCGTGATCCCGTTCGTCCTCGTCGTCTCCTTCGTGATCGGCGACCTGGCCGGCGGCCTCACCGACTTCCTCCCGGACAAGGCCGGCCAGGTGGTCCTGTACGAGTCGTACGACGGCGGCGTCGGCCCCTGGACCGGGCTCGCGGTGACCGCGCTGTGGACGGCCGCCGCGGTGGGCGCCGGTGCGTGGAGGCTGCGGCGCAGCGACGCCTGACGGGCCGCCAATTGTCAGTGCCGGGCGCTTTACTGGGAGGCATGGACTTCGCACGGCACATCGCCCTCATCACCGAGCTGTGCTCCCGCCCCTTCCCGGCGGGGCACGGCCCGTCGGGCGTCGGGTCGGCGGGCGGGGCGGGGGGTCATCACCTCGCCGTGCTGCGGACCAGCCACGGGCTGCGCGGCGGCGACCCGGCTGAGCGCGCGGTGACGGTGGAGCAGTACGAGAAGGAGCGGGACGCGCTGGACGCCCTCCTGGCCGAGCGGTGGGGCGAGTCGGAGATCCTGAACCTGCAGACCGTCCTGCTGCGCACCGAGCGGGCGGAGGAGATACCCGAGCCCTGGGCCGGGCTGAGCGCCCGCGCCCGCGTCGCCTACCTCCGGGAGGTCACCGGGACCGGCCGCTGGGTCGCCCTCGCGGTCGCCGACCGGGACCCGGCCGACGAGGTGAGCCTGCTGGCCGCCGTCACGCAGACGGCACCACCGTGACCCACCGCGTTCCGGACCCACCGCGTCCGCTACGCCTCCGCGGCCTCCCGCAGCCGGGCGAACTCCTCCGCCATGGTATGCGCCGTCCAGTGCGCGTTCAGCCCGCTGGGGTTGGGCAGCACCCACACCCGTGAGTCGCCGATCAGCCGGTCCTGCGGGCCCACCCGGGCCTTGCGGTCGTCGAAGGCGGCGCGGTACGCGGTGACGCCGACGACCGCGAGCCAGCGGGGCCGCAGCCGGGCCACCTTGAGGGCGAGCTGCCGGCCGCCCTCCCGGTACTCCTCCGGGGTCAGTTCGTCGGCCCGCGCGCTCGCCCGCGCGACGACGTTGGTGATCCCGAGCCCGTAGGACAGCAGCTCCTCCTGCTCGGACGGCTTGAGCAGGCGGGGCGTGAACCCGGACAGGTGCAGCACCGGCCAGAAGCGGTTGCCGGGGCGGGCGAAGTGGTGGCCCGTCGCGGCCGACAGCAGACCGGGGTTGATGCCGCAGAACAGCACGCGCAGACCGTCCGCGACGACGTCCGGCAGCAGACGGTCGCGGGCGGCCTCCAGTTCCGCGGGGGTGAAGCGGGGCATGGCGCGCCGGGGGGGGGGTCAGAGGATCGCGCCGGGCGCGTAGCCCGCGGCCTCGGGGTGCTGCTTGACGATCTCCTCGACGCGGGCGACGACGGCGGCCACCTGGTCGGCGGCGGCGCCCGTGAAGGAGAGCTTGTCGGCCATCAGGGCGTCCAGCTCGGCCCGGTCCAGCGGCAGCCGCTCGTCGGCGGCGAACTTGTCGAGCAGGTCGTTGCGCTCGGCGCCCTGCTCGCGCATCGCCAGCGCGGTCGCCACGGCGTGCTCCTTGATCGCCTCGTGCGCGGTCTCCCGGCCGACGCCCGCGCGGACCGCGCCCATCAGCACCTTGGTGGTGGCCAGGAACGGCAGATAGCGGTCCAGTTCCCGGGCGACGACGGCGGGGAAGGCGCCGAACTCGTCGAGCACGGTCAGGAACGTCTCCAGCAGCCCGTCCAGCGCGAAGAACGCGTCGGGCAGCGCCACCCGGCGCACCACCGAGCAGGAGACGTCGCCCTCGTTCCACTGGTCGCCCGCCAGCTCGCCGGTCATCGAGGCGTAGCCGCGCAGGATCACCATCAGGCCGTTGACGCGCTCGCAGGAGCGGGTGTTCATCTTGTGCGGCATCGCCGAGGAGCCGACCTGGCCCGGCTTGAAGCCCTCGGTGACCAGCTCGTGCCCGGCCATCAGCCGGATGGTTCTGGCGAGCGAGGAGGGGGCCGCCGCCACCTGCACCAGCGCGGTGACGACCTCGTAGTCCAGCGAGCGCGGGTAGACCTGGCCGACGGAGGTGAAGACCTGCCCGAAGCCGAGGTGCCCGGCGATCCGCCGCTCCAGCTCGGCGAGCTTGTCCGCGTCGCCGCCGAGCAGGTCCAGCATGTCCTGGGCGGTGCCGACCGGACCCTTGACGCCGCGCAGCGGGTAGCGGCCGAGCAGCTCCTCGACCCGGGCGTACCCGACCAGCAGCTCGTCGGCGGCGGTGGCGAAGCGCTTGCCCAGCGTGGTGGCCTGCGCCGCCACGTTGTGCGAGCGGCCGGCCATGACCAGCTCGGCGTACTCCCCGGCCAGCTTGCCCAGGCGGGCCAGGACGGCGACGGTGCGGTCCCGCACCAGCTCCAGGGAGAGCCGGATCTGAAGCTGCTCGACGTTCTCCGTCAGGTCCCGGGAGGTCATGCCCTTGTGCACGTGCTCGTGCCCGGCGAGGGCGTTGAACTCCTCGATCCGCGCCTTCACGTCGTGCCGGGTGACCTTCTCGCGCTCGGCGATCGACGCGAGGTCGACCTGGTCCAGGACGCGCTCGTAGGCGGCGATCGCCTCGGCGGGCACCTCGATGCCGAGGTCTTTCTGCGCCCGGAGCACGGCGAGCCAGAGCTGCCGCTCCAGTTTCACCTTCTGCTCGGGCGACCAGAGGACGGCCAGTTCGGCGGAGGCGTAGCGTCCGGCGAGGACGTTGGGGATGCGGGGCTTGGCGGGAGCGGAAGTCACGGGTACGGATTCTACTGGCGATTCGTGCAGGCCGGCGCCGAGGGGGGAGCTGTAGGAACCTACGAGAGCGGCGCCGGGGTCACCCCAGGGGGCCGTCGTAGGGAAGCAGCTCCGGTCGCTTGGGCGGGCGGCCGTCCCCGGAGGAGCGGCCGGTCAGGCGGCGGCCGATCCAGGGCAGCAGGTGCTGCCGGGCGAACTGGAGGTCGGCGGCCCGGCGCAGCACCCAGCCCGGCGGCAGCGCGGTGGGCATCGGGACGTGCCACCGCGGGTCCTCGGCCTCGTACCCGAGCGTCTGCCACACCGCCTCGGCGACCCGGCGGTGCCCCTCGGTGGTCAGGTGCAGCCGGTCCACGTCCCACAGCCGCGGGTCGGCCAGCGCGGGCGCCCCGTACAGGTCGACGACGACGGCGCCGTGCCGCGCGGCGAGGTCGTCGATGCAGGCGAACAGCGCCTCCATGCGGGGCCGGAACCGCTCCAGGACCGGGCCCTGGCGGCCGGGGCTGCGCATGAGCACCAGTTGCTTGCAGTTCGGGGCCAGCCGCTCCACCGCCTCGGTGAGCAGCCCGCGCACCCGGCCCATGTCGCACTTGGGCCGCAGGGTGTCGTTGAGCCCGCCGACCAGGGTGATCACGTCCGCGCCCATCGCCGCGGCCACGTCCACCTGCTCGTCGACGATCTGCCCGATCAGCTTGCCGCGCACGGCGAGGTTGGCGTACCGGAACCCGGGGCCGCGGGCGGCCATCCGGGCGGCGAGGAGATCCGCCCAGCCCCGGTAGGAGCCGTCGGGCAGCAGGTCCGACATGCCCTCGGTGAAGGAGTCGCCGACCGCGACCAGGCTGGAGTACGTGGGGTTCTTCTGCATGGCGACAGCGATGGTATCCCGAGGCGCCCGGCGGCATACCAGTCGGTCGGTCGCCCGGCCGCCGGGTCAGGGCCGCCGGCCGAACAGCTCCCGCAGCACGTCCTCCATGGTCACCAGCCCGGCCAGCCTCCCGTCCGCGCCGAGCACGGCGGCCACGTGGGTGCGGGTGCGGCGCATCGCGGTCAGCACGTCGTCCAGCGGCGTGCCCTCCCGCACCCGGGCGATGGGCCGCATGTCCCGCGGCGGGAACGGCACGTCGCGCGGCGAGGCGTCCAGGGCGTCCTTCACATGCAGGTAGCCGACGATCCGCCGTCCGTCGTCCACCACCGGGAACCGGGAGAACCCGGACTCGGCGGAGAGCCGCTCCAACTGCTCCGGGGTGATGCCCACGCGTGCGTGCACCACGCGTTCCAGCGGCAGCACCACGTCCCGCACCGGCCGCCGGCCCAGCTCCAGGGCGTCGTGCAGCCGCTCCTGGGCGCGGTCGTCGATGAGCCCCGCCTCCCCGGCGTCCTTCACGATCTGGGCCAGCTCCGCGTCCGTGAACGTCGCCGCCACCTCGTTCTTCGCCTCCACCCTGAGCAGCTTCAGCAGGCCGTTGGCGAAGGCGTTCACCGTGAAGATCACCGGGCGCAGCGCCCGCGACAGTGCCACCAGCGGCGGCCCGAGCAGCAGCGCGCTGCGCACCGGCTCGGCCAGCGCGATGTTCTTCGGCACCATCTCGCCCAGCAGCATGTGCAGATACGTGGCCAGGGCCAGCGCGATCACGAAGGAGACCGCGTGGCCCGCGCCGGACGGCACGCCCACCGCGTGGAAGACCGGTTCGAGCAGATGCGCGATGGCCGGTTCGGCGACGATGCCGAGCACCAGGGTGCACAGCGTGATGCCCAACTGGGCGGCGGCCAGCAGCGCGGAGACGTGCTCCAGCCCCCACAGCACGCTCCTCGCCCGCCGGTCGCCCTCCTCGGCGTACGGCTCGACCTGGCTGCGGCGGACCGAGATCAGCGCGAACTCGGCGCCCACGAAGAAGGCGTTGACGACCAACGTCAGCAGGCCGATCAGCAGTTGTACGGCGGTCATCGCCCGGCCTCCTCGTCCTCGGCGGGGGGCCGGCGGTCGTCCAGCGGGGCGTGCAGCAGCACCCGGGCGGCCCGGTGGCCGGCGGCGTCCACGACGTCCAGGCGCCAGCCCGCCACCCGTACGGTGTCGCCGGCCGCCGGGATTCGGCCCAGCTCCGCCGCGACCAGCCCCGCCAGCGTCTCGTACGGTCCTTCCGGCGCCCGCAGCCCGAGCCGCGCGAGCCGGTCCAGGCGGGCCGAGCCGTCCGCCCGGTACAGGGCGCGGCCCCGTTCGTCGGTGCCGGCCGGGTCCAGCTCGGGCGTCTCGTGCGGGTCGTGCTCGTCGCGGACCTCGCCGACGACCTCCTCGACGATGTCCTCCAGCGTGGCCACGCCCGCCGTCCCGCCGTACTCGTCGATCACCACGGCCATGGTGCGCCGCCCGGCGAGCCGGTCCAGGAGCCGGTCGACGGTCAGCGTCGTCGGCACCAGCAGCGGCTCGCGCATCAGGTCGGCGACGGGGACCCCGGGCCGGCGCTCGGCGGGCACCGCCAGCACGTCCCTGATGTGCGCGGTGCCCACCACCGCGTCCAGGCTGTCCCGGTAGACGGGGAACCGGGACAGCCCGGTCGCCCGGGTCGCGTTCGCCACGTCCTCGCAGGTCGCCCGGGACTCCAGGGCGATCACCTGCACGCGCGGGGTCATCACGTTCTCGGCGGTGAGGTCGGCCAGGTTCAGCGTCCGGACGAACAGCTCGGCGGTGTCCGCCTCCAGGGCGCCCTCCTTGGCCGAGTGCCGGGCCAGCGCCGCCAGCTCCTGCGGCCCCCGCGCGGAGGCCAGCTCCTCGGCGGGCTCCACGCCGAACCGGCGCACCACACGGTTGGCCGTGTTGTTCAGATGGGTGATGAAGGGCCGGAAGGCGGAGCTGAACCAGCGCTGCGGCGTGGCCACCCGCCGGGCCACGGCCAGCGGCGAGGAGATCGCCCAGTTCTTCGGCACCAGCTCGCCGACCACCATCAGCACCACCGTCGACAGGGCGGTGCCCAGCACCAGCGCGATCGAGGAGGCCGTCGACGGGGGCGCGCCGAGGGCCCGCAGCGGCCCCGCGAGCAGCGCGGCGACCGACGGTTCGGCCAGCATGCCGACCACCAGGTTGGTGACCGTGATGCCGAGCTGCGCCCCGGAAAGCTGGAACGTCAGATTCCGTACGGCCTTCAGGGCGCCGGCCGCCCCGCGGTCCCCGCGCGCCGCGGCCCGTTCCAGCTCCCCGCGTTCGACGGTGGTCAGGGAGAACTCGGCCGCGACGAAGGCGCCGCAGGCCAGCGAGAGCAGGATGGCCACCAGCAGCAGGAGCACTTCGGTCATCGGGTCACCTCCGTCCCATGATCGGCCAGGACGGGGTGGTACGCGCGTCGTCGCATGCCGTGAGGCTCACCGGTCGTGGTCCACAGAGTCGCCCGCGCCGGGTAAACGATCGGCAAAGAACCGTCAGGTGAGGTGTTTCACCCAGCGCCGCCACCGCTCCTCGGGCCGGTACCCGGCGGCCCGCCAGGCGTGCTGCGCCCGCTCGTTGCGGACCAGCACCATCGCGTCGCCGCGCCGCCCGCCGAGCGCGACGAACCGTTCCTCGGCGGCGGCGAGCAGGGCCGAGGCGATGCCCCGGCGCCGGTGGTCCGGATGGACCGCGAGCCGGTACAGATGGCAGCGCCAGCCGTCGAACCCGGCGATCACCGTGCCGGCCAGCGCGCCGTCCCGCTCCCCGAGGAGCAGCGCCCCGGGGTCGCGGGCCACCAGTCGCTCCACGCCCGTCCGGTCGTCGCTGATGCTCGTGCCCTCGGCGGCCACCTTCCAGAAGGCCAGCACATCGTCCAGGTCGTCGGGCGTCGCGGCCCGTATCCGCAGGTCGGTCATGCCGCGACCCCACCACATCCGCCGCCGCGCGGTGGGGTGATTCCGGTATCCGGACGGCTCACCGGCCGCGCAGCTCCGCCACCACCGGAGCGAACGCCTCCATCCAGGGCTCCAGCACGGTCAGGTACGAGAACCCGTACCGCTCGCGCTGGGCCAGCACCTGGCCGACGATCCGGTCCAGCGGTCCGGCGAGCAGCAGCGGCAGGTCGAGGACCTGCTCCACGGTGGCGCCCGGGAGCCGCTCGGCCAGGGACCGGGCGACGGCCTCGCGGTCGTCGGTGACGGCCACCGCCTGGATCAGCAGGTTGAGTTCGGCCGGCTCCGCGCGGTCGGCGGCCAGGTCGCGGTACCGGGCGACCCGTTCGTCCAGTTCCCCGGGCGTGACCGGCGCCAACCGCCCGGTCGCGCTGCCCGGCACCGAGCGGGCGCCGGTGAAGGCCACGATGTCGGCGTGCCCGGCGGCCAGCCGCAGCACCCGGTCGCCGTTCCCGCCGATCATCAGCGGCACCCGGGGTTCCTGCGCGGGCCGCGGCCGGTGCCCGGGGGAGTCCAGCAGCTTGCGCAGTTCCTCCACCGTGCGCCGCAGCCGGTCCACCCGCTCGCCCGGCGTACCGAACGGCAGTCCCGCCGAGGTGTGCTCCGCCGCCACGTACCCGGTGCCGAGCCCCACCTCCAGGCGCCCGCCGGTCAGCGCGTCGGTGGTGGCGATCTCGCGGGCCAGCAGCGCCGGGTTCCAGAAGGCGGCGTTGAGCACGAAGGTGCCCAGCCGGACCCGCTCGGTCACTCCGGCCGCCGCGACCAGCGCCGGGAACGGGGCGACCATGCCGAGGTGGTCGGGGACCAGGATCACGTCGTAGCCCAGTTCCTCGGCCCGGCGGCACTTGGCCCGCCACTCCTCGGCGGGCGCGGGGACGGTCAGGCTGACACCGAAGCGGAACGGACGGGACATGCGGACTCCCTTCGCGAGCGGACCACTTGCGTCGCCGTCCGCGATTCCACCACCGGGGCGCGGTGGCCGCCAGCGCCTTTCCCGGCGGGCGGCGGGGCAGGCGGCGCGGACGGGGTACGCGGCATGGTTCCCCCGCGCCCCGCGTCCCTCCCGTGCCACCGCCGACCGCCCTTGCCGTGCTAGTGGCCCGGCGCTAGCGTCGGCAGCATGGCGAAGACCCAGTTGAACGTGCGGGTGGACGAGGACACCGCCCGAGCCGCCCGGGAGCGCGCGGGAGCCCGGGGCATCAGCGTCAACCGCTACATCGAGGAACTGGTCCGGCAGGACACCGGTGAGACCGGCCACACCTTCGTCGAGGCCGCCGCCGACTTCATGAAGCGGTACGAGAGGGTCTTCGCCGAGGAGGCCGGCGAGCACCGCCGCTGATCCCTTGAGTCCTCTGAGCATCGACCTCGCCTGGCTGCTCATGCTGGCCGAGCAGCGCACGCCGGGCGACCCCCAGGTCACCGACTGGGGCGCCCTCGTCGCCGCCGTCGCCCGCCACCGCGCCGAGATACTCGACGTCCCCGTCTACGACAGCCCGCACGCCCGCGCCGCCGCGCTGCTGCAACTCCTCGTCCACGTCCCCGCCCTGGAGCGCTCCAACGCGCTGTTCGCCGCGGCGGTCGCCTACGCCTACCTCGTCGCCAGCGGCCTGCGCGTGGTCACCTCGCCCGAGCAGGTCCGCGACCTGGCGCTGCTGGTCAAGAGCGGGGCGGCGTCGGTGGAGGACATCGCCGCGGAACTGCGCGCCTGGTGCCGGTGAGCTACCCCCGGGCGCACGGTCGCCAGGCGGTGCCCAGCACGCAGTACGAGGTGGGCAGCCTCGGGCCGGTCTCCGGCAGCAGCAGGCGCCGGTAGGGGCCCAGGGCGAACCCGGCGTCGCGCAGCGCGGTCACCGTGTCCCGGGACAGCCGGCAGTCGCCGGCCAGCGGCGGGTACACCGTGCGGTCCAGGACGCGCTGGGTCAGCCGCATCGCCCGGCCGCCGCCCCGGCCGTGCTCGAAGAACCGCACCTCGCCGCCGGGCCGCAGCACCCGACGCAGCTCCGCCAGGGCCCGGCGCACGTCGCGGACGCTGCACAGCACCAGCGAGAGCACCGCCGCGTCGAAGCCCTCGCTCTTGACCGGCAGCGCCTCGGCGACGCCCGGCACCACGTCCACCGGCACCTGCGCGCGCAGTGCCGCCGCCACGGCCAGTTGCCGCAAGGACCGCTCCGGCTCGATGGCGACGACCTCCGGGACGGCGGCCGGGTAGTGCGCGAAGTTCAGGCCGTTGCCCGCGCCGATCTCGATCACCCGCCCGGACAGTCCCGCGAGCAGCCGCTGCCGGATGCCCGCCATGCCCATCCGGGTCTCGGCGGCGACGCTGGTCCGGGCGTAGCAGCGGGCGAAGAGCGGGTGGTGCACGGCGTCCGGGGGCACTGCGCCGCGGCGGCCGGGGGAACGGAGCGCCATGGGACCTCCCTCGCGAGGCGTACGCGCTGCCCTACGGCGATTGTCCCCCGCCCGTGCCTCGGCCACCCGCCCGTGCCTCGGCCATCCACCCACGCCTCGGCCAACCCGCCCGTGCCTCGGCCATCCACCCACGCCTCGGCCAACCCGCCCGTGCCTCGGCCATCCACCCACGCCTCGGCCAACCCGCCCCGGCCCCGGTCATCCGCCCGATCTTCGGGCACCCGCCGCGCCCCGGTCACCCGCCCGCGCCCCGGTCACCCGCCCGCCGCCGCACCGGTTCCGCGCCGGGAGCGACCCCCACCGTCCCCGGCGTCCGGCCGCCCCGCCCCTTACGGCGACTCGCGGACCGTGAACGCCTCCGCGTCCCAGGTGCCGTGCAGGCGCGGGGCCAGCCAGTGCGGGGCCGCGGCCCGGAAGGCGGCCGGGGCCAGGCCGGCCGCCCCGGCGGGCAGCGCGCCCAGCAGCGGGGCGCCGGCGACGTCCGGGAGGTCGACGACATTGCAGCGGGCGGCCAGATCCGGGTTCACGGGCCAGCTCCCGATCACCACACCCAACAGCGGGATTCCCCGTGAACCGAGTTCACGCGCCGTCAGTTCCGTGGTGTTCAGCGTGCCCAGCCCCGCCGCCGCCACCACCAGCACCGGCGCCTGGAGCAGCGCGGCGGCGTCGGCCAGGGTGCCGCCCGCCGCGTCGAACCGGACCAGCAGCCCGCCCGCGCCCTCCACCAGCACCAGGTCGTGCTCGGTGGCCAGCTTGGCCGCGGTCTCCGCGACCCGGTCCGGACGCACCGGCGCCCGCCCGGCCCGCCGCGCCGCCGTCGCCGGCGCCAGCGGCTCCGGATAGCGGGCGACCTCCACGGCCGTCACCGCCCCCGCGAGCCGCGCGACCTCCTGGGCGTCCCCGGGCTCGTCCGGCGCCACCCCCGTCTGCGCGGCCTTCAGCACGGCCACCGACCGCCCCGCCGCCACCGCGCTCGCCGCGACGGCGGCGGTCGCCACCGTCTTGCCGACCTCGGTGCCCGTCCCCGTGATCACCACAACCGCCATGTCATCCCTCCCGCGCCGCCGCGCACACCGCGCGCCCGATCCGCGCCACGTCCGTGTCACCGGTGACGTACGGCGGCATGGTGTAGACCAGGTCGCGGAACGGCCGCAGCCACACGCCCTCGCGCACCGCCGCCTCAGTCGCCGCCCGCATGTCGACGGGGTGGTCGAGCTGCACCACCCCGATGGCGCCGAGCACCCGTACGTCCCGCACGCCCGGGAGCCCGGCGGCGGGCGCCAGCCCGTCCCGGAGCCCCGCCTCGATCCGTTTCACCTCGGCCCGCCAGTCCTGCCCGAGCAGCAGCCCGATCGACGCGCACGCCACCGCCGCCGCCAGCGGATTGCCCATGAACGTCGGCCCGTGCGCCAGCACCGGCACCTCGCCCCGGGAGATCCCCTCGGCCACCCGGGACGTGCACAGCGTCGCCGCCATCGTCAGATATCCGCCGGTCAGCGCCTTGCCCACGCACATCACATCCGGCGTGACCGCCGCGTGCTCCGCCGCGAACAGCGCACCCGTGCGCCCGAACCCGGTCGCGATCTCGTCGAACACCAGCAGCACGTCGTGGGCGTCGCACGCCTCGCGCAGCACCCGCAGATACGCGGGGGAGTGGAACCGCATCCCGCCCGCGCCCTGCACCACCGGCTCCACGATCACCGCGGCCAGTTCACCGGCGTGCCGCTCCACCAGCGCCCGCAACCGCTGCGCGTACGCCTCCTCGTAGGCCGCCGGGGGCGCGTCCGCGAACACCTGGCGGGGCAGCACCCCGCTCCACAGCCCGTGCATCCCGCCCTCGGGGTCGCACACCGACATCGGCTGCCAGGTGTCGCCGTGATAGCCGCCGCGCCAGGTCAGCAGCCGCCGCTTGCCGGGCCGGCCCAGCGAACGCCAGTACTGCAGGCACATCTTGAGGGCGACCTCGACGGACACCGACCCCGAGTCGGCGAGGAAGACGTGTTCGAGACCGTCGGGCGACATGTCGACAAGGAGCTTCGCCAGGCGTACGGCGGGTTCGTGGGTGAGCCCGCCGAACATCACGTGACTCATCCGCCCCGTCTGCTCGCGCACGGCCTCGTTGAGCACCGGGTGGTTGTAGCCGTGGATCGCCGACCACCAGGACGACATGCCGTCGACCAGTTCGCCCGCACCGTCCGCCAGGCGCAGCCGGACCCCGCTCGCCGAGGCGACGACGAGCGGGTCCTGCCGGCCGGGCATGGGCCCGTACGGATGCCAGACGTGCCGGCGGTCCAGTGCCAGCAGCTCCGGCACGCTCAGCTCAGGCATTGGGCGCGAGGTCCGTCCCGGCACCCCGGCGGCGTACGGCGACGAGGTCGGTCCGCGGCTGCTCGGCCACCGGAGCGGAACCGCTCGGCTCGCACGGTCCGCAACCGCCCGCCCGGTGCTCCGGCAGCGTCACCCGGTCGGCGCCCTCCACCTCGAACCCGGCGTCCGCGATCATCTCCAGGTCCGCCTTCCCGGCCTGGCCCTCGCTGGTGAGGTAGTCGCCGAGGAAGACGGAGTTGGCCAGGTGCAGGGCCAGCGGCTGCAAGGTCCGCAGATGGACCTCCCGGCCGCCCGCGATGCGTACCTCCGCGTCCGGGCAGACGAACCGCGTCATCGCCAGGATGCGCAGGCACCGCTGCGGGGTGAGGTGCCACTCCTTCTCCAGCGGCGTGCCCTCCATCGGGATCAGGAAGTTCACCGGCACCGAGTCCGGGTCCAGCTCACGCAGCGAGAACACCACGTCGACCAGGTCCGCGTCGCTCTCGCCCATCCCGGCGATCAGCCCCGAGCACGCCGACAGCCCCGCCGCGTGCGCCTTGCGCACCGTGTCCACCCGGTCGGCGTAGGTGTGGGTGGTGGTGATCTCCCCGTAGGTCGCCTCGGAGGTGTTGAGGTTGTGGTTGTAGGCGTCCGCCCCGGCCGCGCGCAGCCGTTCCGCCTGGCCGTCCGAGAGCAGCCCGAGGCAGGCGCAGACCTCGACCTCCTCGTTGCGCTCCTTGATGGCCTTGATGGTCTCGGAGACCCGGTCCACGTCCCGGTCGGTCGGGCCCCGGCCGCTCGCCACCAGGCACACCCGCTTGGCGCCCCCGGCCACGCCCGCCGCGGCGGCCTCGGACGCCTGATCGGGCTTGAGCCAGGTGTACTTGAGGATTCCGGCCGTCGAGCCCAGCCGCTGCGAGCAGTAGGAGCAGTCCT
Organism: Streptomyces sp. NPDC000134; assembly: GCF_042899225.1. Taxonomy (NCBI): domain Bacteria; kingdom Bacillati; phylum Actinomycetota; class Actinomycetes; order Kitasatosporales; family Streptomycetaceae; genus Streptomyces; species Streptomyces sp. NPDC000134. Next base: position 118,903 of record NZ_JBIAZN010000008.1, read on the forward strand.
CCGGGCAGAGCCCGGACTTGAGATTGACGAGATAGTTGAGTTTCACCCGTCGCCCGAACCAGTGCCGGCGCACCTTCCCGGCCGCGGCCACCACGTCGAGCAGATCGTCGTCGGAGGTCGCGAGGACGGCCAGCGCCTCCTCGCGGGTCGGCAGCTCGCGCCGAAGTCCCTTGTCCACCAGCGTGTTCAGCAGGTCCATGGGAGCCGATCCTGTCCTACCCGACGGCCCCGGGCAAAGGAGACTTCGCACAACGAAGACGGTTCGGTGTGTGGGTATCGCCACACTGTGCCCGGACGGCCGGGCCGCTAATGTCTGTGCACTGCCTACAAAAACCCGTCCGGGAGGGGCCCATGGCGTTCGGCTGGATCGACGAGCAGGCGGCCGCCCGCCACCGCGCCGGACTCACCCGGACCCTGCGCCCCCGCCCCGCCGACTCCCCGCTGCTGGACCTGGCCAGCAACGACTACCTGGGTCTGGCCCGGCACCCCGAGGTGACCGAGGGCGCGGTCCGGGCGGCCCGGACCTGGGGCGGGGGCGCGACCGGCTCCCGGCTCGTCACCGGTACCACCGCGCTGCACACCGAGCTCGAACGAGAACTGGCCGAATTCTGCGGCTTCGAGGCCGCCCTGGTCCTGTCCTCCGGCTACGCGGCCAACCTCGCCGCGGTCACCGCCCTCGCCCCGCACGGTTCGCTGCTCGTCTCCGACGCCGGCAACCACGCCTCCCTCATCGACGGCTGCCGACTGGCCCGCGGCACCAAGCAGGTCGTGGCGCACGCCGACCCGGACGCCGTGCGCAAGGCACTGGCGACGCACGAGGGGGCGGCGGTCGCGGTGTCGGACGCCGTCTTCTCCGTCGACGGCGACGCCGCCCCGCTGCCCGCCCTCGCCGCCGTGTGCCGGGAGTACGGCGCCGGGCTGATCGTCGACGACGCCCACGGCCTGGGCGTACTCGGCGACGGCGGCCGGGGCAGCGCGCGGGCGGCGGGACTCGCGGGCGCCGATGACGTGGTCGTCACGGTCACCCTCTCCAAGTCGCTGGGCAGCCAGGGCGGCGCGGTCCTCGGGCCCGCCCGGGTGATCGGCCACCTGGTCAACACCGCCCGGACGTTCATCTTCGACACCGGCCTCGCCCCGGCGGCGGCGGGCGCGGCCCTCGCGGCCCTGCGACTGCTGCGCCGGGAACCGGAACGGGCGGCGCGGGCCCGGGAGGTGGCGGACCTGCTGCACACGGAACTGACCACCGCGGGCCTGGACACGGTCCGGCCGGACGCCGCGGTGGTCTCGGTACGCGCCCCGTCCCCGGAGGGGGCTGTGCGCTGGGCGGCCGACTGCCGTGCGGCCGGCCTGAGCGTGGGCTGCTTCCGTCCTCCTTCCGTGCCCGATGGCATCTCACGGCTCAGGCTGACCGCTCGGGCGGACCTCTCCGGGGAACAGGTGGAACGCGCTGTGCGGTTGATCGGCGAGACGCGGCCATGAGTCGGCGTGGCACGGCCGTGCGTCGCTCGATGCCGGGCACTTCCTACATACGGGCGATCCGGTCGGCGAACCGGGTCCAGCTCTCGGGAGAGAACAGCAGCGCGGGCCCCGCCGGGTCCTTGGAGTCCCGTACGGCGAGCAGTCCGGCCCAGGGGCCGGCCGACGGACGGGCCGTCTCGACGCAGTTGTTCGCTCCGGTGCTGTAGCTGCTGCGCAGCCACCGCACTTCGGGCAGTCGGGTACAGGGAACGTGCCGGGGCAGTGCGGACATGGTGCCTCCTTATGCGCCGGCCGCTGTCGCGGCGATGAATTCCAGTGTGTCGTCGGGCGAAAGGGCGTGTTGTCGAAGGGCGTCGAAGGCCTCGGTATAGGCCTCCAGGTCTTCTTTACGCTCCAGATAGAGGCTACTCGTCAAGTGGTCGAGAACAACTACGTCCAGATCAGAAGTGCTCGAAAATGAGAAGATTACGAAAGAGCCGGTGACGCCGATATGCGCCCCGGCGCCGAACGGCAGCACTTGCAGGCGCACATGGGGCGACCGCCCCGCCTCGATCAGCCGATCGAGCTGGCGGGACATCACTTCCGGCCCGCCCACCTCCCGGCGCAGCACGGCCTCGTCCAGGACGGCGCTCAGCTCCAGCGGAGCCCCGGAGCGCAGCACGTTCTGCCGGGCCAGCCGCACCTCCACCAGCGCGTCCAGCCGTTCCTCGGAGAGCCCGTCCACGGCGGCCCGGGTGACCTCACGGGCGTACTCCGCGGTCTGGAGCAGCCCGGGGACGACGGTGGTCTCCAGCGTGCGCATCGCGTTGGCCTGGGACTCCAGGCTGATGAAGTCCCGGTACGTCGGCGGCAGCACCCCGCGGTAGGCGTGCGACCAGTGCTGCCGCTCCCCGCGGTCCTCCGAGCCCGCCAACACCAGGAGCAACTCCCGTAACTGGGGGTCGACCACGCCGTAGGCGTCCAGCAGCAGCCGTACGTCGGCGGGCTTGGCGCCGCTCGTGCCGGTCTCGATCCGGCTCACCTTGGACTGGTGCCAGCCCACCAGCCGGGCCGCCTCACCGCTGGTGATGCCCGCCGTCGTGCGCAGGGCGCGCAGTTCGGCGCCCAGCTTGCGGCGGCGCACCACCGGACCGTGCTGCATGGACCCCCACTCCCTTACTCCTTATGAGCCGCCGGAAAACGGTCTCGCGTCGCAGAGTTCACCGCTTCGAGCGACAGATATATGCATCTCTTGGTGGATCGCCACCCGTTACCGGGACGGTGATGGCACTCTGGCGACGAAGCACCAGTCCGGGACCGTACTCGAACCATCCGCTCCGTGTCGGACCGCGGTCCCGGCGGAAAGGGACGACCTCGCCATGGCAGACCATCTGGAAGCATCCGTCACTCTGCCGAGCGATCCAGCCTCGGTCTCCGCCGCCCGGACGTACGCGGTCGGCACGCTCACGGAGTGGGGGATGCCGTCGGACACGCAAGTGTCGGACACGGTCCGGCTGATCGTCTCGGAGCTGGCGGCCAACGTGGTGCAGCACACCCTGGGGCTGTCGCCGACCTTCACGGTGCATCTGGCGCTGGACCGGGACGAGAGGCTGTTCATCGGTGTCACGGACAGCCACCCCGGTCTGCCCAAGCGGCTCCCCGCGGCCGTCCAGCAGGACAACGGGCGGGGGCTGGTCATCATCCGCTCCCTCACCGCGGAGTGCGGGGGCCGGTTCCGGGTCCGCCCCACCCGCGGGGGCGGCAAGACGGTCTCGGTCGAACTCCCCTGGTCCGGCCCGCCCGCTCCGGTCCCGGCGAGAGGCCGCGGGAACCGCCGGCGGGCCTGAGGGACACGGCGTCCCGGGCCGGGCGGACGCATGGCCTGCCGCCGTCAGCGGGAGCGGGTGACCGGCGTCCGCCGGGCCGGCACCGGGCGGGACCGGGCGCGGCGGGCGGGGGCCGGGACGCGACGCGGTGCCCGGGGGGCGACCCGCGTGGTGGTATGGGGGGACGCCTCCGAGGCGGCGTTCGAGGGCGCGTTCGGGGCGGCGTCCGAAGAGGTTTCCGCGGACCCCGTCGAGGCGGTCCCGGCACCGCGGTCGGCGGTCAGCCCGGCGCGGCGGACCAGCCGGGGCAGCAGCCCCCACAGCCCCAGGCACGCCAGCAGCGTCGCCGCCCCCGCCGCCAGACCGCCGGCCCGGCCGGTCGTGACGTCCACGACGAGCAGCACGGACCCGGTGAACGCGAAGACCAGGACGCCCAGGCCGGCCGAGGCGAGCCGGGAGGAGACCTGCACGATGCGGGGCTTGGCGCCCTGCTGGAACAGCGAGCGGTGCAGCGCGGCCGGCGCGGTGAACAGCGTCGCGGCCAGCACCACCAGCAGCAGCGTCGCGACGTAGACGGCCCGCTGGAACGTGTCGAGTTCCGTGAAGCGCGAGGTGAAGGCCAGCGACAGCAGGAACGCGAAGAGGATCTGCACCCCCGTCTGGGTGACCCGCAGTTCCTGGAGCAGCTCCACGAAGTTGCGGTCGGCGCGCTGGAGCGGCGTCTCGTTGCGGGCGGTACAGGGACGGTGGTCGGCCATGCCGAACGGGTAACCGCTCGGGCGCGTGTCAAGCCCCCGAGCGGCCCCTACAGGCCCGTACGCGGCCCCGCGACCGTCCGCGACGGTGCGGCGGTCACCTGCGGCCGTACGGGCCCGGCCGGATCACTTGACCCGGCCGTACCAGACGCTCCTGGTCCAGATCTTCTGCAGGCGCACCACGTCCCCGGTCTTCGGGGCGTGCCAGATCTTGCCCTTGCCGGCGTAGATGCCCACGTGGTAGACGCTCCGGCCGGAGTGGAAGAACACCAGGTCCCCGGCCTTGCGGTGGCCGGCGGAGATGTGGCGCGTCTTGTTGTACTGCTGGGCCGCCGTGCGGGGCAGCTTCTTGCCGGCCTTCTTGAACGAGTACAGCGTCAGCCCGGAGCAGTCGAACCGGGACGGCCCGGTGGCCCCGTAGCGGTACGGGGCGCCCTTCTTGGAGGCCGCGATCTTCAGCGCCTTCGTCGCAGGGGCGGCCGCGGCGGCCTCGGCGGCGATGCCGGGAACCACGATCGAGCCGCCGACGGCGGCGATGGTGAGGGCCGAGGCCGTACCGGCACGGGCCATGAGCGACGGGACACGATTGAGCGCAGTCATGCGCAACCCTTCGTCAGCCGCCTGTGAAGGATGACCTGTCGGATTCGGGCTGGCGAAGTTGCCCGGCCGCACGAGTGCGGCTTCACCCCAAGGGCTGCTCGGCCCGGCGCCTTCCGCGGAAGACGGCCGTACCGGCGACCCGTCATGCTCGGGTCCTCCACTCCTGCCGATCCACTCCTGTCGACCGGTCATCCGGGCGGCGGCAGGACTCGGCGTCCGCCCGGATCGCCCCGCCGCTGCGGCGGGGTCTTGTCGTCAGTCAGGGATCTTGACGCACTTACGTCCGAAATTCCCAACGGAACCGGGGATTTGTGTTGTTACTCACCACTCACCCGTTCGGGTGGAAGTCGCTCTGTTCGACCCGGCGGCGCGGCGGCCGGGGCTCCCCGGACCAGCGGCGGAGCGGCTCTTCGCGCTGGTGGGGCACGCGCGTCGCGCAAGCCGGAGGGGCCCGGAGAACGGCGTGTGCGTACGCCGAAAGGCCGTACCCCGTTCGGCCCTGACCGCCCCCGATCCGGACACCCCGCGCGGCGGTCCGGGCGGGCGCCGCGCCAACTGCCGCCGGACGGCGGCGGGGTGCCCCCCCGGCACGCCGCGCCGCCGACCGGAGCGGGCCGTCCCGACGTCACAGATGACGTACCGGCGGCTCCGGGTCAGGTCCAGGCAAAAGGACTATCAAGAAGTAACCCGGAGCAACGGACCTTGATCATTACTGGGTTAACGTGACCGAAACGCGGCGCAACTAGCCTGCGGACCCGGTCACCTGCGACTTCTCCCCGGTGGCCGCGCGGCAGCCGGACCCGTCGCGGTCCGGTGCGAAGACTGTGAGGTGGGACGTGCAACTGACCCCGCACGAGCAAGAGCGGCTGCTCATCCATGTGGCGGCCGACGTCGCCGAGAAGCGCCGGGCCCGAGGGGTGAAGCTCAATCACCCCGAGGCGGTCGCCCTCATCACCTCGCACGTCCTGGAAGGCGCCCGGGACGGCCGCACGGTCGCGGAACTGATGGCCTCCGGACGCCGGTTGCTCACCCGTGACGACGTCATGGAGGGCATCCCGGAGATGATCCACGACGTCCAGGTCGAGGCCACCTTCCCGGACGGCACCAAGCTCGTCACCGTCCACGACCCGATCGTCTGAGGGGGAACGCCGTGATTCCCGGAGAGATCCTCTTCGCCGACGGGCCGATCGTCTACAACGAGGGCCGCGAGGTCACCCGGCTGACCGTCCTCAACGCCGCCGACCGGCCCGTGCAGGTCGGCTCGCACTACCACTTCGCCGAGGCCAACCCCGGCCTGGACTTCGACCGCGCCGCGGCGCGCGGCAAGCGGCTCGACATCCCCGCCGGCACCGCCGTCCGGTTCGAGCCCGGCATCCCCGTCGACGTCGGACTCGTCCCCCTCGCGGGCGCCCGGACCGTGCCCGGACTGCGCGGGGAGACCGGAGGTGCCCTCGATGCCTGAGATCTCCCGCCCCGCCTACGCCGACCTGTTCGGCCCCACCGCCGGCGACCGCATCCGGCTCGCCGACACCGACCTGCTGATCGAGATCGAGGAGGACCGCTCCGGCGGCCCCGGACACTCCGGCGAGGAGGCCGTGTTCGGCGGCGGCAAGGTCATCCGCGAGTCCATGGGCCAGTCCCGGGCCACCCGCGCCGAGGGCACCCCCGACACCGTCATCACCGGCGTGGTGATCGTCGACCACTGGGGCATCATCAAGGCCGACGTCGGCATCCGCGACGGCCGGATCACCGGCATCGGCAAGGCCGGCAACCCCGACACCATGGACGGCGTCCACCCCGACCTCGTCATCGGCCCCGAGACCGAGATCATCGCCGGCAACGGGCGAATCCTGACCGCCGGTGCCGTCGACGCGCACGTGCACTTCATCTGCCCGCAGGTCGCCGACGAGGCGCTCGCGTCCGGCATCACCACCCTGGTCGGCGGCGGTACCGGACCGGCCGAGGGCTCCAAGGCGACCACGGTCACCCCCGGGCCCTGGCACCTCGCCCGGATGCTGGAGGCGATGGAGGCCTACCCCGTCAACGTCGGCCTGCTCGGCAAGGGCAACACCGTCTCCCACGAGGCGATGCTCTCCCAGATCCGGGGCGGCGCGGTCGGCCTGAAGATCCACGAGGACTGGGGCGCGACGCCCGCCGCCATCGACGCGGCCCTCACCGTCGCCGACGCCACCGGGGCGCAGGTCGCCATCCACACCGACACCCTCAACGAGGCCGGTTTCGTGGGCGACACGCTCGCCGCGATCGGCGGGCGCGGCATCCACGCCTACCACACCGAGGGCGCGGGCGGCGGTCACGCGCCCGACATCATGACCGTGGTCTCCGAGCCGCACGTGCTGCCCAGCTCCACCAACCCGACCCGGCCGTTCACCGTCAACACCGTCGAGGAGCACCTCGACATGCTGATGGTCTGCCACCACCTCAACCCGGCCGTCCCCGAGGACCTCGCCTTCGCCGAGTCCCGCATCCGGCCCTCCACCATCGGCGCCGAGGACGTCCTCCACGACCTCGGCGCGATCTCGATCATCTCCTCCGACTCCCAGGCCATGGGCCGCGTCGGCGAGGTGATCATGCGGACCTGGCAGACCGCGCACGTGATGAAGCGGCGGCGCGGCGCGCTGCCCGGCGACGGCCGGGCCGACAACCACCGCGTCCGTCGCTATGTCGCCAAATACACGATCAACCCGGCCCTGGCGCAGGGCATGGCCCGCGAGATCGGCTCGGTGGAGACCGGCAAGCTCGCCGACCTCGTGCTGTGGGAACCGGCGTTCTTCGGCGTCAAGCCGCTGCTCGTCATCAAGGGCGGGCAGATCGCGTACGCGCAGATGGGCGACGCCAACGCCTCCATCCCCACCCCGCAGCCGATCCTGCCCCGGCCGATGTACGGGGCGATCGGCCGCGCCCCGGCCGCCAACTCGGTCAACTTCGCCACCGCCTCGGCGATCGAGGACGGGCTGGCGGAGAGGCTGGCGCTCGGCAAGCGGTTCGCGGCGATCGACTCCACGCGCGGCGTCACCAAGGCCGACATGCGGGAGAACGACGCGCGGCCCGAGGTGCGCATCGACCCCGACAGTTTCGCCGTGTACGTCGACGGCGAGCTGGTCGAGGCCGCGCCCGCCGCCGAACTGCCCATGGCCCAGCGCTACTTCCTCTTCTGATGTCCAGGGCAGCGCTTCTCGTCCTGGCCGACGGCCGCTTCCCCGCCGGCGGGCACGCGCACTCCGGCGGCGCCGAGGCGGCGGTACGGGCGGGGCACATCACCGGCGCCGGGGAACTGGAGGAGTTCTGCCGGGGCAGGCTGCACACCACCGGGCTGGTGTCGGCCGCGCTCGCCGCGTCCGCCGCGCTCGGCGTGGACCCGGCGCGACTGGACGCCGCCGCCGACGCGCGCACCCCCTCGCCCGCCCTGCGGGGCGCGGCCCGCAAGCTGGGCCGGCAGTTGCTGCGGGCCGCGCGGGCGACCTGGCCGTCCGCCGAACTCGACGCCCTCGCCCGGGACTTCCCCAAGGGCGCCCACCAGCCGGTGGTGCTCGGGCTCACGGCCCGCGCGGCGGGGCTCGGCGCGGCGGACGCGGCGTACTGCTCGGCGTACGAGAGCGTCGGCGGGGCGGCCTCGGCGACGGTGCGGTTGCTGAGCCTCGATCCGCTCGACGCCACGGGCGTGCTGGCGCGACTGGCACCGGAGGTCGACCGGGTGGTGGACCGGGCGGTGTCGGCGGCGCGGGGAGCCGTCGACGAGGGGCCCGAGACGCTGCCCGGCGCGTCCGCGCCGCTGCTGGAGATCCTCGCGGAGGCCCACGCCGGGTGGCCCGCACGACTGTTCGCGTCCTAAGGCGACGTCCCCGGCCCGTCCCCTCCGACCCGTCCCCTGCCCGTCCCTCCGGCCCGTCCCCTGCCCGTCCCCCCGGCCCGTCCCTGCCCGTCCCCACCGGTCCCGCCCCCCCGGGGCCCGTCCCCGTCCGCCCCGCCCGTCCCCCCGCCCCGGACGGGCCACCCACCTTGAGGAGCCGTTCCCATGCATCTCGACCACTCCCACTCCGGCCCCGTCGCCCTCAGCGCCGACGCCCGCCGGCCCGACGGCACCCGGCGGGCGCTGCGGATCGGGCTCGGGGGACCCGTCGGGTCCGGCAAGACCGCCACCGTGGCGGCGCTCTGCCGGGCGCTGCGCGAGGAGCTGTCCCTGGCGGTCGTCACCAACGACATCTACACGCGCGAGGACGCCGAGTTCCTGCTCCGGGAGGCCGTGCTGCCGCCCGAGCGGATCAGCGCGGTGGAGACGGGGGCCTGCCCGCACACCGCCATCCGGGACGACATCTCCGCCAACCTGGAGGCCGTCGAGGACCTGGAGGACGCGGCCGGCCCGCTGGACCTGATCCTCGTCGAGTCCGGCGGCGACAACCTCACCGCCACCTTCTCCAAGGGCCTGGTCGACGCGCAGATCTTCGTCATCGACGTCGCCGGCGGCGACGACATCCCCCGCAAGGGCGGCCCCGGGGTCACCACCGCCGACCTGCTCGTCGTCAACAAGACCGACCTCGCCCCGTACGTCGGCTCCGACCTCGCCCGGATGGCCGCCGACGCCAAGGCGCAGCGCGGCGAACTGCCCGTCGTCCTTCAGTCGCTGCGCCAGGAGACCGGCGTCCGGGACGTGGCCGACTGGGTGCGCGCCCGGCTCGCCGACTGGACGGCCCCGGCGTGACGGCCGCCGTCGCCGCCACCGCCCGCATCGACGCCCGCCCCGACGGACGGGGCGGCACCTGTCTGCCGGTGCTGACGGGCGAGGGCCCCCTCGCGCCGCGGCGGACCCGGGGCGCGGCCGGCGAGGCGTCCGTCGTGCTGGTCGGGGCGATGAGCGGACCGCTCGGCGGCGACCGCCTCCGGGTGGAGGCCGAGGTCGCCGAGGGCGCCAGGCTGCGCGTCGGCTCCGCGGCGGCCACCCTCGCCCTGCCCGGCCAGACCAAGGACGAGGCCCGCTACGACGTCCGGCTCACCGTCGCCGACGGCGGCGAACTGCGCTGGCTGCCCGAGCAGTTGATCTCCGCCGCCGGCAGCGACCTGCACGTCACCACCCGGGCCGACCTCGCGCCGACGGCCCGCCTGGTGCTGCGCGAGGAACAGGTGCTCGGCCGGACCGGTGAGGAGCCGGGCCGCCTCACCAGTCGCCTCACCGTGCGGATCGCCGGCCGCCACGTGCTGGACCAGGAACTGTCCTGCGGCCCCGGCGCCCCGGGAGGCTGGGACGGCCCCGCGGTCCTGGCGGGACACCGCGCCGTCGGCCAGATCGTCGTCGTACGCCCGGAGTTCGCCCCGCGTCCGCCGGCCGCGCGGGTGTGCCCGGCGGGCGCCGCGGTGCTGCCGCTGGCCGGGCCCGCCGTGCTGCTGACGGCCGTCGCCCCGGACGCCCTGCGGTTGCGCCGGGCGCTGGACGAGGCGCTGGCGGCGCTGGACTGACCCTCCGTCGACCGAACGGCTCTCTCCGTTTATCGGATTGGCAAAGAACCCGCGCCGCCTCTGTTCCCAGCGAACACACAGCCGAGAGTATCCCCCTATTCATCGCACGGATGTCCGGGGAGGGTCCACTTGAGGAACAGACGACTGAGGCGGAGCACGGCGGCGCTCGCGTCCGCCGGAACGCTGGTGACCGCGACGCTGATAGCGGGCGCCGTCACCGCTCCCGCGGCCAGCGCCAGCCCGGCCGCCGCCCGGCACGGGCAGCCCCAGGACCGCGAGGCCAAGGGCGCGGCCATCGCCGCCGCTCGGGCCGCCCAGGCGGGCATCGACTGGCGGGACTGCCCCGCCGACTGGAACCTGCCCAAGCCGATCCAGTGCGGCTGGGTCACGGTCCCGGTCGACTACGCCAAGCCGGACGGCAAGCAGATCGAGCTCGCCGTCGACCGCATCGGCAACACCGGCACCCCGGCCCAGCGCCAGGGCGCCCTGATCTACAACCCCGGCGGTCCCGGCGGCTCGGGCCTGCGCTTCCCCGCCCGGGTCACCAACAAGAGCGCCGTGTGGGCGAAGACGGCCCAGGCGTACGACTTCGTGGGCTTCGACCCGCGCGGCGTCGGCAAGTCGGCGCCCATCTCCTGCGTCGACCCGCAGGAGTTCGTCAAGGCGCCCAAGGCCGACCCGGTGCCCGACTCCGAGGCCGACAAGCGCGCCCAGCGCAAGCTGGCCCGCGAGTACGCCGAGGGCTGCTACGAGCGCAGCGGCGCGATGCTGCCGCACATGACCACGCCGAACACCGCACGCGACCTCGACGTGATCCGCGCCGCGCTCGGCGAGCAGAAGCTCAACTACCTCGGTGTCTCCTACGGCACCTACCTCGGCGCCGTCTACGGCACCCTCTTCCCGGGCCACGTCCGGCGCATGGTCGTCGACAGCGTGGTCAACCCCTCGCGGGAGAAGATCTGGTACCAGGCCAACCTGGACCAGGACGTCGCCTTCGAGACCCGCTGGCAGGACTGGCAGGACTGGGTCGCCGAGAACGACGCCACCTACCACCTCGGCGACACCCGAGCCGAGGTCCAGGCCCAGTGGCTGAAGCTGCGCGCCACCGCCAAGAAGAGCCCCATCGGCGGCGTCGTCGGCCCGGCCGAGCTCATCGGCTTCTTCCAGAGCGCCCCGTACTACGACTCCTCCTGGGCGCCGGTCGCCTCGGTCTTCAGCAAGTACGTCGCCGGGGACACCCAGGCCCTCGTGGACGCCGCCGCCCCCGACCTGACCGACATCGCGGGCAACGCCTCCGCGGAGAACGGCAACGCCGTCTACACGGCCGTCGAGTGCACGGACGCCAAGTGGCCCACGAACTGGAGGACCTGGGACCGGGACAACACCAGGCTGCACCGGGACCACCCGTTCCTGACCTGGTCCAACGCCTGGATGAACCTGCCCTGCGCCACCTGGCCGGTCAAGCAGCGGACCCCGCTGGACGTGAAGACCGGCAAGGGCCTGCCGCCGGTGCTGATCGTCCAGTCCGAGCGGGACGCGGCCACCCCGTACGGCGGCGCCGTCGAACTGCACCAGCGGTTCAAGGGCTCCCGCCTGATCACCGAGAAGGACGCCGGTTCGCACGGAGTCACCAGCCTGGTCAACCCGTGCGTCAACGACCGGGTCGACACCTACCTGCTCACCGGTGAGGTGGACAGCCGGGACGTCACCTGCGCCCCGCACGCCACTCCGAAGCCGTAGAGCACGCGGTGAACACGAGGGGCGGCCGGGCACACCGGCCGCCCCTCGTGCGTACGCTCAGGCCGGCGGCCAGGCGTCCTCCGCCGCGTAGTCGAAGAGGTCGCCGTACGTCCGGGCCATCTGGGGATACGCCTCCCGCCAGTCCCGCCCGGCCAGTCGCCGCTCGATGAAGGCGACCGTCTCCGGGAGCGTCTCGGCGTAGCGGCTCACCGGCCGGTAGCCCAGCTCCCGTTCGGCCGCCGTCATGGCGCACACCACCGGCGCCGGCACCGACCAGGGCGTGTCGCCGACCCCCTCGGCGGGCGGCGGGCCGTCCACCAGCACGTCCTCGGTCTCGACGCCCATCACCGCGTCGATCGCCGCCCCGATCTCGGCCACCGTCGGCGCGTCCGGGTCCACGGCGTTCAGCACCCGGGTCCCCGGCCGCGCGGCGGCCAGCCTGACCAGCTCGACGAGATTGCCCACGGCCGCCGGATGGAAGCGGCTGGCACCCCCGTACGCCAGCACGCGGCGGCGCCTGCCGTCCAGGTTGCGCTTGACGAACCACAGCTCGCGCGGGGTGCGGCAGTACGGCCCGTGCACCGCGCCCGCCCGCAGCAGCGTCACCGGCAGCGTGTCCCCCGCGGCGAGCAGCTCCCGCTCCAGCGCCGCCTTGCGGGTGCTGTACGAGGAGTCGCCCGGCCGGACCGTGCGCTGTCCCTCGGTGAGCGGCACCGGGTACTCGGGGAAGCCGCCGGGCCGGTCCTGGGTGTCGAAGCTGCGGCCCTCGTCGTCCTCGTACACCGAGACGCTGGAGATCACCACCGCCGAGCCGACCCGCCCGGCCAGCCCCGTCAACTGCCGGGCGTGCGCGGGGCCGTAGGCCACCGTGTCGACCAGCACGTCACAGCCGTCGCCGACCGCCGCCGCGAGGGCCGCGTCGTCCTCCCGGTCGGCCCGCACCACCCGCACGCCGTCCGGCCGGCCGGGGTCCCGGTCACCGCCCCGGGAGACGGCCGTCACCTCCCAGCCGTCCCCGGCCAGTGCCCGCACGGCCGCCCGTCCGATCTGCCCGGTCGCTCCGATCACCACAGCGCGTGTCATACCGGGACCGTAGGCATGCCGGGTCCGCTCGCGCCACGGGTATTCGCCGACGGCAGACCTCAGGTGAGCGGCATCCGCGGGAACCGGCGCCCCCGGGCGCCCTGCGCCGCCTCCGCCTTGACGTCGGCCGCGTACCGGTCGACGTACTCCTGCCCGGACAGCGTCAGGACGGCGTACATGATCTCGTCGGTGATCGCGCGCAGGATCGTCTTCTCCTCCTCCATCCCGGCGTAGCGGGAGAAGTCCAGGGGCGGGCCGAAGCGGATGACCACGGGGTGCAGGCGGGGGATCTTGCGGCCGGGCGGCTGGGCCTCGAAGGTGCCGATCATCGCGCACGGCACGACCGGCGCCCCGGCCCGCAGCGCCATCACGGCGACGCCGACCTTGCCCTTGTAGAGGCGTCCGTCGTGCGACCGCGTGCCCTCGGGGTAGATGCCGAGCAGCTCTCCCCGGCCGAGGACGCGCAGCCCCTCGGTGATCGCGGCCCGGCCCGCGTCCTTGCCCGAGCGGTCGACCGGGATCTGCCCGGCGCCGCGGAAGAACGCGGCGGTCAGCCGCCCCTTCAGGCCCGGCCCGGTGAAGTACTCGGCCTTCGCCAGGAACGTGATCCGGCGCTTGAGGACCGCCGGCATCAGGAAGTGGTCCGCGAACGACAGGTGGTTCCCGGCGACGATGGCCGCGCCGGACGCCGGCACATGCTCAAGCCCTTCGATCCGGGGCCGGAAGACCAGTCTCAGCAGCGGGCCCAGGAGCACGAATTTGAGCAGGTTGTAGAACACGGATCGCCTCTCGCTCGCACCGCAGAACGCCTGAGGACGATGTTGACAGGCCGTCGGCCCGAAGGGACCCCCTCGGACCCGATGGCCCGAAGGGACCCCCTCGGACCCGGTGTCCCGGGGCAGCGCTCCGGTCCGCGAGGGCAGCGATCGGGGCTCGCCTTGCCGTACTCCGAGTAACAAGTTGATCATGCCAACCGGGAGCCTCGGGCAATGATGTCCGGGCCGCCCTCACCCCCCGAGAAGCCGGTGTCCGCCCCGCACGGTCCGGGGCGCCGGCAGGTCCGCCAGGAGTTTCGCATGCAGCCCATGAACCAGCCCGAGATCTCGGTCGAACAAGCGCGCGAGGACTATGACGCGCACCGCCGGTACTGCCATCAGTGCCAGGCGGACGCCGCGCCCTGCCCGGCGGCCAAGCACCTGCGCCGGATCTTCAACAACGCGGCCCGCGCCGCCGCCCGCCCGCCGAGAGTCCGCTGAGCACCGGCGGCGCCCGACGGCCTGCCCCGGGCGCCGCCCCGGCGGCTCAGAACTTCGGCACCGGTGCCTGCCCCTCCACCAGGGCCGCCGCCTCCGCCTCGCTCTGCACCGAGGGCGGGGAGCCCGCGAGCGGCTTGCGCGCCGTCTCCTTCATGCAGGCGACGGCGACGATCCCGACCAGGGCCGCGGCCATCGAGTAGTAGGCGGGCATCATGTCCGAGCCGGTCGCGCCGATCAGCGCGGTGATCACCAGGGGAGTGGTGCCGCCGAACAGGGACGTCGACAGGTTGTAGCCCACCGACAGCGACCCGTACCGGACCGGCGTCGGGAACATCGCCGGCAGCGCCGCCGACATCGTGCCCAGCAGGCAGACCAGCGACAGGCCGAGCATCAGCATCCCCGCCGACACGGCCCACAGGCCCCCCTGCCGCACCAGCAGGAACGAGGGCGCGGACAGCACCAGGAAGCCCAGCATCCCGGCCATCAGCACCGGCTTGCGGCCGTACCGGTCGGAGAGCCGGCCCACCCGGTTGACGATCAGCATCAGCACCACCATCGTCACCACCAGGACCAGCAGCCCGTGCGTCTCGCTGTAGTCCAGCTCGTCCGAGAGGTACGTCGGCATGTACGACAGCAGCATGTAGTCGTTGATGTTGTACGCGCCGACCAGCGCCACGCACAGCACCAGCGTCCGCCAGTGCTGCCGGAAGATCTTCGCCAGGTCGCCCCGGGTCGTGGTCTCCACCGCGTCCGCCGCCTCGGAGATGTGCACCGTGCCCTCCTCCAGCTTCAGGAAGGCGGGCGTGTCGTCCAGCTTCAGCCGCAGATACAGACCGGCGATGCCCAGCGGACCGGCGACCAGGAACGGCACCCGCCAGCCCCAGGCGTCCATCGTGTCGCTGCCCAGCCAGGCGGTGAGGGCGGTGACCAGACCGGCCGCGCCGGTGTACCCGGCCAGCGTGCCCAGCTCCAGGAAGCTGCCGAAGAACCCGCGCCGCTTGTCCGGGGCGTACTCCGCGATGAAGGTCGAGGCACCCCCGTACTCGCCGCCGGTGGAGAAGCCCTGGAGCAGCCGGAACACGATCAGCAGCAGCGGCGACCAGAAGCCGACGGCCGCGTAGGTCGGCAGCAGCCCGATCGCGAAGGTGCCGATCGCCATCAGGATCATCGTCAGCGCGAGGACCTTCTTGCGGCCGATCCGGTCGCCCATCGGCCCGAAGACCATCCCGCCGACCGGACGCACCAGGAAGGCGACGGCGAAGGTCGCGAACGACGACAGCAACTGCGCGGTGTCACTGCCGGACGGGAAGAAGACCCGGCCGATGGTGCCGGCCAGGTAGGCGTAGATGCCGAAGTCGAACCACTCCATGGCGTTGCCGAGGGAGGCCGCCTTCACCGCCCGCTTGACGGCGCGCTCGTCCGTCACCGTGATGTCCGACCTGCGCAGCCGGGGGTTGCGCCGGCGCTTGACGGCGCGGAAGAGGGTGGGGTGACGCCTGACCGCTGCGGAGTCGGGCACGGGTGCGTGGTCGGTGGGGGACGTGGCGGGGTTCCTTTCCAAGGGCATACCGCTCCAAACGGCACAAACGCGTGTCCATCAGCTTTCCAACCTCGCCTGCCACAAAATGCGGGGTTCACTCGTACGGACCGACCCGTGACCTGCGCGGGTAGGCTTGCGGACCATGCGGATCGCCGTCTCCTCCGACATGGACGAACCCGTGGCCCGCCTCCTCGCCGAGGAGCTGCGCCGCCGCGGCCACGAGGTACTGCCCCACGGGGCGCTGCGGCCCGGCGCCGACTCCCGGTGGGCGCACTGCTCCGAGCACGCGGCACGGGACGTCGCCGACGGCCGGGCCGACCAGGCGGTGGTGTGCTGCTGGACCGGCACGGGCGCCTCGATCGCC
Organism: Streptomyces sp. NPDC000134; assembly: GCF_042899225.1. NCBI lineage: Bacteria > Bacillati > Actinomycetota > Actinomycetes > Kitasatosporales > Streptomycetaceae > Streptomyces > Streptomyces sp. NPDC000134. Next base: position 134,994 of record NZ_JBIAZN010000008.1, read on the forward strand.
GCCAACAAGGTGCCGGGCGTGCGCGCCGCCCTGTGCGCCGACGCGTACACCGCCGACGGCGCCCGCCGCTGGAACGACGCCAACGTCCTCGCGCTCAGCCTCCGGCTGACCTCCGGGCCGCTGCTCACGGAGATCCTCGACGCCTGGTTCGCGGGCACGCCCAGCGAGGACGCCGAGGACCGGGAGAACGTGACCCGCGTGGCGCGGCTCGACGGGGACAGGCCCTAGCCTCAGGCCGTCAGCACCTTCTCCAGGGCGCTCAGCGCGCCCTCCAGTTCCTCCGCCGTGATCGTCAGCGGTGGGGCGAGCCGGATCGTGGCGCCGTGGGTGTCCTTGACGAGCACGCCCTCCCGCATCAGCCGCTCGCTGATCTCCCGGCCGCTGCCCAGGGCCGGGTCCACGTCGACGCCCGCCCACAGCCCCCGCGCCCGGAAGCCCACCACCCCCCGGCCGACCAGCGCCGCCAGCTTTTCGCGCAGCAGCACGCCCAGCTCGGCCGCCCGGCGCTGGTACTCGCCCGTCTCCAGCAGTTCGACCACCGCCGTGCCCACCGCGGCGGCCAGCGGATTGCCGCCGAACGTCGAGCCGTGCTCGCCCGGCCGCAGCACCCCGAGCACGTCCCGCCGGCCGGCCACCGCCGACACCGGCACGATGCCGCCGCCCAGCGCCTTGCCGAGCAGCACCAGGTCCGGGACCACCGACTCGTGCTCCACGGCGAGGGTGTGCCCGGTGCGGCCCAGCCCCGACTGGATCTCGTCCGCGATGAACAGGCAGCCCGCCCGCCGGGTCACCTCCCGCACCCCCGCCAGGTAGCCGTCGTCCGGGATCAGCACCCCCGCCTCGCCCTGGATCGGCTCGATCAGCACCGCCGCCGTCGTCGGGTCGACCGCCGCCTCCAGCGCCGCCAGGTCGTTGTACGGCACGATCCGGAAACCCGGCGTGAACGGCCCGAAGCCGGACCGGGCCGACTCGTCGGTGGAGAAGCCCACGATCGTCGTCGTCCGGCCGTGGAAGTTGCCGGCCGCCACCACGATCGTCGCGGCGCCGTCCGGGACGCCCTTCACCTCGTACGCCCATTTGCGGGCCACCTTGATGCCGCTCTCCACCGCCTCCGCGCCGGTGTTCATCGGCAGCACCATGTCCGTGCCGGTCAGCGCGGCCAGCCGGGCGGCGAAACCGGCCAGGCGGTCGTGGTGGAAGGCCCGGGAGGTCAGCGTCAGCCGGTCGAGCTGGCGGTGCGCGGCCTCGACCAGCGCCGGGTGCCGGTGCCCGAAGTTGAGCGCCGAGTACCCGGCCAGCAGGTCCAGATAGCGGCGGCCCTCCACGTCCCGCATCCAGACGCCCTCGGCGCTGGCGACCACCACCGGCAGCGGGTGGTAGTTGTGCGCGACGACGGGCTCCTCCGCGCGGATCAGCTCGGCGGACGTACGGGGGTGCGCGGATGCGGTCATGAACGGATCTCCTGAGTGCAGCACTTGATGCCGCCGCCCGCCTTGTGGAACTCGGACAGGTCGACGGGGACCGGGACATAGCCGCGCTCGGCGAGCCGGCCGGCGAGGGCGGTCGCCCCCGGGGAGAGGAACACCTGACGCCCGTCGCAGACGGAGTTCAGCCCGAACGCCAGCGCGTCCTCGCGGGTGGCGAGCACCGCGTCCGGATACAGCCCGGCCAGCACCTCCCGGCTGCCGGGACTGAACGCGCCCGGGTAGTAGGCGACGTTCCCGCCGCCCTCGTCGCCGAGCACGAACAGCGCGGTGTCCAGGTGGTAGAAGTACGGGTCCACCAGCGTCAGGGAGATCACCGGCACCCCGAAGAACTCCTGCGCCTCACGATGGGCCGCCGGGACGGTACGGAAGCCGGTGCCGGCCAGCACCCACCGCCCGGCCGGGACCAGGTCGCCCTCGCCCTCGCACACCGCCTCCGGACGGTGCACCTCGAAGCCCTCCGCCTTGAACCACGCCTCGTACGGCAGGGACTCCGGCCGCCGCTCCGGCGCCTTGAACAGGGAGCCGAGTACCCGGCCCGCCACGGTCACCGCCGCGTTGGCGGCGAACACCATGTCGGGCAGCCCGGCCACCGGCCGGACGGTGTCGACGGTGTGGCCGTGCGCGCGGTAGGCGTCCACCAGCGCCTGCCACTGGTCCAGCGCCCGGACCGGGTCCACGGGCCGGCCGGCCCGCATCCACGGGTTGATCGCGTAGCTGACGGCGAAGTGTCGGGGTTCGCAGACCAGGAAGCGCCGCGGGCGCGGCACACGGGAGTCGGGCACGCAGGGGTTCCTCCGCTTCCGCACGGAACGTCACAGTTCGGTGACACCACGGTAGAAAGCGACCCGTACGGGCGACAAGCGACGAAAGCTGCGTGTCCGCGCAGCGATCCTGCGTTGTCCAGCTCGTCAGCGCGTGTTCGCTGCGCCCTCGGGCGCCACCTGGCTGGCGCCCGCCTCCGGACTGTCCGGGAGCAGATGGGACAGCACCATCACACTGATCGTCTTGCGGATGAACGGCTCCACCCGGATGCGCTCCAGCACCTCCTCGAAGTGCTCCACGTCCCGCGCCCGCACATGCAGCAGGGCGTCCGCGCCGCCGGTCACCGTCATGGCCGCCGCGATCTCCGGATGGTTGCGGACCACCTCCGCCAGCCGCCGCGGCGGGGCCGCGCCCTCGCAGTACACCTCCACGTACGCCTCCGTCCGCCAGCCCAGCGCCGACGGCCGCACCGTGGCCGTGAACCCGGTGATCACCCCGGTCTCCCGCAGCCGGTCCACCCGCCGCTTGACCGCCGTCGCCGACAGCCCGACGTCCGCGCCGATCTCGGCGAAGGACGCCCGAGCATTGGCCATCAGCGCGGTGACGATCTTCCGGTCCAGTTCGTCGAAGGACGGCGGCCTGCTGTTCATGCGGGCACTGTATCCAGCGCGAACGGGCGTGCTGCGGGGCGTGTGCAGGCGTGCGAAACGCCCCTAGACTCCACGTCCATGCTGCGCGCCCTGGCCGTCGACGACGAACGCCCCTCGCTGGAAGAACTCGTGTACCTGCTCAACGCCGACCCGCGGGTCGGCAGCGCGGAGGGCGCGGGCGACGCCACCGAGGCGCTGCGCCGCATCAACCGCGCCCTGGAGTCCGGCCCCGACGGCCCCGACGCCATCGACGTGGTCTTCCTCGACATCCAGATGCCCGGCCTGGACGGCCTGGACCTGGCCCGGCTGCTCACCGGGTTCGCCCGGCCGCCGCTGGTCGTCTTCGTCACCGCCCACGAGGACTTCGCCGTCCAGGCGTTCGACCTCAAGGCCGTCGACTACGTCCTCAAACCCGTCCGCCGCGAACGCCTGGCCGAAGCCGTCCGCCGCGCCGCCGAACTCCGCGGCACCCCGCCCCGCATCCCCGTCCACGAACCCGACCCCGACCACATCCCCGTCGAACTCGGCGGCGTCACCCGCTTCGTCGCGGTCGACGACATCACCCACGTCGAGGCCCGGGGCGACTACGCCCGGCTGCACACCGGCCAGGGCAGCCACCTGGTCCGCATCCCGCTGTCCACCCTGGAGGACCGCTGGCGCTCCCGCGGCTTCGTCCGCATCCACCGCCGCCACCTCGTCGCCCTGCGCCACATCGGCGAACTCCGCCTGGACGCCGGCACCGTCAGCGTCCTGGTCGGCGCCGAGGAACTCCAGGTCAGCCGCCGCCACGCGCGGGAGCTGCGGGACCTGCTGATGAGGAGGACCTGACGGTGCCGAACGACCCCGCCGACCGCCGCGTCACCGTCACCGGCCCGCCCCGCCGCGCCCACCGCGCCCTCCCGCACGCCCGGCTCCGCTCGCGCGGGCGCCACCCCCAAGCCTTCGGCGCCTACCGGCCGCGCACCGAGATCGACGAGCAGACCACCCTCGGCCACACCTACGTCCGCTCCCTGATGCGCAGCCAACTGCGCGCCGCCCTCGCCGTGTTCGCCGTGCTGGTGCTGCTGGTCGGCCCGCTGCCGCTGCTGTTCGCCGCGCTGCCCGGCGCCCGCCGCCTGGAGTGGGCCGTCCTCGGCTTCGCCCTGTACGCCCCGCTCGTCCTGCTCGCCCGCTGGTACGTCCGCCGCGCCGAGCGCAACGAACGCGACCTCGTCCGGCTCGTGGAGGACCGCTAGCCGCCGTGAACTCCAGCTACGCCGTCCCCGCCGTCGCCCTCGTCGTCGTCGCGACCGTCCTCGTCGGCGCCTTCGGCCTGCGCGTCTCCCGGACCACCTCCGACTTCTACGTCGCCTCCCGCACCGTCGGCCCCCGCCTGAACGCCGCCGCCATCAGCGGGGAGTACCTCTCCGCCGCGTCCTTCCTCGGCATCGCCGGCCTGGTACTGGTCCAGGGCCCCGACATGCTCTGGTACCCGGTCGGCTACACCGCCGGGTACCTGCTGCTCCTGCTGTTCGTCGCCGCCCCGCTGCGCCGCTCCGGCGCCTACACGCTGCCCGACTTCGCCGAGGCCCGGCTCGCCTCCCAGGCGGTCCGCCGGCTCGCGGGCGCCTTCGTGGTCGGCGTCGGCTGGCTGTACCTGCTGCCCCAGCTCCAGGGCGCCGGACTGACGCTGACCGTGCTGACCGGGGCGCCCGACTGGCTCGGCGGGGTGATCGTCGCCCTGGTGGTCACCGCCATCGTCGCCGCCGGCGGCATGCGCAGCATCACCTTCGTCCAGGCGTTCCAGTACTGGCTGAAACTCACCGCCCTGCTGGTCCCCGTCCTCTTCCTGATCCTCGCCTGGCAGGCCGACGGCGCCCCGGCCCGCGCCTTCGAGGAACCCGCCGCCTTCCGCGAGCAGCACACCGTCCGGGTCGCGGACGCCCTCGCCCTGAAGCTGGACCGGCCGCTGACCGTCACGGTCGACGGCACCGTGGACGGCCGCCCGCACGACGGCACCCGGCTCCTTCTCCCCGCCGGCCCCCACCGCATCGACGCGGGCACCCGCCTCACCTTCGCCCCCGGCACCCCCGTACCGACGTCCGCCGGACCCGGCGCCGACGACGCGCTCTCCCCGTCCCGCGCCGAGAGCCGCACCGAACGCCCCCTGTACGCCACGTACGGACTGATCCTCGCCACCTTCCTCGGCACCATGGGCCTGCCGCACGTCGTGGTCCGCTTCTACACCAGCCCGCACGGCGTCGCCGCCCGCCGCACCACCGTCGCCGTCCTCGGCCTGATCGGCGCCTTCTACCTGCTGCCGCCCGTCTACGGTGCCCTCGGCCGCCTCTACGCCCCCGAACTCACCCTCACCGGCGACGCGGACGCCGCCGTCCTGCTGCTGCCGGACCGGATGATCGGGGGAGTGGGCGGCGACCTGCTCGGCGCCCTCGTCGCGGGCGGCGCCTTCGCCGCGTTCCTGTCCACCGCCTCCGGCCTGACCATGGCCGTCGCGGGCGTCCTCACCCAGGACGTGCTGCCCACCCGGGGCGTGCGGCACTTCCGGCTCGGCACCCTGCTCGCCATGGCCGTACCGCTGGCCGCGAGCGTCCTGGTCGGCGGGCTGCCCGTCGCCGACGCGGTCGGCCTCGCCTTCGCGGTGTCGGCGTCCTCGTTCTGCCCGCTGCTGGTCCTCGGCATCTGGTGGCGGCGGCTGACCCCGCCGGGCGCGGCGGCCGGGATGCTGATCGGCGGCGGCTCCGCGCTGCTCGCGGTGGCGGCGACCATGGCGGGCCTCCCGGGCGGCGGGGGAGCGCCGCACGCCCTGCTGGCCTGGCCCGCGCTCTGGTCGGTGCCGCTGGGCTTCCTCACCATGGTGCTGGTCTCCCTGGCCACCCCGGGCCGGGTGCCGGCCGGCACGGCGGCGATCCTCGCCCGCTTCCACCTCCCCGAGGACCTGCGCACGGAGGCGACGGTATGAGCGGTTTCCTGGCCGGGCTGTGCGTCGCGGTGCTGCCGCTGCTGGCGGCGGGCTTCTGGCTGGGCCGGCGCACGGCCCGCCCCGAGAGCCTCGGCGGGCTCGGCACCCCCGTCGAGCACGCCACCTTCCAGACCCTGCACACCGCCTCCCTCGCCGCGCCGCCGCTGCGGGCCGGGCTGACCGAGGAGACCGCCCGCAAGTCCGCCCGCAAGCTGCGCTCCCTGCTCGGCACGGACGCGCTCTGTCTGACCGGCACCAAGGAGGTCCTGGTCTGGGACGGCGTCGGCGCCCACCACCGCACCGAGATCATGGAACGGCTCGCCGGGCCGCTGGAGACCGGCCGGGGCGAGGCGTTCCGGCTCACCTGCGACACCCCGGACTGCTCGGTGCGCTGGGCGGTGGTCGCCCCGCTCACCGTCGACGACCGGGTGCACGGCGCGCTGGTGGCCTGCGCGCCCCGCGAGTCCGCCGTGCTGGTCCGGGCCGCCGGGGAGGTCGCCCGCTGGGTCTCCGTCCAGTTGGAACTCGCCGACCTCGACCAGTCCCGCACCCGCCTGATCGAGGCCGAGATCAAGGCGCTCAGGGCCCAGATATCCCCGCACTTCATCTTCAACTCGCTGGCGGTGATCGCCTCGTTCGTCCGCACCGACCCCGAACGCGCCCGCGAGCTGCTCCTGGAGTTCGCCGACTTCACCCGCTACTCGTTCCGCCGGCACGGCGACTTCACCACCCTCGCCGACGAACTGCACGCCATCGACCACTACCTGGCGCTGGTCCGGGCCCGCTTCGGCGACCGGCTGGCCGTCACCCTCCAGATCGCCCCCGAGGTGCTGCCGGTCACCCTGCCCTTCCTGTGCCTTCAGCCCCTGGTCGAGAACGCCGTCAAGCACGGACTGGAGGGCAAGTCGGACAAGTGCCACATCCAGATCACCGCGCAGGACGCGGGCGCCGAGGCCCTCGTCGTCATCGAGGACGACGGCGCCGGCATGGACCCCGCCCTGCTCCGCCGCATCCTGGCCCGCGAGGTCAGCCCGTCGGGGGGCATCGGCCTGTCCAACGTCGACGACCGGCTGCGCCAGGTGTACGGGGACGAGCACGCCCTGGTCATCGAGACGGCCGTCGGCGCGGGCATGAAGATCACCGTCCGGCTTCCGAAGTACCAGCCGGGCGTCCACCCGGCGGCGCGGCCGGCCCGCGCCTGACCGTCAGGCGCTGCGGGTGGCGATCATGCCCAGCGTGAGCAGCCCCAGCACGACCCAGCCGAACCACAGCCAGCCGTTGCTGCCGAGCGCCACCGTGTAGGCCGTCACCGCCACCAGGCCCCCGATGGTGAGCGCCCCCATCGTCTTCGTGGAACTGTCCGTGGAACCGGGCATCGCGACACCCTCCTCGTGGTCCGTTCACCCTCCATGGTGCCCCGGTTCCGTCCGGGCAGGGCGGGGACGACGAGATGTGTGGCGGATTTCAGTTGCCGCGGGTGCTCAGGGAGGCGAGGTAGGCGTTGTACGCCTCCAGCTCCTTGTCGCCGTCCCGGTCGGCGGCCCGGTCCTTGCGCCTGGCGTGCCGCTGGTCCGAGGCGTACCACTGGAACAGCAGGGCGAGCAGTACCAGCACGGAGGGGACCTCGCTGAACGCCCAGGCGATCCCGCCGGCCGCGTTCTGGTCGGAGAGCGCGTCGATGCCCAGCGACGCCGGGGGGTTCTCGAACGTGGAGACCATCGGCGTGGACGCCATCATCAGCGCGATGCCGAAGAACGCGTGGAACGGCATGCCCGCGAACAGCTCCAGCATCCGCATGAGGTACCCCGGGCGGTGCGGGCCCGGGTCGACGCCCATGATCGGCCAGAAGAAGACCAGGCCGACGGCGAGGAAGTGCACCATCATCGCGATGTGCCCCACCCTGGAGCCCATCAGGAAGTCGAACAGCGGGGTGAAGTACAGCGCGTACAGGCTGGCGATGAACAGCGGGATGGTGAAGACGGGGTGGGTGACCACCTTCATGTACCGGCTGTGCAGCAGCATCAGCAGCAGCTCACGCGGCCCCTTGCTGCCCCGGGCGGCCGGCGGCAGCGCGCGCAGTGCCAGCGTGACCGGGGCCCCGAGCAGGATGAGGATCGGCGAGACCATGCTGATCATCATGTGCTGCACCATGTGCACGCTGAACATGACCATGCCGTAGTCGTTGAGCCGGGTGCACATCATCAGGGCGATGCTGAGCACGCCGACCAGGAAGGCGACGGTCCGCCCGACCGGCCAGGCGTCCCCGCGCCGCACCAGTCGCGCGACCCCCCACCCGTACAGCGCGAGCCCCAGCAAGCACGCCACGAGGAAGAACGGATCGGCCGACCACCCGAGCCCCCGCCCCAGCGTGAACGGCGGCAGATCCGTCATCATGCCGTGCCCGCTGTGATCCATCGCCGGCTCCCATTTCGTGCTGATTGACGCTGTCTGTCCGCCCCCAGACTAGAACCGCCCCCGGCGGCCGAAGTCACCGGGGGCGCGGCAGGTCGCGGCGAACCGCATCCGGACCGCGGGCTAGAGCACGCAGTCCGCTTCCGCGTACCGCTCCTGCGGCACCGTCTTCAGCGTCTCCACCGCCTCCGCCAGCGACACCATCACGATGTCCGTCCCGCGCAGCGCGGTCATCATCCCGAACTCCCCGCGGTGCGCGGCCTCCACCGCGTGCCACCCGAACCGCGTCGCCAGCACCCGGTCGTACGCGGTGGGCGTCCCCCCGCGCTGCACGTGCCCGAGGATCACCGGCCGCGCCTCCTTGCCGAGCCGCTGCTCCAGTTCGAGGGAGAGCTGCCGGGCTATCCCGGCGAACCGCTCGTGCCCGTAGGCGTCCTTGCCGCCCTCGTCGAACGACATCGTCCCCGGCTTGGGCTTGGCCCCCTCCGCCGCGACCACGATCGCGAACCGCTTGCCCGCGGAGAAACGCTCACCGACCTTCGCGGCGAGTTCCGCTATGTCGAAGGGCCGCTCGGGTACGACGATGGCGTGGGCGCCGGCCGCCATGCCGGAGTGCAGCGCGATCCAGCCGGTGTGCCGGCCCATGACCTCGACGATCAGCACCCGCTGGTGCGACTCGGCGGTGGTCTTCAGCCGGTCCAGCGCCTCCGTGGCGACCGTCACGGCCGTGTCGAAGCCGAAGGTGACGTCGGTGACCGCTATGTCGTTGTCGATGGTCTTCGGCACGCCCACGATCGGCAGGCCGGCGTCGGAGAGCAGCCGGGCCGCCTTGAGGGTGCCCTCGCCGCCGATCGGGATGATCGCGTCGAGGCCCAGCTCCGCGACATGGCCGCGGGCCCGCTCCACACCGTCGCGCAAGTGCTCGGGACGGACCCGGGAGGAGCCGAGGATGGTGCCGCCGCGGGCCAGGATGCCGCTGACCGCGTCGAGGTCGAGCTTGAGATGGTCGCCCTCCAGAAGGCCCTTCCAGCCGTCCCGGAAACCGATGACCTCGTCGCCGTGGTCGACGACGGCACGGTGCACGACGGACCGGATGACGGCGTTCAGGCCGGGGCAGTCGCCGCCGGACGTGAGGACACCAATGCGCATAGCCCGATTTACCTTCTCGAAGTGGGCGCGGGGACCGGACCGCGCTGTCCGGCTCGATCCCCGCCACCCTAGCGGCACCAGGGGGCGGGGCCGCACCAGGCGTCCGCCTGCTGGACGTGCCCGCTCACCTGTGCGTACGGCCCATCAGACGGGTCCGCGCTCGTGGTCTAGGCGGGCTGCTGGGCCGCCGCGATGCGCTCGTCGCGCAGCGCCTCGTACCAGCGGTCGTCGGTCGGCGGCAGCGCGTTCACGTCCAGGGCCAGCTTCAGCAGCAGGTCCGCGATCAGCGGGTTCCGGGCGAGCACCGGCCCGTGCATGTACGTACCGAAGACCGTGTCGTTGTACGCGCCCTCGGTGCCGTCCCCGGTGCCGTTGCCGTTGCCGAAGCGGACCTGGGCGAGGGGGCGGGCGGTCGGGCCGAGGTGGGTGACGCCCTGGTGGTTCTCGAAGCCGGTCAGCGGGGGCAGGCCCAGGCGGGGGTCGACGTCGCCGAGGACGTCGCCGACGCACCGGGCGCCCTCGCCGCGCACCGAGACCACGTCGAGCAGGCCGAGACCGGGCTCGCGCTGGCCGAGGTCGTTGACGAACTCGTGGCCGAGGATCTGGTAGCCGGCGCAGACCGAGAAGACGATCGCGCCGTTCTCCACCGCCCGGTACAGCCCGCCGTCGCGGCGCAGCCGCTCGGCCGCGAGCCGCTGCGGGCGGTCCTCGCCGCCGCCGATCAGGTAGATGTCGCCGGAGGTCGGGATCGGCTGGTCGCTGCGCACGTCGAGCCGGGCCACGTCCAGGCCGCGCTGGCGGGCGCGGCGCTCGACGACGAGGACGTTGCCCTGGTCGCCGTAGGTGCTGAGCAGGTCCGGGTAGATCCAGACGACCCGCAGTTGGTTGTCGCTCACTTCAAGTCCCCTACAGGTCCGTTGGTTCAGTTGCCGACGCGGCGGCGCAGGTCCTGGAACGCGGTGTAGTTGGCGATGACCTCGATCCGGCCCGGGGGGCACGCCTGGACGGCCTGGTCGAGGTTCTCGCACACCTGGAACTGCTGGTCGGCGACCTCCAGGCGGACCGCGAGGTCCAGCTTGCGGTCACCGATGACGCAGATCGGGTGGCCGGTCAGCCGGGTGTAGTCCACGTCCCACAGCCAGGAGGTGTCGGTGCCGTCCGCGCCGCGTGCGTTCACCGAGAGGATCACCGGGGTCGGCGGCGGGTCGATCAGGGAGAACGTCTCCAGCCAGCCCGCGGGGTTCTTCGCCAGCAGCAGGCGCAGGTCCCGGCCCTGGAACTGGACCACGTCGTAGCGTCCGGCGACCGCCTGCACCTGGTACATGCGCTCCAGGGCGACCTGCGGCGGCACCCCGAAGACGGCGGCGACGGCGGCCGAGGAGGCGGCGTTGGCCTTGTTGGCGCGGCCCGGCAACTGGAGATGGATCGGCCAGGGCGAGCCGTGCGGGTCGAGGACGTGGTCGCCGGAGAGCGCCCAGCTCGGCGTGGGCCGGCGGAAGCCGCACTCGCCGCAGAACCAGTCGTCGCCGGGGCGCTGCATCACGCCGCCGCAGGACGGGCAGGACCAGGCGTCGTCCTTCCACATCTGCCCGGCGGCGACCCAGATCACGTTGGGGGAGGAGGAGGCGGCCCACACCACCAGCGGGTCGTCGGCGTTGGCGACGATCACGGCCTTGGAGCCGGCCAGGCCCTCCCGCCAGTTCTCGGCGAGCATCCGGGTCTCGGCGGCGCGGTCCAACTGGTCCCGGGAGAGGTTGAGCAGCGCGATGCACTTGGGGTCGGTGGCCTGGGCGACGCCGACGAGGTACTTCTCGTCGACCTCGATCACGCCGTACCGGGCGTCCGTGCCGCCGGCGAGGGCGGAGGTGATGCCGGCCGGCATGTTGGCGCCGAGCGCGTTGGACACGACCGGGCCGGCCGCCTTCAGCGCCTCGGCGATGAGCCGGGTGGTGGTGGTCTTGCCGTTGGTCGCCGAGACGAGGGTCACGTCCAGGTGCTGGGCGAGCCGGGCCAGGAGGTCGGGGTCGAGTTTCAGCGCTACCCGGCCGCCGATCACCGAACCGCTGCCGCGTCCGGCGGCGCGGGACGCAGCCGCGACCGCCTTGCCCGCGGTCACCGCCAGCTTGGCCCGCGGCGTGAGCGGGTCCGAGGTGCCTGCCATCAGTTCTCGATCCTCCTTGCGTACGCGCCGCGCCTGAAGCCTGTGAGGCCTGACGGCCACGCGGTGTGGACCTCAGCCTATCGAGATCCATTCGCACTCCCGAATCGTGCCCGGCCGCGCGGTGGCCGGGGCCCGGCGGGACCGTACCCTTGCGCCCATGCGACACGGCCCGATCCCGGGCGCCCGCGGGCGCGTCCGGCCCCTGACCCTGCTCGGTGACACGGTACTGCGCGAGCCGTGCCGCGAGGTGACCCGCTTCGGCCCCGAACTGGCCGCCCTCGTGGAGGACTTGTTCGCCACCATGTACGCCGCCCGGGGCGTGGGCCTGGCCGCCAACCAGGTCGGCGAGTCCGCGCGGGTCTTCGTGTACGACTGCCCGGACGACGAGGACGTGCGCCACCTCGGCCACGTGGTCAATCCGAGGCTGGTGGAGACCGGCGGGGTGGTGGTGCGCGGACCGGAGGGCTGTCTGTCGCTGCCGGGCCTGGAGGCCGGCACCGAGCGGCACGACCACGCGGTGATCGAGGGTTTCACGGTGACCGGGGAGCCGGTCACCGTGCGCGGCAGCGGCTTCTTCGCCCGCTGCCTCCAGCACGAGTACGACCACCTTCAGGGCCGCCTGTACGCCGACCGCCTCACCGGCTGGCGCAAGCGCCGCCTGGAACGGCGGGCCGCCAGGGCGTCCTGGAGCCGGGGCTAGGGGGCATCGGCGGGACTTGCCGGTGCCGGACCCCGCGTCTGCGGGGTGATCCGAACGACAGGCCCTAGAACCCGGGGCCGCCGCTGAGGTCGGCGGCCGCGGCCAGGCGGCCCCAGAGCAGGTCGGCCAGGCTGCTGACCAACTCCTTGCGGGAGCACGGGCGTTCGCCGAGCCACCAGTCGCCGGCGGCGTGCATCATGCCGACGATGCCGTGGCCCCAGACCCGGGCCTGGCGCTGGCCGTCCGGTCCGAGGTCGAGGCGCTCCTCGATGACCTGGGCCAGCTCCTCGCCCATGCGGCGCAGCAGGGGAGCGGAGTGCTTGCCGACGTCGAAGCCCTGGTCGCCCTGGGCGGCGCCGCCCTCCGCCGGATGCATCAGGAAGCGGTAGACCTGGGGGCGGGCCTCTATGGCCGCGAGGTAGGTGTCCAGGGTGGCCTCGACGCGCGCCCGCCGCTCCGCCGGGGCGTCCAGCGCGGCCCGCAGCGAGGCGAGCAGCGCGTCCGTGTGCCGCTGGGCGAGCGCGGCGTACAGTCCGCCCTTGTCGCCGAAGTGCCGGTAGAGGATCGGCTTGGTGATCCCGGCCTCGGCCGCGATCGCGTTCATCGAGGCGTGCGGGCCGTCGCGCAGCACCACCCGGTCGGCGGCCTCCAGCAGCTCCCGCCGTCGGCGGTCGGCCGACCGCTGCTGATCGGTCCGCTGCGTGGTGTCCATGTGCTCTCCCCACCCGTGCTGATTCGGTGACGCCTGCGCAAACTAACACCCATGACACCGCGCACCTCGAACGGGTTGCTGGGAGTTGACTTTTCCTACCAGCGGGTAACAGACTGAGTGTTACCGCAAGTAACACGCATGTGCGCCGCTGGAGGGGACATGGCCGAGTTCACCATGGAGCTGAACGACGAGCAGAAGGAGGTCCGGGACTGGCTCCATGGCTTCGCCGCCGACGTGATCCGTCCCGCCGCCGCCGAGTGGGACGAGCGCGAGGAGACCCCCTGGCCGGTCATCCAGGAGGCCGCCAAGGTCGGCATCTACTCCCTGGACTTCTACGCCCAGCAGTACTTCGACGCCACCGGCCTCGGCATCCCCATGACCATGGAGGAGCTGTTCTGGGGCGACGCGGGCATCGCCCTGTCCATCGTCGGCACCGGCCTCGCCGCCGTCGGCGTCCTCGCCAACGGCACCGAGGAGCAGATCGGCACCTGGATTCCCCAGATGTACGGCGACGCCAACGACGTCAAGGTCGCCGCCTTCTGCTCCTCCGAGCCCGACGCCGGCTCCGACGTCGCCTCCATGCGCACCCGGGCCGTGTACGACGAGGCCAAGGACGAGTGGGTGATCAACGGCACGAAGACCTGGGCGACCAACGGCGGCATCGCCAACGTCCACGTCGTCGTCGCCGTCGTCGACCCCGAGCTGGGCTCCAAGGGGCACGCCTCCTTCATCGTGCCGCCCGGCACCAAGGGGCTCGCGCAGGGCCAGAAGTTCAAGAAGCACGGCATCCGCGCCTCGCACACCGCCGAGGTCGTCCTCGACGACGTGCGCGTCCCCGGCTCCTGCCTGCTCGGCGGCAAGGAGAAGCTCGACGCGCGGCTCGCGCGGGCCCGGGAGAAGGCCAGGCAGGGCGGGGTGGGGGTCCCCCCGGCCGAAGGCTGGGGGAGGGTCAAGAACGCGGCGATGGCCACGTTCGAGGCGTCCCGGCCGGCCGTCGGCGCGATGGCGGTCGGCACGGCACGGGCCGCCTACGAGGTCGCGCTGGAGTACGCGCAGACCCGGCGGCAGTTCGGCCGGCCGATCATCGACAACCAGGGGGTCGCCTTCCAGCTCGCGGACATGCGGACCTCCATCGACGCGGCGCGGCTGCTGGTGTGGCGGGCGTCCTGGATGGCGATCAACGGCAGGCCGTTCACCGCGGCCGAGGGGTCGATGTCCAAGCTGTTCGCGAGCGAGACGGCGAAGAAGGTGACCGCCCAGGCGATCCAGATCCTGGGCGGCAACGGGTACACGCGGGAGTATCCGGTGGAGCGGATGCACCGGGACAGCGCGATCTACACGATCTTCGAGGGCACGAGCGAGATCCAGCGGCTCGTCATCGCCCGGACGCTCTCCGGAATGCCCATCCGGTAGTTCCCCGGGTGCGGGCGGAGTGCGGCCCGCCGCGCCCACGCGGCGAGTCGCACATCGCTACGGCGCCGCGCCCCGGGGGCGTCACCGGTGCCTCAGCGGGGTCAGTTGCTCGATGTCGTACTTGGCCCGCAGCGCCTCGATCGCCTCGTGGTCCGGGGGGCCGCCGTCCTGGAGGATCTCCAGGAGTTCCTCGAAGTAGCGTTCGTGGTCCGGGGGCGGGGACGCCTGGAAGAACATCTTCGCCGGGGTGTCCGTCGGGTTCGCGAACGCGTGCGGGCAGCCGGGCGGGACGACGATGACCGTGCCCGGGGTGGCGCGGACCACGCGGTTGCCCGACCCCGACTCCCAGCGCTGCCAGGTGTCGGGGGTGCGGACGCGGGGCTCGAAGGCGAGGACGTCGAGTTCGCCTTCGAGCACGTAGAAGAGTTCCTCGCTGCGGGTGTGCACATGGGCGCCGACGTCGAAGCCCGGCGGCACGATCACCTCGAAGGTGGACGCCATACGCGAATGCGAACCCGTCACCTTGAAGGTCACGTGCTGGGCCGGGGCCTCGACGACCCGGCCGTGCCCCGGCGGCACCAGCAGTCCCTCGGTCGCGGTCATCGGCCGCTCACCAGGTGACGGGCAGAGCCTCGGGCCCGCGGATCAGCGCGCCCTTCTTGAACGGCACGTCCTCGGCCGCCACCGCCAGCTTCAGGCCCGGCACCCGGTCCAGCAGGGCGTCGACCATCAGCTCCGACTCCAGCCGGGCCAGCATCCCGCCCGGACAGTAGTGCGGCCCGAACCCGAAGGACACATGCGGATTGGGGCTGCGCTCGACGTCGATGGTCTCCGGGTCGGGGAAGACCTCCGGGTCGCGGTTGGCGGCCAGGTAGGACACGTACACCGCGTCGCCCCGGCGGATGCGGACACCGCTGACCTCCACGTCCTCCAGGGCGATCCGGGACAGGCCGACCGCGTTGCGGTGCGGGACCCAGCGCAGCAGCTCGTCGATGGCGCGGGGACGGACCTCCCGGTCGGAGCGGAGCCGTTCGGCCAGGTCGGGGCGGGTCAGCAGCAGGTAGAACATCTGCCCGCTGTTGTTGGTGACCGCCTCGCCGCCGATCTGCAGCAGCACCGCGAGCCCGACCGCCTCCTCCAGCGTGATCTCCCGCCGGCCCACGGCGGCGCCCAGCAGCGAGGTGACGTCCTCGCCGGTGCTGTCCTGCCGCAGGGCGATGAGGTCGGAGAAGTACGCGCTCATCTCCTGCTTGGCCCGCTCGCTGACCTCGGCGCCGTGCGACGAGGACAGGATGAGCTGGGTCCAGGTGTGCATGCCGTGCCGGTCGGTGGCCGGCACCCCCATCAGCTCGCAGATCACCGCGATCGGGAAGGGGCTCAGCACCGCCTCGGTGAGGTCGGCCGGCGGCCCCTCCGCCAGCATCGCGTCGATGAGTTCGTCCAGCAGGGAACGGGCCCGTTCGCGCACGCGTTCCACCCCGCGGGCGGTGAAGGCGGCGGCCACCGAGCGGCGCAGCCGCGTGTGGTCGGGCGGGTCGAGGAAGCCGACCGCGCCGCGCGCCGGGATGAAGTGCGGGGCGAGCCGGGTGACCTGCCGGTCCATGACCGGCTCCCGGCCGAACCGGGGGTCGTTGGCGACCGTGCGCACGTCCTCGTAGCGGGTCACCAGCCAGGCCCAGCCCTCGCCGTTGGGCAGCGCGATCCGGGTCACCGGACCCTCGGCCATCAGCTCGCGCAGCACCGGGTCGAAGTCGGTGCCGGGCAGGTCCAGGGCCGGCCACTGCCGGACCGGCGGTGCGGTGCCGGGCGCCGGGTCGGGCGGCACGGTCAGGGGGATGGTCTCTTCGCTCACGTTCGTCTCACGCCCCGGTTCTCGTCCGCGGTCCGCCAGTGGCCCAGGGACATCTCCGCGGTGATGCCCGGCCCGAATCCCGCCAGCAGCCCGCGCGCCAGGTGCTCCGCGCCGCCCTCGTCGAACATCCGGCGCAGCGCGTCCAGGACGACGGCACTGGCGATGTTGCCGTACTCGGTCAGCGTGGCCCGGCTGAACCGGAAGGCGTGCGGGTCGACCCGGAGGAACTTGCTGAGGTCGTCAAGGATGCGCGGCCCGCCCGCGTGCACGATGTAGAAGTCCAGGTCGGACGCGTCCCAGCCGTGGTTGCCGGCCAGTTGCATCAGCGCGGGGGCGAGCGGCTCCATGGTGGCCGGCACCCGCTTGTCCAGCAGGAAGTGGAAGCCGGTCGCCTTCACGTCGTACATGATCCACTCTTCGGTCTTGGGGATCAGGTACGAGCCGTTGCGCTCCAGGCTGACGCCGGTGCCGCCCTGGCCGCGGACCACCGCGGCGGCGATGCCGTCGCCGAACAGGCCGTTGGAGAGCAGCGAGCCCACGCCGATGTCGGTGGGCTGGTAGCACAGCGAGCAGAACTCGCAGGCCACGATGAGCGCGTTGCCCTGCGGGTAGGCCGTGCAGAAGTCGTGCGCCCGGTTGATCGCCGCGCCGCCCGCCGCGCATCCCAACTGCGCGATGGGTATCTGCCGGGTGGTGCAGTCGAAGCCCATCTCGTTGATCAGCCAGGCGGTGAGCGAGGGCATCATGAAGCCCGTGCACGACACGTAGATGATCACGTCGATGTCGGTGGCCAGGAGTTCCGCGTCGTCCAGTGCCCGCTGGATCACCGAGGGCACGCGGGCCTTCGCCTCGGCCTCGTAGAGCTTGTTCCGGTCCTCGAAACCGGGGTGCTTCAGGGTCTCCTCGATGGGCTGCACGATGTGCCGGGTACGCACACCGGTGTTCTCGATCAGCCGGAGGGCCAGCGGCAGTTGGGGATGGCCGGCGTGGCGCTCACGGGCTAGCTGAAGGGTCTCCTCCATCGTGATCACGTGCTCGGGGACGGACACCGAGGGTCTGCACAAAGTCGCCATGAACCGTGCCTGCTTTCGCCTCCCGGAGGGCCTTGCGCCCGCCGGTCAGAAAGGTGGTCACCTCTGGGGGTGTTCATCCAACGATCACCCGGCGGGACGCCGATCTCTCGCCGGGCTACTCCGTCCCGGGGACCCTGGCAGGGTGGAGTACGACCGCACGGCCGAGGCGACGGAGGAAACGATGGCCCTCACGGCACGGCAACTGCTGGCGACCACCACCGGGAAACTGGCCCCCGACCCCGGCGCCAACCCGCTGGTGCCGCTGCTCGCGCGGGGCGCGGCGAGCCGGGACACCCTCGCCGCGCTGGCGCTGGAGCAGCGCTGGGTGATCCCGGCCGACCGCCGCGCCTTCGAGTACCTCGCGCACCGCACCGCCGACGGCGCCCCGGACACCGCCGCGTACTTCACCGCCCTCGCCGAGGGGGAGGGCATCGCCGCCGAGAGGCTGGCGGGGTTCGCGGCGGCCTGCTCAGTGGGCGAGGAACGGACGGTGAAGCACGCGCCGCTGCCCGGCTGCCAGGCGTACCCGTCGTACATCGCCTGGCTCGCGGTCAACGGCTCACCCGCCGAGACCGTCCTCGCCCTGCACGCCAACTTCTCCGCCTGGGGCGGCTACTGCGCGACCATCGCCGCCGCCCTGCGCCGGCACTACGGCTTCACCGACGAGGCGTGCGCCTTCTTCGACTTCTTCGCCGCGCCCGCGCCCGAGCTGGACCTGAAGGCGACGGCCGCCGTCCAGGAGGGGCTGGCCGCGGGCGGCCTGAACCAGGACCTCACACAGCGCTACGGGCGGCTCCTCCTGGCCTACGAGGCGATGTTCTGGCGCAGTCTGCGGGAACTGGAGGGGCCTCAGCCCGACTGACCGCTGCTGTGGGCGATGCAGGCCACGTCGATCCGGTCGGCCAGCTTGGCCAGCTCGATGGTCAGGGCCGCGACGGTGTCCTCGTCCAGGCTCACCTCGCCGTTCTCCACCAGGCGCAGCCACCGTCCGCCCACCGTGCGCAGCAGCTTGCTCACGTCGGCCGCGGCCACCTGCAAGGTGCCGCGGTGGTCGACGATCAGGGGGAGGGTCACTTCGCGGGTCACAGAAAGGGATCGTAGCCGCGGATGCCTCACGCCCCGTGCCATACGGTGGTGATGTTGCAGAACTCCCGGATTCCGTGCCCGGACAGCTCACGGCCGTACCCCGACCGCTTGATCCCGCCGAACGGGAGCGCCGGATGCGAGGCCGTCATCCCGTTGACGTACACCCCGCCCGCCTCCAGGTCCCGGACGAACCGGTCCACGTCGGCGTCGTCCCGGGTCCACACGTTGGAACTGAGGCCGAAGTCGGTGTCGTTGGCGATCAGGACGGCCTCGTCCAGGTCGGCCGCGCGGTAGAGGGTGGCCACCGGGCCGAAGGTCTCCTCGCGGTGGATGCGCATCTCGCGGGTGACGCCGGCCACCACGGTCGGCGGGTAGTACCAGCCGGGCCCCTCGGGGCGCTCGCCGCCGCAGAGCACGTCGGCGCCGCCGCGCACCGCGTCCTCGACCAGTTCCACCAGGTCCGTCACGCCCCGTTCGCTGGAGAGCGGACCGACCTCGGTCTCCTCGTCCATCGGGTCGCCGACCCTGAGGGCCTTCATCCCGGCGACGAAGCGTTCGGCGAAGGCGTCGTAGACGTCGGTGTGCACGATGAACCGCTTGGCGGCGATGCAGGACTGCCCGGCGTTCTGCGCCCGCGCGGTCACCGCCACCCGGGCGGCCCGGTCGATGTCGGCGGACGGCATCACGATGAACGGGTCGCTGCCGCCCAGCTCCAGCACCGTCTTCTTGATCATCTCCCCGGCGGTGGAGGCGACCGCGCGGCCCGCGGGCTCGCTGCCGGTGAGGGTGGCGGCCTTGACCCGCTCGTCGCGCAGGACGTCGTCGACCGCCGCCGAGCCGATCAGCAGGGTCTGGAAGCAGCCCTCGGGGAAGCCGGCGCGGTGGAAGAGGTCCTCCAGGTACAGCGCGGTCGCCGGCACGTTCGAGGCGTGCTTGAGCAGCCCCACGTTGCCCGCCATCAGCGCCGGGGCGGCGAACCGGATCACCTGCCAGAGCGGGAAGTTCCACGGCATGACCGCGAGGACCGGCCCGAGCGGGCGGTAGCGGACCAGGGCGCGGGAGGCCCCGGAGTCCTTCACGTCGGCCGCGGCGGGCTCCTCGTCGGCGAGCAGCCCGGCCGCGTGGTCGGCGTACCAGCGCATCGCCTTCGCGCACTTCGCCGCCTCGGCGCGGGCCTGCTTGATCGGCTTGCCCATCTCGGTGGTGATGACCTTGCCGATCTCGTCCTGGTCGGCCTCCAGCAGATCCGCGGCCCGGTGCATCAGCCGGGCCCGCTCCTCGAACGTCGTCGTCCGGTACGTGCGGAAGGTGGCCTCGGCGAGCTGGAGACGGCGTCCGGTCTCCTCCTCGCCCATGGCCTCGTACGTCCTGACCGTCTCGCCGTTCGCCGGGTTCACCGTCGCGATGGGCATGGCTGACCTCCCTTGGGGCGGGCTGTGCTGCGGCCTTCGCGCCGGACACGGGGCGCGGGCGCGAAGGGTCTCGTCAGCCCGAGTGCTCCGCCAGGCGGTCCAGAAACGCGGTCTGCGCCGAGACGATCACCTCGCGGGCCGCCGCCAGGGACAGCCACGCCACCCGGTCCAGCTCCGGGAACTCCGCCGTCCGGCCCGAGCGCGGCGGCCACTCCATGCGGAAGGTGCCGGGGACCACCGCCGCCGGGTCGAGGTCCGCCTCGACCGCCCAGACCGTGACCAGCTTGCCGCCGGACTGCCGGACCTCGCCGAGCGGTACGGCCGCCCCGCCCTCCGGCGGCGGCAGCCCCAGCTCCTCCTGGAACTCGCGCCGGGCCGCGTCCCAGGCCGGCTCGTCGTCCCCGTACTCGCCCTTCGGCACGGTCCAGGCGCCCTTGTCGCGGCGGGCGTGGAACGGGCCGCCCATGTGCCCGAGCAGCACTTCGAGACCGTCACCGGTACGGCGGTACAGCAGCAGGCCCGCGCTGCGCCTCACGGCGCCGCCTCCGGGTGGGCGGCGAACAGGGTCTCCAAGGTGTCGGCGTCCTCGGGGCGCTTGTCCTCGCGGTAGCGGATCACGCGGGCGAAGCGGAGGGTGACGCCGGCCGGGTAGCGGGTGGAGCGCTGGAGGCCGTCGTAGGCGATCTCGACCACCAGTTCGGGGCGGACGGTCACGCCCCAGGGGTGCTCCTCGACGGCCAGTCCGCCCAGGCGCCCGGTCTGCCAGGTGAGCAGCGCGTCGGTCATGCCCTTGAAGGTCTTGCCGAGCATGACGAAGGAGCCGTCGGCGGCGCGGGCGCCCAGGTGCAGGTTGGAGAGCTTGCCGGTGCGGCGGCCGTGGCCCCACTCGGCGGCCAGGACGACCAGGTCGAGGGTGTGCACGGGCTTGACCTTCAGCCAGGAGGCCCCGCGCCGGCCCGCGCTGTAGGGGGCGTCGGTGCCCTTGACCACGACCCCCTCGTGGCCGCGCGCCAGCGTCCCGGCGAGGAAGTCCTCCGCCGCCTCGACGTCCTCGGGCCCTCCCACCACCACGCGCCGCACCCGCATCGGCTCGGGGACCAGACGGGCCAGCTCCGCGTGCCGCTCGGTCAGCGGCAGGTCGAGCAGGTCCCGGCCGTCGACGCAGAGCACGTCGAAGAAGACGGGGGAGACGGGCACCGCCCGCGCCGCCGTGGCCACGTCGGTGCGGGAGCCGACCCGCCCGGCGGTCTCCTGGAAGGAACGGGGACGCCCGTCCGCGCCGAAGGAGATCACCTCGCCGTCCAGGACGAACCGCTCGACCGGCAGTTCCCGGGCCGCCCCGGTCACCTCGGGCAGCCGCTCGGTGATGTCGTCCAGGGTGCGCGTGTAGAGCCGTACGGTGTCGCCGTCGCGGTGCACCTGAACGCGGATGCCGTCGAGCTTCTCCTCGACCGCGCAACCGCCGAGCTTCGCCACCGCCTCGGCCACCGAGGACGCGGTGTGCGCCAGCATCGGCAGCACCGGGCGGCCGACGGTGAGCCGGAACCGGGCGAGCGCGTCCGGCCCCTGCGCGAGCAGCGCCTCGGCCACCGCCTGGAGCGACCCCGCGAGCATCACCGCCCGCCGTACGTCCGCCGCCGGGGCCCCGGTGGCCCGCGCGAGCCCCTCCACGGCGACCGCGTCGAGCGCGCCCTGGCGGACCTCGCCGGTCAGCAGCCCCAGCAGGAACCGCTGCTCGTCCTCGGTGGCGGCGCCCATCAGCTCGCCGACCAGCCGGGTCCGCTCGGCCTGCGATCCGGCGCCGGAGACCGCGGCTAGCCGGGTCAGCCGGGCGTCCACCTCGCACACGGTCAGCGTCGGTGCGGCGGCGGGCGCGACGGGCCGGCCCAGCACCTTCCAGCCGACGCCGATCCGGCCCTGCGGCAGCCGTCCCGCGAGATACGGGATGACGATCGGGACGTCCGCCGCCTCCGCCTCCCGGAACAACTCCGCGAGCAGGGCGGTCTTCCGGGACCGCGCCGAGGCGGCCGCGACCTCCCGGGACACCTGGGCCAGTCGGGCGAGCAGCATGCCCTTCATGGTGCACCGGGACAGCCGGTCTCACACCTGGCCGGGCCGTCGGCGGGGACCCTCGTCAGTCCCCCAGGAACGCATCCACGTCGGACATGATCAGGTCGCCGACGATCGCGGAGGCCGCCCGGTAGCCGCCGCTCGCCGCGTGGACGACCTGCTCGGTGTAGCCCATCGCGTTGCCCGCGGTCCACACCCCGGGCACGCTGGTCAGGCCGGTCGGGTCCACCACCGGGTACGCCCCGAACGGGGTCTCCGTCAGCTCCGCCCCCAGCTCCCGCAGCAGCCCGTTGCGCGGCACGGCACGCGGCGCCACGAACACCACCGACCGCTCGTGCACGCTCCCGTCGGCCAGTTCGACGCCGGTGATCCGGTCGTCCTCGACCACCAGCCCGGCCACCTCGCCCGGCACCACCTTCACACCGGCCGCCGCCAGCCTGCGCAGGTCCTGGTCGGACAGCTCGCCCTCGTCGACCGTGTGCAGGAACAGGATCACGTCGTCCGACCAGCCGGACACCATCAGCGCCTGGTGCACGCTCAGCGGGCTGCTCGCCAGGACGCCGAAGCGCTCGTCGCGGACCTCCCAGCCGTGGCAGAACGGGCAGTGCAGCACGTCCCGGCCGAACCGCTCCGCGACCCCGTCGACCGCCGGCGGCTCGTCCTTCAGGCCGGTGGCGACCACCAGCCGCCGGGCGCCCACGGTCCGCCCCCCGGCCAGTCGCACGGTGAAGCCGTCGCGCTCCCCGGCGACGCCCACCGCCCGGTCGCGGACCAGCTCCACGCCGTACGCCGCGATCTCCTCCCGGCCGATCGCCAGGAACTCGGCGGGCGGCATGCCGTCCCGGCTCAGATAGCCCTGCATATGGGCGGCGGGCGCGTTGCGCGGCTCGCCCGCGTCCACGACCAGCGTCCGGCGCCGGGCCCGGCCCAGGGTGAGCGCGGCCGACAGCCCGGCGGTGCCGCCGCCGATCACGACCACGTCGTACGTCCCGGTGTCCTGCGTCTTCTCGGTCACGGTGACCACCTCCACCGCGAGAGTCACCCAGGAGCTGCTGTATTGACAAACACGTTTGCCGGAACTGCAATAAAGCAATGACGACGGACGACGTACTCGCGGGTGTCGGCCCGCGGCTGAGGCAGCTCAGGAAGGAGCGCGAGGTCACCCTCGCCTCGCTCTCCGAGGCCACCGGCATCTCCGTGAGCACCCTCTCCCGGCTGGAGTCCGGCCTGCGCAGACCCAGCCTGGAGCTGCTGCTGCCGATCGCGCGGGCCCACCAGGTGCCGCTGGACGAACTGGTCGGCGCCCCACCGGTCGGCGACCCCCGGGTGCGCTCCCGGCCGGTCCAGCGGCACGGCCGCACCTACTGGCCGCTCACCCGGCAGCCGGGCGGCCTCCAGGCGTTCAAGGTGCTGGTGCCGCCGCGCCGGGAGGAGCCCGAGCTCCAGACGCACGAGGGCTACGAATGGCTCTACATGCTCTCCGGCCGGCTCCGCGTCGTCCTCGGCGACCACGACCTGGTGATCGGCGCCGGGGAGGCCGTCGAGTTCGACACCCGGGTGCCGCACTGGTTCGGGGCAGCGGGGGAGGGGCCGGCGGAGTTCCTCAGCCTCTTCGGACCCCAGGGCGAGCGGGTGCACGTACGGGCGCGGCCCGCGCGGACGTGACGTTCCCGACGGCTCCCCGACGGTTCCCTGATCGGCAAGCGACCGCTTAGTATGCGGTTGACCCGGTCGGACGACGCAGTCGGTGGAGGCTCCGCATGCAGGCATGGCAGGTGCACGAGAACGGCGAGCCGGGCGAGGTGATGCGCCTCGCGGACGTGGCCCCGCCGACGCCCGGCGAGGGGCAGGTCCTGCTCAAGGTCCGCGCCGCCGCCGTCAACTTCCCCGACGCCCTGCTGTGCCGGGGCCAGTACCAGGTCAGGCCGCCGCTGCCGTTCACCCCCGGCGTGGAGGTCTGCGCCGAGACCGAGGACGGCCGCCGGGTCATCGCCACCCCCGTCCTGCCGCACGGCGGGTTCGCCCAGTACACCCTCGCCCACACCGCCGCGCTGCTGCCCGCGCCCGACGCCCTGGACGACGCCCAGGCCGCCGCCCTGCATATCGGCTACCAGACCGGCTGGTTCGGCCTGCACCGCCGGGCCCGCCTGGAGGCCGGCGAGACCCTGCTGGTGCACGCCGCCGCGGGCGGGGTCGGCAGCGCGGCCGTCCAGTTGGGCAAGGCCGCCGGCGCCACCGTCATCGGCGTCGTCGGCGGCGCCGGGAAGGCCGCCGTCGCCCGCGAGCTGGGCTGCGACCTGGTGATCGACCGCAAGAGCGAGGACGTCATCGCCGCCGTGAAGGAGGCCACCGGCGGCCGGGGCGCCGACGTGATCTACGACCCCGTGGGCGGCACCGCCTACACCCAGTCCACCAAGGTCGTCGCCTTCGAGGGCCGGATCGTCGTCGTCGGCTTCGCCAGCGGCACCATCCCGAGCGCGGCGCTGAACCACGCGCTGGTGAAGAACTACGCCGTCCTCGGCCTGCACTGGGGCCTGTACAACACCAAGAACCCCAAGCTGGTCCGGCACTGCCACGAACAGCTCACCGAACTGGCCGCCCGGGGCGCGATCTCTCCGCTGGTGAGCGAGCGGGTGCCGCTGGACGGCGCCGCGGGCGCCGTGCAGAAGGTCGCCGACGGCACGAGCACCGGCCGGATCGCCGTCGTGATGGAGGAGACAGCATGACCGACGCAGCCGAACTGCGCCACCGTACCCAGGAGTTGCTGGCCGCGCACCCGCCCGCGAGCACCGGCCGCCTGGACTTCCTGCGGGCCCGCTTCGACGCGGGACTGGCCTGGGTGCACTTCCCCGAGGGCCTGGGCGGCCTCGGCGCCCCCCGCACCCTGCAGCCCGTCGTCGACGCCGAACTGGCCGCCGCCGACGCCCCCGACAACGACCCCCGGCGCATCGGCATCGGCCTCGGCATGGCCGCGCCGACCATCCTCAAGTACGGCACCGAGGAGCAGAAGCGCCGCTTCCTGCGCCCGCTGTGGACGGGCGAGGAGGTCTGGTGCCAGTTGTTCAGCGAACCCGGCGCCGGCTCCGACCTCGCGGCCCTCGGCACCCGCGCCGTCCGCGACGGCGACGCGTGGGTGGTCAACGGGCAGAAGGTGTGGACCTCCAGCGCGCACATCGCCCGCTGGGCCATCCTCATCGCCCGCACCGACCCGGACCTGCCCAAGCACCGGGGCATCACCTACTTCGTCTGCGACATGACCGACCCGGGCGTCGAGGTCCGGCCGCTCAGGCAGATCACCGGCGAGGCCGAGTTCAACGAGGTGTTCCTCACCGACGTCCGCATCCCCGACGACCGCCGCCTCGGCGAGGTCGGCGACGGCTGGCGGGTCGCGCAGACCACGTTGAACAACGAGCGCGTCGCCATCGGCGGCCGGCGCCTGCCCCGCGAGGGCGGCATGATCGGTCCGGTCTCCCGTACCTGGCGCGAACGCCCCGAACTGCGCACCCACGACCTGCACCAGCGCCTGCTCACCCTGTGGGTCGAGGCCGAGGTCGCCCGGCTCACCGGGGAGCGGCTCGGCCAGCAGCTCGTCGCCGGCCACCCCGGCCCCGAGGGCGCCGGCATGAAACTGGCCTTCGCCCGCCTCAACCAGGAGATCAGCGGCCTGGAGGTCGAACTCCGCGGCGCCGAGGGCCTGCTGTACGACGACTGGACCATGCGCCGCCCCGAGCTGGTCGACTTCACCGGCCGCGACGCCGGATACCGCTATCTGCGCTCCAAGGGCAACAGCATCGAGGGCGGGACCAGCGAGGTCCTGCTCAACATCGTCGCCGAACGCGTGCTGGGCCTGCCCGCCGAGCCGCGCACCGACAAGGACGTCGCATGGAAGGACCTCGCCCGATGAGCGCACAGCCGGACCTGCTGTACTCGGAGGAGGAAGAGGCGCTGCGCGCCGCCGTCCGGGACCTGCTCACCGACCACTGCGACCCGGCCGGCGTCATCGCGCGCACCGAGTCCGACGCCCCGCACGACCGCGCCCTGTGGAAGTCCCTCGCCGAGGGCATGGGCCTGGCCGGACTGCTCGTCCCCGAGGAGTACGGCGGCCAGGGCGCGACCCACCGCGAGGCCGCCGTCGTACTGGAGGAACTGGGCCGGTCCGTCGCCCCCGTGCCCTACCTGACCAGCGCCGTCGTCGCCACCGAGGCCCTGCTCGGCTGCGCCGCCGGTGACCTGCTGGCCGAGCTGGCCTCCGGTAGGCGCGTCGGCGTCCTCGCCGTCGGCCTGCACCTCGCCCCCGGGGCCGGCCGCACCGCCGCACGGCTCGAAGGCGGCGCGCTGCACGGGGAGCTGACCGGCGTCGCGGACGCCGCCGTCGCCGACGTGCTGCTCGTCCCCGCCGACGACGGCGGGCTGTACGCCGTGGAGGCCGAGGCCGCCACCGTCACCCCGGTGACCTCCCTGGACCTCACCCGGCCGCTCGCCACGGTCACCCTGGACGGGGCACCGGGGCGGCGACTGGGCGACGCGGAGCCCGCCGTACGACGGGCCCTGCGGGCCGGCGCCGGACTGCTCGCCGCCGAGCAACTCGGCCTCGCCGACTGGACGTTGACCGAGACCGTCCGCTACCTGAAGGAACGCAAGCAGTTCAACCGGCCGGTCGGCGGGTTCCAGGCGCTCAAGCACCGCCTCGCCCAGCTCTGGCTGGAGACCGTCCACCTGCGCGCCGCCGCCCGCAACGCCGCCGACGCGCTCACCACCGGCGCGGACACCGACGTGGCCGTCGCCGTCGCCCAGGCGTACGCGGCACCGGTCGCCGTCCGCGCCGCCGAGGAGGCGCTACAGCTCCACGGCGGCCTCGGCATGACCTGGGAACACCCCGTCCACCTCTACCTCAAGCGCGCCAAGGCCGACTCCCTCGCGTACGGCACGGCGGGCGCCCACCGCGCCGCCCTCGCCGAGCTGGTGGAACTCCCGGCCCCGTAAGGCGACCTCCGGCGAAACGCCCGCCCGCCCCCCGGGCGGGCCTTTCGCGCGCACCGGACCGTCACGAAGTGAACAGGTGACGGCCCTTCGGCCAATTCACCGCGCGACCCTGCTCCCCGGGCCGGTCCGGCTCGCATACTCACTGAGGTCCCGTACGCCGCTACCAGGGAGGCAGCGCATGGCCCTCACCACCCGCCGCAGAGCCCTCACCACCCTCGGCGCCGCCCTCGCCGGGTCGCTCGCCCTGCCCGCCACCTCCGCGCTGGCCGGCGAACGCGCCCACCGCCCCCGCCCGCTGTGGCGCGCCCACGCCCACAACGACTACGAGCACCCCCGGCCCCTCCTCGACGCCCTGGACCACCGCTTCGGCAGCGTCGAGGCCGACATCTACCTCGTCGACGGCCAACTCCTCGTCGCCCACGACCCGGTCGACCTCGACCCGGCCCGCACCCTGGAGTCCCTCTACCTCGACCCGCTCGCCGCCCGGGTGCGCGCCCAGGGCGGCAGCGTCTACCGCGGCCACCACCGCCCCCTGCAACTCCTCGTCGACATCAAGACCGAGGGCGCCTCGACCTACCGCGAACTCGACCGCCACCTGCGCCGCTACCGGCACCTGTTCACCACCTACGCCCACGGCAGGGTGCACCCCGGCCCGGTCACCGCCGTGATCTCCGGCGACCGCGCGGCCCGCGTCCCCATGGAGGCGCAGACCACGCGCCGCGCCTTCTACGACGGCCGGCTCACCGACCTCGGCACCGCCGCGCCCGCCTCCTTCGTCCCGCTGATCAGCGACAACTGGACGGTCCACTTCACCTGGCAGGGCGTCGGCGCCTTCCCCGAGGCCGAGCGGCGCAAGCTGCGCGACATCGTCCGCACCGCCCACGCCCGCGGACAGCGCGTCCGCTTCTGGGCCACCCCCGACCAGCCCGGACCCGCCCGCGACGCGGTCTGGACCGAACTGCTCGCCGCCGGCGTCGACCACCTCAACACCGACGACCTAGCCGGCCTCGAAGCCTTCCTGGACGCCCGCGAGGCCGCCTAGGGCCGCCCGGCGCGCCGGACGACACCACACGTTCGGCGGACGGCGCAGCCGCCCGGACCAACCCTCCGCTACGCCACACTTGCGGCCGAATGCCGTGAACCGGACACGCGGCGTGGCGGAGGGATAGTCGATGGCCATTTCCATCTCTGTGGTGCTGCTGCTCGCCGTCCTGGCAGTGATCTTCCTGCGCAACGGCGGACTGAAGTTCTCCCACGCGGTGGTCTGCCTGCTGCTGGGTTTCTACCTGGCGAACACCAGCGTCGCCCCCACCATCAGCAGCGGCCTGACGGCCACGGCGGACATCGTCAGCGGCCTCAGCCCCTGAGACGCGGCGGCGGCGACGCCACGTACACGAGATCAGGAGGCCGGGAAGACACCGATGCCGTTCGGGACGGGGCGTTCCGCACCGCCGCTGGGATGGTTGCGCACCGAGACGCCGGACGCCCCCGGCTGCCGGGCCACCAGCGTGGTCGAGCCGCCGCCGTCCAGGCTGAAACCCTCCGTCGCCCCCAAGTCCGCCAGGGTATGGGCGACTTCGGCGATCGTCAGTCCGGTGCGGTAGGCGGACGCCCCGTCCACCGCGAGCAGCAGCACCCGCCGCCCGCCGTCCGCGACGCCCACGGCGGTCCGTACCGCCGAGGTCCGGTCGTCCAGCCCCGCCGGCGGCCTGCCCCCCGCGAGCACCGGAAAACCGCCCAGCGCGAAGCGGTACGCCGTCCCGGACGCGGCCTTCAGCCCGTGCGTGAGCCGCACGGCCTCACCGGTGGAGAGCTTCCGCAGCTTCGCCGCCCCCTCCTCGCGGCCGACCAGCACCGTGGTGTCCGGGCCGATCGCCCCGCTGCCGGGGGTATCGGACGCGGACACCACCTCGCCGTCGCGGACCGTCACCTCGTAGGTGTCCGTGCTGCACGGGGCGGCCCGGTCGGTGTCCGTTCCGCAGGTCGCGCGCAGCCGGGAGACCTCGCCCCACTCGCCGGTGAACGCGCCGATGGAACCGACGGGCAGCGCGTACTGGTTGAACCCGCCGAGCGGCAGCGTGCCCTCGGCCGTGCCGACCGACCCGGCCAGGCGCAGCGCGTCCAGCCGGGCCCGGCCGTCGCCGGCGACCCCGAAGACGTCCTCGGTGCTCGTGCCGGGCGGCAGCGCGGGTCCGAACCGCTGCCCCGCGGGCACCGCCGCCTTCAGCGGCCGGCCGTCCGTGACCGCCGGGCCCACGGGGGCGCCGGTCGCCTCGACGCCCGGGTGCTGGCTCTCGGTGATGTTGAAGAAGTCCCCGTTGACGCCCCCGAGGGCGCCCTGCGCGTCGGCCAGTCGGGAGACCGGGGCCCGCGCCGCGACCGCTCCCGGGTACAGCAGCCCCAGTCGCACCTTCGGCTCGCTCAGGTCGACGTCGAGCACATGGGCCCGGGTCGCGCCGGCCCCCGCGGTGATGTCGAGCGTCCGGTACGTCACTCCCGGCGCGATGTCCACGGCCCGCTGCGCGGCGCCGGCCGGTGCGGCTCCCAGCAGGGCGGCGGCGGCCAGCGCGGTGGCGGACGCGAGGAGGGCGAGCACCGGTCTGCGCGCCCCGGTCCGGTCGAGTTGCTCGGGATGTGTCACGGGAGGACCCCCTGATGTCTCGTCGACGGACGTGCGCAATCAGGGGAAGTGCACCAGAACCGCGCGGCCTTGCGGGTGCCGGTGCGCCGACGACGCGGGAAAGGGCCGGAAAACGCACCCCGTCGGGTGTCTGGGCGTCGGCGAGGTGACCGCTTGTCGTACCGGGCTCTCCGGTCGGGACCGGAGCCTCGGGTTCCGGCCGGAGCGTGCGCGGGCCCGTCAGCCGTCCAGCGCGCCGTCGCGGGAGAGGACCGTGACCCGGTGGAAGTTGCAGCCCGTCGGCGGCTCCCCGACGGGACCCGTCTGGTGGGCCTTGAGCGCGATGCTCACCAGGCTCAACAGCAGGTCGACGTCCGCGTCGCAGTCGAGGTGCACCGTCACCCAGCGCGAACCCGGCACCAGATGGATCGCGCTGGACCCGCCGAGGTCGTAGTGGAAACGCTGGATGGACCGGCGGGTCAGATGCAGATCCACGTCCCGGTCCGAATGGAAGTGCACGATCTCGTCACGGACGGAGCGCAGTGCCCGCCCGGTACCGCAACTGGCCGGCCCCGCCGTCAGGTCGGGCCAGTCCTGCAGTCGCTCCAGGGCACGCTGGGCCAGAGTCATGTGCCCATCGTCGCTCGATCACCGCCCGGCAACCAGGGGTTGAGCGATTCGTAACCGGCACGTGAGGTTGTCCGGGTTCCGCACGGCGGACGGAACCCGGACAACCCGGACAGGGGAACCAGGAGCTAGACGCAGCTCACCGATCCGACCGGCGAATTATTGCCGGAGGACGTGGCGGTGAATCCGAAGGTCGTACTGCCGTCCGGCGCTATCACCCGGTTGTGGTCCGCGTTGCGGACCGTCACCGTGCCGTCGGTCCCGGTGGACAAGGTGCCGTTCCATACACTGCTGATCTTCGTCCCCGAACCGGGCTTCCACTGCACGGACCAGCCGTTGCGGGGCTCGGTGCCGTGGTTCATGACCTCCACGGAGCCCTGGAAGCCGCCGTTCCAGGCGTTGACGATGGTGTAGACGGCCATGCAGGAACCGGTGTGCGGCGGGTCCGACGGGTCGGGATCGGTCGGGTCCGGGCTCGGCGTACCGCCCGAGCCGCGGATGCCGGTCACCTCGCCGTTGCCGCCGTCGAAGACGACGTCGGAGCAGGAGAAGAAGTTCTCCTGGCTGTCGGAGCGCACCCACTGGATGAACAGCACCGCGTCACCGGAGCGGCCCGAGGGCAGCGCCAGGTCCCAGTAGTAGTGGCCGCCGTTGCTGCCCGCCCCGCCCTGCTGCGGCGGGTTGGTGACCGTCTGGATCAGGTCCAGGTCGGCCCAGCGCAGTTGGGAGGTGGGCGACCAGCCGGGCTTGGTGAGGTAGACCCGGAAGTCCCCGGGGTGCGCGGCCCAGTTGCTGTACTGCACCTGGATCGACTTCCCGGACGTCAGATGGGTCTTCGGCCAGTCGGCGCGGGCGGCGTTGTACCCGGTGAAGTTGTACGGCGACCGGTTGCCGGCGCTGCACAGCGTGCCGTCCGGCACATAACCGGCGCCCCGGCCGCCCGCGTTGGAGTCGAGCACGGCGAACCAGTTGTACAGCGCCGTCGAACCGCTCTCGTTCAGCGCGGCCCGGCAGGCGGGGTTGGTCGGGTCGAGGCCGCCGGTGCTGGTGATGGCGTCCAGTTGGCACAGGTACGTGCGGGAGCCGGGCATCATCGCCACGCCGTGCGCCTCGGCCTTGCCCTGTCCGAGAACGGTCAGACCGAGCGCGCCGAGCAGGGTGGCCAGGACGGCCGCGAGGGAGAGGAGTCTGCTGCGTCGAGCCATGGAATCTCCTGTTGCGGGATTTCCGGGGTGAGTGGGGGGGGATCGGCCTACGAGGGCTGGAACCCCCGCTCGTCCGGGAACGTGCTCCGACCGGACGGGCGGGGGGCAGGTGGGGAGACGCGGACGCCTCCGGGGGAAGCCGGGGCCCGCCCTGCCGGCGGGGTGGAAGGCAGGGCGTGCCCCGGGGCGGGGGGTGGCGCGCCGGGCGGCCTGCTAGGCGGTGCTGCAGGCCGTGCCGTTCAGCGTGAAGGCGGACGGCTTGGCGAACGTGCCGCTGTACGTGCCCTGGAACCCGAACGTCTGGCTGCCGCCGGCCGCGATCCGCGCGTTGTACCCCTGGCCGCTCGCGGTGACCGCGCCCGAGGACGGGGTCACCGACGCGTTCCACGCCTGGGTGATCCGCTGTCCGGAGGGCAGGGTGAAGGCGAGCCGCCAGTCGTCGACGGCCGTGGTGCCGGTGTTGGCGACGGTGACATCGGCGGTGAACCCGCCCGACCAGACGTTGGTGCCGTACGTCACCTTGCAGGCGGCCGGGGTGCCGGGATTCCCGGGGTTCCCGCCGCCGGTCTGGACGGTCGAGGAGAAGCTGTTCACCGCGAGCCCCGCGCCGTTCTGCCAGGGCTCGAAACCGGCCTGGACGCTCGTCAGGTACCAGTCGTTGCCGGCCAGCCCGCGCGAGACGGTGTGCCGGACGAAGTCCATCACGTCGAAGCTCCAACTGCTGATCGCCGAGGGCGCCACGAAGGACAGCACGTCGTTGGAGCCGTTGCTGCCCGACCACACCTCCCACGACCGGCCGCCGACGGTCGCCGTGCCGACCGGCGAGCCGATCGGCTGGATCGGGCCGACCCGGTTGAACCAGATCATGATCTCGGTCCGGTTCACCCCGTCGGTCCGCGGCGTCGGATCGAGCCAGATGTCGTACGAGGCGTTGTAGACGGCGTCACTGACGTAGCCGTAGGAGATGCTGCTGGGCGCGGCGGAGATGCCGGAGACCCGGGCGGGCAGGTTCGTGCCGGGCGAGCAGTTGGTGTAGTGGCAGCCGTTGAAGACCGACGGATACGACTTGGGGGCGCCGTTGGTCGGTACCGAGCCGTCGGCCCGGCTCAGCCGGAAGCCGGTGTCGGTGGCGGTGACGCACTGCTCGGCGCTGGTGCCCCAGCGGTTGTTCTGGACGACGTACCGGTTCTGGATCGTCGTCGAGCCGAACTGCTCGCAGATCGTGGTGTCGGCGGCCCAAGCCGGCGTCGCGGCGGTCACCAGCGTCCCCATGAGGACGAGGGCCGAGAGCAGTGCTCCTAGGAGACCACGCGTGGCCTGGGCCTGGTGCGGTAACGGTCGCATGCGGGGGGAACCTCTCTGGGAGGAAAACCTGGGAAGCCGTGCGGGAGGAGCGCCCCCATCTCCCCACTGATGGGAGCGCTCCCATTACCTGTTTGACGGGGACTGTAGGAGCGGTTCATGTCCCTGACAAGACTGTGCGCAGAAAGGGATGCATTTTTCTGCGGGGTGAGGTGGGTGCGGCGGGCTCGGCGGAGCGGGGCGAGGCTGGGGCGGCGAGGTCGGGGCAGGAGGTCGCGCACCTGGAGGGGCGCGGGGAGTCGCGTCGGGTCGGGAGCGCTCCCGGGACGTCCGGTCGGGCCGAGTCCCCGGACCACCAGATGCGTACGGAGGGGCGCGGGGAGCCGCGCAGGACCGGGAGCGCTCCCGGGGCGTCCGGTCAGGCCGAGTCCCGGACCACCAGCTCCGTGCGGAGGATGACGTGCCGCCAGGCCGACGCCGAGTCCTCCATCTCCTCCAGCAGCAACCGCACCATCGCCCGGCCGATCTCCTCCACCGGCTGCCGGACCGTCGTCAGCCGCGGGTCCGTGTGCTCGGCCAGCAGGAAGTCGTCGAAACCGATCACCGCGACGTCCTGCGGCACCCGCCGCCCCGCCGCCAGCAGCGCGGTCAGCGCCCCGGCGGCCATGGTGTCCGACGCCGCGAACACCGCGTCCAGCTCCGGATGCCGCTCGATCAGCCCCGTCATCGCCCGGCGCCCGCTCTCCTGCGTGAAGTCCCCCTCCGCGACCAGCGAGGACCGCACCTCCACACCCGCCCGCTCCAGCGCCTCCCGGTAACCCCGCAACCGGCACTCGGCGACATACATGTCGAGCGGCCCCGTGATGGTCGCGACCACCGAACGGCCCCGCTCCAGCAGATACCCGACCGCACCCCGCGCACCGCCGGTGTTGTCCGCGTCGACGTAGGTGACGCTCTCCTCACCGGAACGCCGCCCCAGCATCACCGTCGGCAACCCGGCCTCGGCCAGCATGTCCGGCAACGTGTCCTCCGCGTGCACCGACATCATCAGCACACCGTCGACCCGCCCGCCGCGGGCGTACTCCACGAAGCGCCGCCGCTCGGCGTCCGTGCGGACCAGGGTGAGCAGCAACTGCACCGGCGTGGCGGGCATGTCGGCCAGCGCGTCGCCCACGGCCCGCACGATCTCGGTGAAGAACGGCTCACCCACCATCCGCCAGTCCGTCTCCGTCATCACCAGCGCCACCGCGTCCGCCCGCCGCCCGGCCAGTGAACGCGCCGCGAGGTTCGGGACGTACCCCAGCTCGCTGATGGCCCGCTGCACGGCACGCCGGGTCGAGTCCCTCACCCCGGCCGCGTTGTTGATGACCCGGGAGACGGTGCCCCGCCCCACGCCGGCCAGGGCGGCCACCTCCTCCAGCGTCGGCGTATCGGGACGCTGCCTGCCCATGCCCGTCACCCCCCACGAGATCGTCCGATACTACGGTGATCCCGGCGCCGGGATCGAGCGATGACGGGCAGGCGGTGGCCGGTGGTGGCGGGTACGGGCGGGTGCGGACCGGCGGAGCACGGGCGTCCGGGCCGCCGTGCGGCAGGCGGGGTCGCACTGCCGGGTGAGGCGGCGTCACCCTGTTCGGTCAGGCGAAGTTGACCAATCTGATGTAACGGGTCCAGTCCCACAGCGGACCGGGGTCTGTGTGGTCGCTGCCCGGCACCTCATGATGTCCGATGATGTGCGCCCGGTCCTTGCGGATGCCGTACCTGTCACAGAGCGCCGCGGTCAGCGCGGCCGACCGCTCGTACAGCGCGTCGGTGAAGTATCTCGGCTGGTCCACCCACCCTTCGTGCTCGATGCCGATGCTGCGTGTGTTGTAGTCCCAGTTGCCCGCGTGCCAGGCGATGTCGGCCTCGCGGACACACTGCGCGATGTGCCCGTCGGCGGACCGCACCACATAGTGCGCCGACACCTTCTTCTGCGGGTCACGGAAGATGGCGAGGGTGTCGGCGTACGTCTCCTGCGTGACGTGGACGACCACGTAGTCGACCGGATAGGCCGTGGGCCGGCTGGACCTGGTGTAGTTCGAACTGCTCGCCGGCTGCCACTCGGCGTCCGGGTAGTCGGCGGCCCGCGCTCGCGCGTCGGCGGGGGCGCCGGAGAACAGCGCGCAGGGCGCGGCGGCGAGCGCGGCGCCGCCCGCGAGGAGCCGTCGTCTGCTGGTCAGCGGTCGTACTCGGTCCATGGAGTTCGCCTTTCAGCCGTTCGAGGGATGAATCACCGTACGACGGCCCAGGGTTGGGCAGAAGGAGGCCGGGAATTCCGGTGGACGACGGCGTGACTGTGGAAAACTCCGTCACCCGTCCGAGCGAGGGCCGCACGGGAGAGGGCGAGCGGACGGAGAGGCGAGCGGACCGGGAGCATCAGCTCACGCTCCGGTCAGTCCCAGCTCAGCCCCAGCGCAGCCCTTGCTCACTGCCAGCTCAGGCCCGTTCCGCCACCGCCGCGGGATCGTCCAGCACGGCCCGTACCACCGAGTGCGCGGCCCCCAGCAGCGGGCCCTGAGAGCCCAGTTCCGACACGGACACCGGGCAGGCCGGGCCCGCGGTGCGCCGGGCCAGTTCGTCCCGCAGCGACGGCAGCAGCCAGGGCGCCAGCCCGGCCAGGGCCCCGCCCAGCACCACGCCCTCCGGGTCCAGCAGGTTGACCGCGCCGGTCAGGGCGATCCCCAGCGCCGTACCGGCGTCGCGCAGGGCATGCCGTACCCCCTCGTCACCGTCCGCGGCGCGCTCGGCCAGCACGCCGACGCGGTCCGCGCCCGGCTCCAGACCGGCCGCGCGCAGCACCGCCTCCTCACCGGCGTACTGCTCCAGGCACCCGCGCCCGCCGCACGCGCACTCCGGCCCGTCGGGACGCACCGGGACATGCCCCAGCTCGCCCGCGAAGCCGCGCGTACCGCGCAGCAGCTTCCCGTCCACGACCACCGCCGCGCCGATGCCGATCTCGGCCGACACATGCAGGAAGTCACGCGGCGCGCCCCCGCCGAGCCAGAGTTCGGCGAGCGCGCCGAAGTTGGCCTCGTTGCCCACGGTCAGCGGCACGTCCAGGGGCAGCAGGGGAGCGAGGTCCGTGTCGTGCCAGTCGAGGTTCGGCGCCCGCACGACGGTCCGGGCGTCCCGCGCCACCAGGCCCGGCACCGCCACCGCGAGCCCGGCCGGCCACAGCCCCTCGGCCGTGGCCTCGGCGACGACCCGCCGGACCAGACCGGCGAGCCGGCCGAGCACCGGCTCCGGACTGCGGCCGCGGTTGCTGCCGTGGCACACGGCCCGCGACCGTATCCGCCCCCGCAGGTCGACCGCGCACACCGCGAGGTGGTCGACGCCGACCTCCGCGCCTATCCCGGCGGGACCGGCGGCGCTCACGGCGAGCGCCGACCCCGGCCGGCCCACCCGGCCCGGCCGCTCGGGCCCCAGTTCCTCCAGCAGACCCGAGCGGATCAGCTCGTCCACGAGGGTCGACACCGCCGCGCGGGTCAGCCCGATCCGGGAGGCGACGGCCGCGCGGGAGAGCGGCCCCTCGGCGCTGACGGTGTGCATCACCCGGGCGAGGTTGCGCCGGCGCATCCCCTGCTGGGTGTCCGGCAGCGCACGCCCGGGTCCGGCCGGGTGCGCCTTGTGCGGCGGTGCGGTCATGCCTCCTCGGTCCTCGCTCGGGGTGCCCGCCCCTCGCGGGGCCTGGTCCGTCAGTCGGTCGTGGGGGTGCCCCGCTCCAGCAGCGGGGCCGCGTCGGAGAGTACCCCGGAGATCCTCGCGAGGGTCTCCTCGTCCCGTTCCACGGCGTCCAGCACCGGACCGGCGGCCGTGTTCCAGCGCCGGGCGACCGCGGCCGGGTCCTCCCCGGTCAGCAGGCCGGCCGCCTGCGCCGCGGCCCCGAGCGCCACCAGCTCCCGCGCCTCCGGGATCTGCACCGGACGTCCCGACAGCCTCCGTACCGTCTGCTGCCAGGCCGTGCCGCGGGCCCCGCCGCCGATCAGCAGCAGTGGCGCGGCCGGGTCGGCGTCCGCGTCGAGGACCAGGTCCAGCGCGCCCAGCAGCGCGTGCACGGCGCCGTCGTAGGCGGCCTGCAGCAACTGGCCGCCGGTGGTGTCGTGGCGCAGCCCGTGCAGCAGACCCGAGGCGTTCGGCAGCAGCGGGGTGCGCTCGCCGTCCAGGTAGGGCAGGAGCGTGACGGACGTGCCGGGCTCGACGGCCTCCCGGTCCAGGCCCAGCAGGGCCGCGACCCGGTCGACGGCGAGCGTGCAGTTCAGGGTGCAGGCCAGCGGCAGCCAGTCGCCGCGTGCGTCGGCGAAGCCGGCCACGGTGCCGGTCGGGTCGGCGGTCCGGTGCCGGGACACCGCGTACACGGTGCCCGAGGTGCCCAGGCTCATCACCGGCACCCCGGGCTGGATGCCCAGGCCCAGCGCGGCGGCGGCGTTGTCGCCGGTGCCCGGGGCGACCAGGGTGCCCTCGGCGAACGGCAGCCCGCGGCCCTCGCGGACGGTGCCGGCCACCTCGCCGGGCCGGACCACCCGGGGCAGCAGCGCCGGATCGAGCCCCACACGCGCGAGGGTCTCGTCGTCGTACGCCTCCGTGCCGGACGCCCACCAGCCGGTGCCGGACGCGTCGCCGCGGTCGGTGGTCCCCTCGCCCGTCAGCCGCTCGGTGAGGTAGTCGTGGGGGAGCCGTACGGCCTTGGTGGCGCGGACGGACTCCGGCTCGTGCTCGGCCAGCCAGGCCCACTTGGTGACCGTGAACGAGGCGCTCGGCACGCTGCCCGTGCGCTCCGCCCACGCCTTCGGGCCGCCCAGTTCCTCGACCAGGCGCCGGGCCTGCGGCGCCGAACGCACGTCGTTCCACAGCATCGCGGGACGCACCGGCTCGCCCCGGCCGTCCAGCGTGACCAGCCCGTGCTGCTGGCCCCCGATGGACACCGCGGCGGCGTCGCGCGCCGGCTCACCGCACTGCCTCAGGGCTTCGCACAAGGCGTCCCACCACTGGCGCGGGTCGCTCTCGCGGGCGGCGCCCGAGGACACCGTGTGCGGCGCCTGGCCGCTCGCGACGACCCGGCCGGTGGCCGCGTCGACGACCAGTGCCTTGGTGGACTGGGTGGACGTGTCCACGCCGACGACGAGCGGACCCTCGGGTGCTGACATCGGGTTACTCCCTTTTCCGCGGCTCAGCGGGATCTGGCCTGACCTGGGGTTTTACCGGGTTGCCGGGGTCTGGACGACCCCGGCACCACTCCTCGGGGACATCTTGTCCCTTCCCAGGAGTGCGTCCGCATACTAATTTGTAAAGCGCCATGACGAAATAGGCGCAAGCGAGCAAGGA
The DNA here is from genome assembly GCF_042899225.1 of Streptomyces sp. NPDC000134. Lineage (NCBI taxonomy): Bacteria > Bacillati > Actinomycetota > Actinomycetes > Kitasatosporales > Streptomycetaceae > Streptomyces > Streptomyces sp. NPDC000134. Next base: position 172,993 of record NZ_JBIAZN010000008.1, read on the forward strand.
GCCGCGACATGAGTTACCAGCCCACCCCTGAGGACAGGTTCACGTTCGGTCTGTGGACCGTTGGCTGGCAGGGCAGGGACCCGTTCGGGGATGCGACCCGGGCGGAGCTGGAACCGGTGGAGTCGGTGCGGCGTCTGGCGGAGCTGGGCGCGTACGGGGTGACGTTCCATGACGATGACCTGATCCCGTTCGGGGCGTCGGAGTCGGAGCGGGAGGCGCGTGTCAAGCGGTTCCGGCAGGCGTTGGACGCGTCGGGCATGAAGGTGCCGATGGCGACGACGAATCTGTTCACGCATCCGGTGTTCAAGGACGGTGCGTTCACGGCGAACGACCGGGATGTGCGCAGGTTCGCGCTGCGCAAGACGATCCGCAACATCGACCTGGCGGTGGAGCTGGGGGCTGAGGTGTATGTGGCGTGGGGCGGGCGTGAGGGCGCGGAGTCGGGTGCGGCCAAGGACGTGCGGGATGCGCTGGAGCGGATGAAGGAGGCGTTCGATCTGCTGGGTGAGTACGTCACCGGGCAGGGTTATGACCTGAGGTTCGCGATCGAGCCGAAGCCGAACGAGCCGCGCGGGGACATCCTGCTGCCGACGGTGGGGCACGCGCTGGCGTTCATCGAGCGTCTGGAGCGTCCGGAGCTGTACGGGGTGAACCCGGAGGTGGGGCACGAGCAGATGGCGGGGCTGAACTTCCCGCACGGCATCGCGCAGGCGCTGTGGGCGGGCAAGCTGTTCCACATCGACCTCAACGGGCAGTCGGGGATCAAGTACGACCAGGACCTGCGCTTCGGCGCGGGGGATCTGCGTTCGGCGTTCTGGCTGGTGGATCTGCTGGAGTCGGCCGGGTACGCCGGTCCGCGGCACTTCGACTTCAAGCCCCCGCGCACCGAGGACCTGGAAGGGGTGTGGGCGTCGGCGGCGGGCTGCATGCGCAACTACCTCATCCTCAAGGAGCGGGCCGCGGCCTTCCGCGCGGACCCGCAGGTGCGGGCGGCGCTGAGCGCGGCGCGGCTGGACCAGCTCGCCCAGCCCACCGCCGGTGACGGCCTGGAGGCACTGCTCGCCGACACCACCGCCTACGAGACGTTCGACGCCGAAGCCGCCGCCGCCCGCGGCATGGCCTTCGAACACCTCGACCAGCTCGCCATGGACCACCTCCTCGGCGCGCGAGGCTGACGGCACGCGCGGGGTGGCGACCTCGCCCCTCGCGCGTGTTGGCGAGGTCGTCTCCGCGTGCCTCGGGAGATGCTCGCCGCGTGTCCCGGGAGATGCCCGCCGTGTGTCCCGGGTGGCTGACCGGGGGTGTGAGCCCCCGGAGCACGTCTGGGAATGCGCGCCGTGCACCGCGTCGTGCGCGGCGCGCTGGGCCGGGGTGGGCCGGGTGCGGGGCGCCCCGGTGTCCCCTCGCGCATCCGTATCGACTTCCGCGCGGGGGCTCGCGCCCTGGGCGGGCCGGGGCGACCCTGGTCGGTATGGCCATGCCACCCGCACCACCGCCTCGGCCCCCGGGACCGCCGGGTGACGTACCACCGTCAGGGGGCGGTCCCGGGCCGCCGTCGGGCGGGTACGGGCCCCCACCCGACGGCCCCGGACACGGCACGGGACCGGACCCCGGCAGGCGCCGGAACGCGCTGATCCTGCTGCTCGCCGCGCTGGTGGCGGCCGGCGCCCTCACGGTCGTCGTGGTCCTGTCCTCGGGAAGCGACGACCCGCCCGACGACAATCCGCCCGCCGAGAGCAGCGGGAGTCCGTCACCCCCGCCCGGCCTCCCGTCCGAGCTGCCGAGCAGCCTCCCGAGCGGTCTCCCCAGCAACCTGCCGAGCGAACTGCCGTCCCTGCCGTCGGGGTTCCCCAGCAACCTGCCGAGCGGCCTGGAGTCGCTGGTCCCGTCCCTCGCCACCCCAGGAGCGTCCTGAGCGTCCTGACGGCCGGGCGACCGTCAGGGCTCGTCCCCGGGCGTGAGCGTCGCCGAGGCCAGCGCGGTCGCCGGGTCCTGTGCCGCGCCGCCCGCTGGCACCCAACGGCCGTTCTCCCGGCGGTACGGCCACCACCGGCCGTCCCGGCCGAGCCGTAGCTGATGCGGTGAGCCGGTGACCGTCCAGTGGTTGGCACCGGCCCGCAGCGAGGGCCGTTCGTCCGCGTCCCAGGCCGTCTCCAGGGCGGCACGCACGCGTGCGAGCGTCTCCCCCTCCGGCGTCCACTCCTCCTCCAGTACGGCGAGCGCGGCCGGGCCGCCGAGCCGCCACGCGCGTACCGCGAGGGCCAGGTCCTCCCGGTCGCGCCCCGACCCGTCGGCGAGCCGCGCGGTCACGGCCGGTGCCGGGTCGCCCGCGGCCAGCCGTACCGCGTCCTGAGCGACTGACAACTCACCAGCAAGTGCCTGGTGTTCGTGCTCGGTTCGCAGCGCGTCCAGCAGCAGGCGGCGGGCCTCCGCCGCCGTCCGGGACACCAGGAACGCCAGCGCGTCCGGATCGACGCCGGGCGGCGGCGCGGTGTCGGTGTCCAGGGACGGCGGCACCGGCGACTCCTCCCCGAGCACCGGCGGAGCGGGCAGCGGCGGCAGGATGTGCCCCGCCGCGTACGCCTCGGCGGCGTCCACCCCGTCGGGCAGGGCGGCGGCCTCCCCGGCGGACGCGTCGCCGTACGCCTGGAGGGCCTCCAGGACGGCCGGCTGCCCGCGTCCGCGCATCAGCAACAGGACGAACGGGTCCTGGTCCAGCAGCCGTGCCACCTGGTAGCAGAGCGCCGCGGTGTGGCCGCAGTGGTCCCAGGCGTCGCAGTCGCACTCCGGCTCCAGGTCGCCCACCCCGGGCAGCAGGTCGATGCCGGCGCTCTCCGCGTCCTCGACCAAGTGCGGGGGCATCTCCCGGTCGAGCAGGGCGGCGACATGACCGCCCCGCTCGACCGCCATGCTCAGGAAACGGTCCCACTGGGCGTCGTCCAGTCGCGCCAGGAGGACATCGGCGCGGTGCCCCGTGCCGTCCCGGTCCTGGACGATCGCGGTGACGCGGCCGGGCCGCACCGACACCGCGCCGACCGCTCCCGCGCGTGCGAGCCGGCGGCCCGTCCGTACCTGCTCACCGTCCAGGGCCGTGTCCTCCAGCGCCTTCAGCCACGCCCGGCCCCACCAGGTCCGCGCGAACGCCTGCCCCCGCGCGGGCGGCAGCGCGGCGAACGTCCGCTCCACGTCGTCGTACCCGCTCATCGGGCCCCTCCTCGCAGTTCCACCAGCTCGGCCAGTTCGGCGTCCGTCAGCTCCGTCAGCGCCGCCTCACCGGAGCCGAGTACGGCGTCGGCCAGTTGCCGCTTGCGGCTCAGCAGGGCGGCGATCCGGTCCTCGACGGTCCCCTCCGCGATCAGCCGGTGCACCTGCACCGGCCGGGTCTGGCCGATGCGGTGGGCGCGGTCGGTGGCCTGCGCCTCGACGGCCGGGTTCCACCAGCGGTCGTAGTGCACGACGTGTTCCGCGCGGGTGAGGTTGAGGCCGGTGCCCGCCGCCTTCAGCGACAACAGGAAGACGGGCACCTCGCCGTCCTGGAAGCGCCGCACCATGGACTCGCGCTCGGCGACCGGCGTCCCGCCGTGCAGGAACAGCGAGGCCACGCCCCGGTCCGCCAGGTGCTGTTCGAGCAGCCGGGCCATCCGCACGTACTGGGTGAACACCAGGACGCCCGCCTCCTCGGCGAGGACCGTGTCGAGCAGTTCGTCCAGCAGCTCCAGCTTTCCCGAGCGGCCCGCGATCCGGGGGCGGTCCTCCTTGAGGTACTGCGCGGGGTGGTTGCAGATCTGCTTCAGGCCCGTGAGCAGCTTCACGATCATGCCGCGCCGCTCCATGCTGCCGGCGCCGGAGATCTCCTGGAGCGCCTCGCGTACGACCGCCTCGTACAGGCCCGTCTGCTCGGCGGTCAGCGACACGGCGTGGTCGGTCTCGGTCTTCGGCGGCAGCTCGGGCGCGATCCCGGGGTCCGACTTGCGGCGGCGCAGCAGGAACGGCCTCACCAGCCGGGCCAGTCGCTCCGCGGCGGCCGGGTCCTGCCCGCCCTCGACGGCCTGGGCGTAGCGCCTGCGGAACGTGCCCAGCCGCCCCAGCAGTCCCGGGGTGGTCCAGTCCAGGATCGCCCACAGCTCCGAGAGGTTGTTCTCCACCGGGGTGCCGGTGAGCGCCACGCGCGCGCGTGCCCCGATGGTGCGGAGCTGCCGCGCGGTCGCCGAGTAGGGATTCTTCACGTGCTGGGCCTCGTCCGCGACGACCATGCCCCAGGGCACCTCGGCCAGTTGCCGCGCGTCCAGGCGCATGGTGCCGTAGGTGGTGAGCACGAACTCGCCGTCCGCCAGGCCGTCCAGGTCGCGTCGCGCGCCGTGGAAGCGACGCACGCGCGTGCCGGGCGCGAACCGTTCGATCTCCCGCTGCCAGTTGCCCATCAGCGAGGTCGGACAGACCACCAGGGTGGGCCCGGCGGCCGACGGATCGGTCTGCCGGTGCAGGTGCAGGGCGATCAGGGTGATCGTCTTGCCGAGTCCCATGTCGTCGGCCAGACAGCAGCCCAGGCCGGAAGAGGTCATCCGGGCCAGCCAGTTCAGCCCCCGCCGCTGGTAGTCGCGGAGCGTCGCGGCCAGGGCGGGCGGCTGCTCGACCGGCTCCTGGTGCTCGGGATCGGCCAGTCGCTCCCGCAGGGCCGCCAGCCACCCCGTGGGCCGTACCTCGACCCGGTCACCGTCGACCTCCGCGGAGCCCGTCAGGGCCGCGGCGAGCGCGTCGACGGGCGTGAGCTTGTGGTCCTGCCGGGCGCGGGCCCGGCGCGCTTCCTCGGGGTCGACGAGCACCCACTGGTCGCGCAGCCGCACCACCGGCCGGTTCGCCTCGGCGAGCCGGTCCAGTTCCTCGCGCGTGAGGCGCTCGTCGCCGAGGGCGAACCGCCAGGAGAAGGCGAGCAGCGCGTCGGCGGACAAGAAACCGGGCCCGCCGCCGCCGGAGAACGTGCCCGGCCCCGGCTCGTCGCCGGAGAACGTGCCCGGCCCCGGCTCGTCGCCGGACGGCCCGATCTCCGCGCGGGCGGTCAGCCCACGGGCCAGTCCACGCGGCCAGTGCACATCCACTCCGGCACCCGCCAGGGCGCGGGCGCCGGCTCCGAGGAGTTCGGCGATCTCCTCGTCGGCGGGCTCCACGGCATCGGGCACGGCGGCCGACAGCAGCGGCGTCAGCGGGGGCCAGGCGCGTGCCGCCCGGCGCAGCGCCAGCAGGGCGTCCACCCGGGCGCGCGGGCCGAGGGCATCGCCCGCCGCACCGGCCCAGACATCGGCGGCGTCCGCGACGAGCGCCGGGTCGCTCACGCTGTGCACCTGCGGCACGATCCGGAACACCGGGGCGGCGTCCGGGTCCTCGGCTGTCGCTGCGCTCACCTCGACGCGCAGCGAGAGCCGGACGCCCGCGTCGTGACCGGCGGCGACGTCGTCCGCCCACGCGCGGAACCCGCGGCGGTGCAGCGCCTCCCGCGCGGCGTAGGCGGGCCCGCCCGTCACCAGCGGGGCGGCGGGGGAGCGGGGGAGGGCGTCGGCGACCGCGTCCAGGAAGGCACGCACCAGGCGTTCGGGGTCGGGGAGCCGCAAGGGTCCGGCGCCGTCCACCGGCACGGCGTGCGCCTCGGGCGGCATCGCGGCGGCCAGGCAGCGGAGCCGTTCCGTGTCCTCGGCGGGCAGTGGACCGGCACGCCAGGCGTCGTGATCGGCCGCGGACAGGCCGGGCAGCAGCAGTCCGCGCGCCACCACGTGCAGGGCGTGCCCGGCCGCCGCGCCCCAGAACACGGCCGCCCGGTCCCCGCCCGGGGCGGCACGGGCGCGCGTGAGCACCGGCAACGCCGTCCGCACCGGCAGCAGTACGGCGGGAACCTCGACCGTCTCGACGCCGCCGTCGGCGGGCACGACGACCGTCAGGTCCGTCGGGGGAGCCGCGGTGATGGCAGGGGGCGCCGCGCCGTCGGACCGCCAGAAGGCGACCCGGCCGGTACGGGCGGGGTCGCCGGGCAGGAACACTGCGTGACAACGGGCCAGTTCGGAGATCTCCGACAGGGTGGCCGGAGGAGGCGGCTGCTCGGCGATGGCGTTATTCCTCAAATTTGACTAGCTGACGGGGTCGCCGAGTGTACAGCACAGCGGCGGCATGTCAGGTGCGGTCGGCCGGTTCCTGGGCCACCATGCAGGAAGAGACGTCCCGGGCCCCGGGCAGACCGTCGGGAGGACCGCCGGAGAGCCGAGCGGGCGGCTTCTCGGGGGCGAGTAGGGGTCAGGACTCAGGGACGTCTCAGGGTCGCGGCTCGGAACCGCGGCGGACGCGGACCCGTTTTCAGAACAGAGAGCGGCAATGGCCGCGGAGGAGGCGACGTCATGTCGAAGAACGCCAAGATCGCCGCAGGGGGTGTGGCGGTCGGACTCATCTTGCTCATCTGGCTGCCCTGGTGGGCCGCCCTCCTGATAGTCCTGGGGGTCCCGGCCGCCGCGTACCTCACGCTCGACCCCTCGCAGCGGCGCAGGCTGCGCCGGACCACGCGGAAGGAACTGGGCCGCTGAGCCGCCGCACCGGACGCTGGTGCCGGGCCGTGCCCGGGTCGGTCAGGGTGCAGGAGCCGAGCACATCGCCGTTCGCGGGCCTGCCGATCACCCGGTCCGCGGGCTGCGCGGTGTCCCGCTCCAGCCAGTCGACCATGGTGAGGTCGGGGGAGCGGAGCGGAAATCCGCCCCATCGTGCGGGCCCCACCCCGCCCCGACCATGGGTGGGAAACACATGGCACGAGAGCGAGGCATGGGCGGAGGGAACAGTCGGTGGGGGACGCGAGGGAGTGGACCGGGACGCGGGAAGGGAGTCGGGCCCAGGGAAGGGGGCCGGGACGCCGACCGGTTCAGAGGGGGCGTACGGCGATCTTGTCGAGGGCCTCCAGGAGGCCCGGCAGCTCCGGTCCCCGCTGGACCGGGACGACCTGGCCGGGCTCCTCGTCGAGCAGGATGAACGCGATGTCGTCGGTCCTGGCCACCAGCGACCAGCCGGGACCGTCGGCACGCAGGGTGCGGGCCTCGCCCGGCGCGAACGACGACCGGGCCCGGCCGAGCGGCGGCGGACTCTCGGTATAGGCGCGGGCCTGTGCGAGCACCCGGCGCACCACGCTGTCCTCCTGCCCCGTGCGCCCGCCGCCGGCGCTGCCCTCGGCGCCGCCGTCCGCTTCCTCGCCCGGGTCCCCGGCCGCCGTGTCGGACGCGTCGGTGTCCGGAGCCGGGATGTCGGCGACCTGTTCCCGCCACTGCGTCCACTGGAGCGCGATCTCGTCGGCCCCGAGGCGGCGCTGCGCCGGCCCCCAGGAGCTGGTGTCGGGCGGCCGCAGTGCGGGCCGGCCGTCGGTTCCGGGGGCGGGATCGTGCGGTGCCGGTACGCCCGGTGCCGCCACGGCGACCGCGAGGGGCCAGCCGGGCAGCGCGGCGACGACCGTCCGCTCGTCCGGCGACAGGTCGTGCTCCATACCGCAGTCCCAGGACGCGATGGCCACGGCGACCAGCGACACATCGTCGATCACGACGGTCCACCGGGCGCCGTCACCGTCCTGACCCAGCACCAGGCCGTAGCCGTCCGCGAGCGGTGCGAGACCGAGCGCCGCGCACGCCTCCGGATAGTCGTCGCCGAGCACGCTCGGGAACTTCGCCGGCGTCAGCAGCACCGCGGTGAGCACATAGAGCGCGTCATCCTCGGCGGCGACGGCGTCCTCGCCCGTCCCGGCCATTGCAGCCTCCCCATCGGTTCGACCATCGGCGCGCACCCTAATGCCGCCGGAAGCCGCTTGTCACGACTCCCCGACGCGCGCTAGCTGCGGTTATCCGACGGGACGGGGCGAAACGACCACGCGGTCGGGCTCGTCAGGAGGCGGCCGGAAGGCCGAGCAGCGCACGGGCCACGTCCTGCGGCGGCCGGCGGTGCTCCCGCGCGAGCGCCACCACGGCCCGGCACGCCAGTTCGTTCACGCCGAACGACAGTGCCTCCGGCGACACCCAGCCCGCCGCTTCGTCGAGCCGTTCCTGATCGTCTTCCGCATACGCCGTGACGTAGGCGGCGGCCGCCTCGAAGAGGTTGTGCGCGTGACCGTCCCGCCCGCCGTTCTCCGGGACGCCGACCGTCCCGACCAGACTCCTCCACGCCTTGCGCACTGCGCCGAACAAGCCGACCACCTTCCCCCTCCGCGACTGCCCTCGCCGTTGCCACCTTTCGCGCTCCTCGCCTCCTCAACGTAGAGAAACGGCCCCGTCGGCAGAAGAGGGCGTTCGTCAGCCGCCGAGGATTCGGACGGTCTCCCAGGCCAGGACAGCCCCGAGGGTCAGTCCTCGCGGACGGCGAGGGCCAGGAAGCGGGCGTCCTCGTCCACGTACGACGTCAGGCGCCACCCCGAAGCGGCCAGCAGCGGACGCAGATTGGGTTCCGCGCGCAGATCGTCCGGCGTGATCCGGCGCCCCTGCCGGGCCGCCAGCGCCGCCCGGCCCACCGGGTGGAACAGGGCCAGCGAGCCGCCGGGACGCACCACGCGCGCCAGCTCCCGCAGGTTCCCCGCCGGATCGGGCAGATGGGCGATGAGCCCCGCCGCGAACACCGCGTCCAGCGACCCCGTGCGCAACGGCAGCGCCGCGACGTCGGCCAGCAGCAACCGCCCGTCACGATCCCGCCCGGCCTCTGCGGCGGCCCGGAGCATGGCAGGCGTCAGATCGGCCCCGAGTACCACCCCCGAGGCGCCCACGGCCGCCCGCAGCGGCGTCAGCGCCCGCCCGGTGCCGCAACCGGCGTCCAGGACGCGGTCGCCGGGGCGCAGACCCAGCTCGGCGACCGCGGCCGCGTAGACGGGGCCGTCGTCCGGGAACTTCCTGTCCCAGCCGGCGGCGCGGGCGGTGAAGAACTCCTGCACGCGCGTGTGGTCGTCACTCATGCTCCGCATGATCCCGCACCCCGACGGACGACGCAGGACGCGCGTTCGAGCGTGATGCGTTCGTCCCGGCGCAACCTCGGGACACTCCTGGCGGCCTTCGAACTCCCACCGGGATACGCCGATCCGGCCCGCCGAACGCGCCGGGCGGCTGGGCACCGCCCGGCTGCTCGGCCAGGTGAGCCGGCCGGCCGCGAGAAACCGGGCTCAGTCCGCCACGGACTTCTGCGCGAGAACCTTGTCCACGGTGACCCGGACCAGCAGTTCCCCCGGGACTCCGTTACGGGCGCCGAACTCGTCCGCGCGGTCCTCGCCCATGTACCGGGCGCCGATCCGGGCGGCCCAGTGCCGGAGTTCCCCGAGGTCCTCCGAGACACGGGCTCGGCCCTGGATCACGACGTAGTGGAACGGCGGCCGGTCGTCGTCCACACAGAGGGCGATCCGGCCGTCCCGGGTCAGATTGCGTCCCTTGACGGTGTCCTTCCCGGTGTTGAACACGATCTCGTCCCCGTCCAGCAGAAACCAGATCGGCGCCACGTGCGGGCTTCCGTCCGCGCGGACGGTGCAGAGTTTTCCGGTGCGGGTGCCGTTCGAAATGAACGCCCGCCACTCCTCATCGGTCATCTTCTGTGCCATGGCCTCATCCTCCTTGCCCGGAGCCGGACCGTGGGGAAGGCTGGCTGACAGATCCCCCCGGGGAAGGGGGACATCGCACGGGGAGAGCGGACGATGGCGCAGAATCAGAAACTCGGCTGGCTGCTGGACGACCTGACCGAGCGCATCGACCATGTGCGGCACGCGTTGGTGCTGTCCAACGACGGGCTGGTGACCGGGGCGAGTACGGGCCTGCGACGCGAGGACGCCGAGCACCTCGCCGCCGTCTCCTCCGGACTGCACAGCCTGGCCAAGGGATCGGGCCGCCACTTCGGCGCCGGGCAGGTACGGCAGACGATGATCGAGTTCGAGGACGCGGTGCTGTTCGTCACCGCGGCCGGCTCGGGCAGTTGCCTGTGCGTGCTCAGTGCCGCGGACGCCGATCTGGGGCAGATAGCGTACGAGATGACCCTGCTGGTGAACCGGGTCGGCGAACACCTCGACGTCGACGCCCGACAGCCTGAGCGAACGCTGCCATAACGCTCTGACCTGGCATTTTCCCGTCTCCCTCGGTGGTGTCCGCAGAGTTGTCCACAGGCTCGGCGGGACTTCCGCCGAAGCGGCTACGGTTTTTGTCCGGCGGGCGCACACGGCGTCCGCCGAACGGACTCCACGGGGGAGACGACCATGTCCGGCCACGCTGTCACGCCTGAGACCAGGACCACCACCGACCTGGGCCCGCCCGCCCGCGACACCCGGATCACACCGGGCCGCGCGGCCCGGGAACTCGTCCCCGACGACGGGGAGGCGGCCGACGCGTCACCCTCGCCTCCGCACGGACCCGGCACGCGCGGTGGACACGGCGCGCGCTCATCGCCCCGCGCGGCAACCAGTCCGGAGACCCGCCCCGGGCACGGCCCGATCCCGCCGCCTGCTCGGCCGGCTGCGCCGCGGAACCTGACGGCACCACGGCCCCCGGCACCACGGCGCCCCAGCGCTACAGCCAGGCCCGTCGACACCCTCCGCGCCGTTCGTCCCGTCCGCGCTACAGCGCTCTGAACAGCCCTTCCTGGACGACCGACACCAGCAAACGCCCCTCGACGTCGTAGATCCGGCCCCGGGCCAGTCCCCGCCCGCCGGTCGCGATCGGCGACTCCTGGTCGTACAGGAACCACTCGTCCGCGCGGAACGGACGGTGGAACCACATGGCATGGTCCAGCGACGCCATGTCGAACCCCCGAGGCCCCCACAGCGGCTCCACCGGGATACGCACGGCGTCCAGCAGCGTCATGTCACTGGCGTAGGTCAGGGCGCAGGTGTGCACGAGCGGGTCGTCGCCGAGCGGGCCCACCGCGCGCATCCACACGGCGCTGCGCGGCTCGGCGTCCGTGATCTCCTCGGCGGTCCAGCGCAGCCGGTCGGCATAGCGGATGTCGAAGGGCTGCCGACGCGCCATCCGCTCGAACTGCTCCGGCAGCCCGCCCAGGTGCTCCCGCACCTCGTCGGCGACCGTCGGCAGCGACTCCGGGTCCGGAACCTTGCGGGCCGGCGGCAGTTGGTGCTCGAAACTCCCCTGCTCAGGCTTGTGAAAGGAGGCGGTGAGATTGAAGATCGTGCGGCCCTGCTGCACCGCGGTGACCCGGCGCGTGGTGAACGACCGGCCGTCCCGCACCCGCTCGACCTGGTACACGATGGGCACACCCGGCCGGCCCGGACGCAGGAAGTACGCGTGCAGCGAGTGCACCGGGCGGTCGCCCTCCGTGGTGCGGCCCGCGGCGACCAGCGCCTGGCCGGCCACCTGGCCGCCGAAGACCCGCTGCAGGGACTCCTCCGGGCTGCGGCCACGGAAGATGTTGACCTCGATCTGCTCCAGGTCGAGCAGGTCGACCAGCTTTTCGGCCGGGTTCGTCATGGGTGCTGTTCTCCTGTGTTCACAACTGGCCGACGTCGGTGACGCGGATGACCGCCCGGCCCTCGGCGTCGGAGGCCACCAGGTCGACCTCCGCGCTGATGCCCCAGTCGTGGTCGCCGTTGGGGTCGTCGAAGATCTGGCGGACGCGCCACAGGCGGTTCTGCGGCTGCTCCTCGATCACCAGCAGCTTCGGGCCACGCGCGTCCGGACCGGTGCCGAGGTCCTCGTACTCGTCCCAGTACTTGTCCATGGCCTCGCCCCAGGCGTCCGCGTCCCACCCGGAGTCGGCGTCCATCTCGCCGAGTTCGTCGACCTGGTCGAGGGCGGCCAGTTCCACGCGGCGGAACATGGCGTTGCGGACGAGGACCCGGAAGGCACGGGCGTTGGCGGTGACCGGACGCACCTGGTCGGCCTTCTCCTGGGCCTCCTCGGCGGTCATCACCTCCGGGTTGGCCAACTGCTCCCACTCGTCCAGCAGGCTGGAGTCGACCTGGCGCACCATCTCGCCGAGCCACTCGACCAGGTCCTGGAGGTCGTCCGACTTCAGGTCGTCGGGGACGGTGTGGTCCAGGGCCTTGTAGGCGCTGGCGAGGTAGCGCAGCACGATGCCCTCGGTGCGGGCCAGCTCGTAGTACGAGACCAGCTCGGTGAAGGACATCGCCCGCTCGTACATGTCCCGGATCACCGACTTCGGCGACAGCGGATGGTCGCCGACCCAGGGGTGGCTCCTGCGGTACGTGTCGTACGCGTGGAAGAGCAACTCCTCCAGGGGCTTCGGGTAGGTGATCTCCTGGAGCCGCTCCATGCGCTCCTCGTACTCGACGCCGTCCGCCTTCATCGCGGCCACCGCCTCGCCGCGCGCCTTGTTCTGCTGGGCGGCCAGGATCTGCCGCGGGTCGTCCAGCGTGGACTCCACCACGGACACCATGTCCAGCGCGTACGACGGCGACTCCGGGTCAAGCAGTTCGAAGGCGGCCAGGGCGAAGGTGGACAGCGGCTGGTTCAGCGCGAAGTCCTGCTGGAGGTCCACCGTCAGGCGGACGATCCGGCCCTCCGCGTCCGGTGTGCCGAGCTTCTCGACGATGCCGCCGTCCAGCAGCGACCGGTAGATGGCGATGGCCCGCCGGATGTGCCGCAACTGCTGCTTGCGCGGCTCGTGGTTGTCCTCCAGCAGATGCCGCATCGCCTCGAAGGCGTTGCCGGGCCGGGCGATCACCGACAGCAGCATCGTGTGCGTCACCCGGAAACGGGACGTCAGCGGCTCCGGCTGGGACTCGATGAGCTTTTCGAAGGTCTGCTCCGACCAGGCGACGAAGCCCTCGGGCGCCTTCTTGCGGACCACCTTGCGGCGCTTCTTCGGATCGTCGCCGGCCTTGGTGAGGGCCTTCTCGTTCTCGATGACGTGCTCGGGTGCCTGGGCGACGACGAACCCCTCGGTGTCGAAGCCCGCGCGTCCGGCCCGCCCGGCGATCTGGTGGAACTCACGGGCGCGCAGGGTGCGCACCCGGCTGCCGTCGTACTTGGTCAGGGCGGTGAACAGCACGGTGCGGATGGGCACGTTGACGCCCACACCGAGGGTGTCCGTGCCGCAGATGACCTTCAGCAGACCCGCCTGCGCGAGCTTCTCCACCAGACGCCGGTACTTCGGCAACATGCCGGCGTGGTGCACGCCGATGCCGTGCCGCACGTAACGGGAGAGGTTGCGGCCGAATTTGGTGGTGAAACGGAAGTTGCCGATCAGTTCGGCGATCCGGTCCTTCTCCTCACGGCTGCACATGTTGATGCTCATCAGCGCCTGCGCCCGCTCCACGGCCTGCGCCTGCGTGAAGTGCACGATGTAGACCGGCGCCTGCCGGGCCTGGAGCAGATCGGTGAGCGTCTCGGTGAGCGGGGTGTAGCGGTACTCGTACGACAGGGGCACCGGGCGGGTCGCCGAGCGGACCACCGCCGTGGGGCGGCCGGTGCGGCGGGCGAGGTCCTGCTCGAAGAAGGACACGTCACCGAGGGTGGCGGACATCAGCACGAACTGGGCCTGCGGAAGCTCCAGCAGGGGGATCTGCCAGGCCCAGCCGCGGTCCGGTTCCGCGTAGAAGTGGAACTCGTCCATCACGACCTGGCCGACGTCCGCGTCCTTGCCGTCCCGCAGGGCGATCGAGGCCAGCACCTCGGCGGTGCAGCAGATGACCGGGGCGTCGGCGTTGACGGAGGCGTCGCCGGTCAGCATGCCGACGTTCTCGGTGCCGAAGAGCTTGCACAGCTCGAAGAACTTCTCCGACACCAGCGCCTTGATCGGCGCGGTGTAGAAGGTGACCTCGTCCCGGGCCAGGGCGGCGAAGTGCGCACCCGCCGCGATCATGCTCTTGCCGGAGCCGGTGGGCGTGGACACGATCACGTTCGCGCCGGAGACCACCTCGATCAGCGCCTCCTCCTGGTGGGGATAGAGGGTGAGACCGCGTTCCTGGGACCACGCCTCGAAGGCTTCGTAGAGGGCGTCGGGGTCGGCGGTCGGCGGCAACTGATCGATGAGGGTCACGCCCCCATCTTGCCTGGCCCGGACCCCGATGCGGGAATCGGCTGCGGAGACGAAGATCGCGAACGCTACGCTGGGGCGCCGACGGAGCGTCAGCGTGCCCGGTCGAGCGGACAGCGGCACACGAGGGATGGGGCGGGCAGCGCCGATGATGGGACCAGCACACTCACTGTCGGGTGCCGCCGCCTGGCTGGGCGTCGGAGCGGCGACCGCCGCGGCCGGGCGCCCGATGCCCTGGCCGGTCCTGCTGGTCGGCGCGCTGATCTGCGCCGGCGCCGCGCTCGCCCCGGACCTGGACCACAAGGCCGCCACCATCTCGCGGGCCTTCGGACCCGTCTCGCGGGGGCTGTGCGAGATCGTCGACAAGCTGTCGTACGCCGTCTACAAGGCCACCAAGAAGCAGGGCGACCCGCGCCGCTCCGGCGGGCACCGGACGCTGACGCACACCTGGCTGTGGGCGGTCCTGATCGGCGCCGGCTCCTCGGCCGTGGCGGTCGTGGGGGACCGCTGGGGTGTGCTGGCCATCCTCTTCGTCCACATGGTGCTGGCCATCGAGGGGCTGCTGTGGCGGGCGGCCCGCGGCTCCAGCAGCGACGTCCTGGTCTGGCTGCTGGCCGCGACCAGCGCCTGGATTCTCGCCGGGACACTGGACACGACGCCCGGCGGGGCGGACTGGCTGTTCACCGAGCCGGGCCAGGAGTACGTGTGGCTGGGGCTGCCCGTCGTGCTGGGAGCGCTGGTGCACGACATCGGGGACGCGCTGACCGTGTCCGGCTGCCCGATACTCTGGCCCGTCCCGGTGGGCCGCAAGCGCTGGTACCCGGTGGGTCCGCCCAAGTTCCTGCGGTTCCGGGCGGGCAGTTGGGTGGAGCTGAAGGTGCTCATGCCCGCGTTCATGGTGCTCGGCGGAGTGGGCTGCGCGGCGGCGCTCAACGTCATCTGACGTCCCGCCCCGGACGTCCGGCCGCACCCCCGCGCTCAGCCCGTCCCGGCGGCGGAGCCCGGGTCGTCCTTGCCGCCGTAGCGGCGTTCGAAGCGGGCGATGCGGCCCTCCGTGTCCACCGTCCGGGCCTTGCCCGTGTAGAAGGGGTGGCTCTCGGAGGAGATCTCGACGTCCACCACCGGGTACGTCTCGCCGTCGTCCCAGTCGATGGTCTGGTCGCTGGTCGCGGTGGACCGGGTGAGGAAGGCGTAACCGGCGGCGCGGTCGCGGAAGACCACCGGATGGTAGTCGGGGTGCTTGTCCTGCTGCATGGCTGCTCCTTCTGCGGCGCCGGTTCAGTGGCGGGTTCGGGCGGGCCGGCCGCCCCCGAGGCGGTCACCCGGGGTTCAGCGGGGCAGGGTGTCCTCGTCGACGACGTGCACCGCGGCCTCCTCGGCGGACGCCGCGGCGCCGTCGATGCCGACGTCGGTGGCGACCAGCGCGGGCTCCTCGTCCTCGCGGGCCCCTTGGTCGGGGGCCACCAGCCGGCCGGAGCGGGCGGCACCGACCTCGGCATCCAGGAGTTCACCGTCGGTGTCCGGGGAGTCGCCGAGGCCGTCGCCGTCGGGGGCGAGGACGTCCGGTGTCTCCTCGGCGAGCCGCTGGTCGAGGGTCTCGCCCCGCCGGCGTTCCGCCGCCGTCACACCGGCGTGCTCCACTGCCCAGGGGCGTTCCGGCGGGGACCAGCCCCGGTCGAGGGGATCGTCGACACCGTCGTACTCCAGGGTGTCCTCCCCGTCGAGCAGCCCGGTGTCCTCCCGCTGTTCGGAACCGTCGGGCTGGTAGACGTCGTCTCCCCATCCACCGGCACTGTTCACGGACACCTCCAGGGAGTGGGGACGGGCCCCGCGTCACGACGGCCCCGGCCGGGCCGCCGCAGCGCCGGCCGCGAGAGCCGCCCGGCACCGGACCACCTCGCTCACGGGTCCTGCCGGAGCCGCTGCCTCCTCCCAGAGTTCCACCCCCGTTCGGGACCGCGCAACGGCACCGCGCGGCACCGGGGCCCGGGAGCGTCCCCCAGGTCCCCGGCGTCCGGCGCCGCGTCCCGGTCCCGCGTCATGGACGGGTCAGTCGTGCCACGACCGCCACAGGGCCGCGTAGGCACCGTCCGCCGCGACCAGCTCGTCGTGGCTGCCCAGCTCGGTGATCCGGCCGTCCTCGACGACGGCGATGACATCCGCGTCGTGGGCGGTGTGCAGCCGGTGGGCGATGGCGATCACGGTGCGGCCGTCCAGGACCCGGGCGAGGGACCGTTCCAGATGCCGGGCCGCCCGCGGGTCGAGGAGCGAGGTCGCCTCGTCCAGGACCAGGGTGTGCGGGTCGGCCAGCACCAGACGGGCCAGCGCGATCTGCTGGGCCTGCGCCGGGGTGAGCGCGACGCCGCCCGAGCCGACCTCGGTGTCCAGGCCCTCGTCGAGGCCGCGGGCCCAGACGTCCGCGTCGACCGCGCCCAGCGCGGCCCACAGCTCGGCGTCGGTGGCGGCGCCCCGGGCGAGCCGCAGGTTGTCGCGCAGGGAGCCTACGAAGACGTGGTGCTCCTGGTTGACGAGGGCGACGTGGGAACGCACCCGTTCGGCGGGCATCCGGGAGAGGTCCGCGTCGCCGAGGGTGATGCGGCCGGCCCGGGGAGCGTAGATGCCCGCGAGCAGCCTGCCCAGGGTGGACTTGCCGGCACCGGAGGGGCCGACCAGCGCCAGCCGGGTGCCGGGGGCGACCTCCAGGGAGACCTTGCGCAGGACGTCCACGCCCTCCAGGTAGCCGAAGTGGACCCGGTCGGCGTGCACGTCCCGTCCGTCGGGCACCAGCGCGGCGTCGCCGGCGTCCGGTTCGATGTCCCGGACACCGACCAGCCGGGCCAGCGACACCTGCGCCACCTGCAGTTCGTCGTACCAGCGCAGGATGAGGCCGACCGGGTCGACCAGCATCTGGGCGATCAGGGCCGCCGTCGTGAGCTGACCCACCCCGATCCAGCCCTGGAGGACGAACACCCCGCCGATCATCAGCACGGAGGCCAGCACCGTCACGTGGGTGACGTTGATGACGGGGAACAGCACCGAGCGCAGCCACAGGGTGTAGCGCTCCCATGCCGTCCATTCCTTGATCCGGCGGTCGGACAGGCCGACGCGCCGGGTGCCCAGGCGGTGGGCCTCGACGGTGCGCCCGGCGTCCACGGTCTCGGCGAGCGCGGCGGCCACGGCGGCGTAACCGGCGGCCTCCGAGCGGTAGGCGGCGGGCGCCCGCCGGAAGTACCAGCGGCAGCCGATCACCAGCAGCGGCACGGCGAGGAGCACGGCCGGGGCCAGCGGCGGCGCCGTGACGACGAGGCCGCCCAGCAGCAGCACCACCCAGACGAAGCCGATCGCCAACTGGGGCACGGCCTCGCGCATGGCGTTGGCGAGCCGGTCGACGTCCGTGGTGATCCGGGAGAGGAGGTCACCGGTGCCGGCCCGTTCCAGGACGCCGGGCGGCAGGCCGACCGCCCGGACCAGGAAGTCCTCGCGCAGATCGGCCAGCATCCGTTCGCCGAGTATCGCCCCGCGCAGCCGGACCTGGCGGACGAAGGCCGCCTGGAGGAGGAGCGCGACCAGGAAGAGGGCGGCGGTCAGGCCCAGATGGAGTTCGCGGGCATTGTCCGACACCCGTTCCACCAGCCCTCCGAGGAGGTAGGGGCCCGCCATGGAGGCGATCACGGAGACGGTGTTGACGGTGACGAGGAGCAGGAACGCGCGGCGGTGCCGGCGCAGCAGTTCCGTCACATAGGCGCGGACGGTCGCGGGGGCGCCGACGGGCAGCGTGCTCGCCGTCGTCGGGGCCGCCGGGTCGTACGACGGGGGCGCGACGCCGATCATGCCGTCTCCTCGATCTCTTCCAGTCGGTGCAGTACGTCGTCCTCGGTGAGGACTCCGCCGGCCAGGGCGCCGGAGGCGGACCCGCTGTCCTCGGCGTCGGCCTTCACCAGCGACGCCGCCCCCCGGTGGGCGGCAGCCTCCTCGCCGGTCTCGCGCGGGGCTCCCTCGTGGGCGTCGGCCCCTTCGCCGGTCTCACGGGTGGCCGCCTCGTGGGCGGCGGTCTCCTCGTCGGTCTCACGGGTGACCACCGCCCGGTACCGGGCGTCGGTGCGCAGGAGCTCGCGGTGGGTGCCGACGGCCGCGGCCTCGCCGTCGTGCAGGAACACGACCCGGTCGGCGCGGTCGAGGAGCAGCGGTGACGAGGTGAACACCACCGTCGTACGTCCCGTCCGCAGCGCGCGCACGCCCTCGGCGACGCGGGCCTCGGTGTGCGAGTCCACGGCGGAGGTGGGTTCGTCCAGGACGAGCACCTCCGGGTCGGTGACCAGCGAGCGGGCCAGAGCGAGCCGTTGGCGCTGGCCGCCCGAGAGGGAGCGGCCCCGTTCGGTGATCCGGGCGTCCATCGGGTCCTCGGCGCCGACCGAGCCCTGGACGAGCGCGGCCAGTACGTCCTCGCACCGGGCCGCGGTGAGGGCCTCCGCGGTGCCGACGGCGCCGGAGGCGGGCACGGCGAGCAGCTCGCGCAAGGTGCCGGACAGCAGCACCGGGTCCTTGTCCTGGACCAGGACGGCCGTCCGCGCGCAGTCCAGCGGCAGTTCGTCCAGCGGCACCCCGCCCAGCAGGACGGACGCGCCCTCCTCGGAGGGGTGGCCGCCGAGCCGCTCGGCGAGCCGGCCGGCCGCGTCGGGGTCGCCGCACACCACGGCGGTCAGCCGGCCGGCGGGGGCGAGCAGACCGGTGGCCGGGTCGTACAGGTCCCCGGTGGGCAGGTCGGCCGCGCGGGACCCGTCCGTGTCGGTGGCCCGCTCCAGTGACAGCACCCCGGCGGCCCGCTTGGCCGAGGGCCGGGAGAAGGAGTACGCCATGGCGATCTCCTCGAAGTGCCGGAGAGGATAGGTGAGGATCATGACCGAGCTGTAGACGGTGACGAGTTCGCCGACGCCGATCCGGCCGTCGCGGGCCAGGTGGACGCCGTACCAGACCACCGCGATCAGCAGCAGACCCGGCAGCAGCACCTGGATCGCGGAGATCAGGGACCACATGCGGGCGCTGCGGACGGCGGCGTGGCGGACCTCCTGGGAGGCGTGGCGGTAGCGGTCGAGGAAGAGTTCCTCGCCGCCGATACCGCGCAGCACCCGCAGTCCGGCGACGGTGTCGGAGGCGAGTTCGGTGGCCCGGCCGGCCTTCTCGCGCTGGACGTCGGCGCGCCGGGTGGCCCGGGGCAGCAGCGGCAGCACGGCGAGCGCCAGCACCGGCAGACCGATGACGACGACGACACCGAGAGCCGGTTCGTAGACGACCAGCCCCACGCAGACCAGCACGATGGTCAGAGCGGCGGCGGTGAAGCGGGAGACCGCCTCCACGAACCAGCCGATCTTCTCCACGTCGCCGGTGGACACGGCCACCACTTCACCGGCCGCCACCCGCCGGGTCAGCGCGGAGCCCAGCAGGGCGGCCTTGCGGGCCAGCAACTGCTGGACCCGGGCCGCCGCGGTGATCCAGTTGGTGACGGCGGTGCGGTGCAGGAAGGTGTCGCCGAGGGCGTTGCCGACGCAGGCCAGGGCCAGCAGGCCGCCCGCCAGGGCGAGCCGGGCGCCGGACCGGTCGACGACGGCCTGCACGGCGAGACCGACACAGAAGGGCAACGAGGAGACGGAGACGAAGTGCAGCAGCCCCCAGGCCAGCGACTTGAGCTGGCCGCCCGCCTGGTTCCGGAAGAGCCACCAGAGGAATCGTGGTCCCGAGCGCGCGTCCGGCACGCCCGGGTCGGGATACGGAAGGTCTTGGATCTGCATGACGTCCCAGTGGCTCGTGTCAGGTCTGCCGCGGAACGCGGCATCGAGAGGCAGCAAACCGTGACAGGTTCGCGTCGCTGTGTGGTCGAAATCAAGCGGTTTTACGGGTGGCTGCCCGGTTCCGGCTGTGTGTCCTCAGGGAGTACCGAGGTAGAGGGGGCCAGGTGGGACGGGACGTGGCCGCGCGGGTCAGGGGGCGGGCTCGCCGTGCGGTCCGTCGGCGGTGCCGTCGATCAGCTCGTCCAGCAGCTCACCGAGCACCGCGCGCTGCCCGGCCGTCAGCGGGGCCAGGATCTCCTCGGCGGCGGACCGGCGGGCGCGGCGCAGTTCGCACAGGGCGGTGTGCCCGTCGTCGGTCAGCTCGATCCGGATCACCCGGCGGTTGGCCGGATCGGGCACCCGGCGCACTTTCCCGGACGCCTCCAGGCCGTCCACGAGCGTCGTCACCGCCCGGGGCACCACCTCAAGGCGCTCGGCCAGGTCGGCCATGCGCGGCGGGGACCCGTAGTGCGCCAGGGTGCGCAGCAGCCGGGACTGGGCCGGGGTGATGCCGAGGCCGCGCCGCTCCAGGTGTCGCTTCTGGATGCGGTGCACCCGGCGGGTGAGCCGCAGCAACTGCTCGGCGAGGAGGCCGTCGGCGTCGGTGGCGGTCATGCGGGAACAATATCAGGACGACGTTCATTGTGAGTATAGGTAACAATGAGCTGTGATTCCACGCCCGGCGGGCGGCGCCGTACCGACGGCCCGTCCCCGCCGCCTCCCCTCCCGTAGGAGCCCATGAAACCCGACCACGCATCGTCCTGGACCCCACCCGCCGACGCCGGGGACCAGCCCCGGCAGGTGCGGCGCATCCTGCGTCTGTTCCGTCCCTACCGCGGCCGTCTCGCCGTGGTCGGACTGCTCGTCGGCGCCGCGTCGCTGGTCTCGGTCGCCACGCCCTTCCTGCTCAAGGAGATCCTCGACGTCGCCATCCCCGAGGGCCGCACCGGGCTGCTCAGCCTGCTCGCCCTCGGCATGATCCTCGGCGCGGTGCTCACCAGCGTCTTCGGCGTCCTGCAGACGCTGATCTCCACCACGGTCGGCCAGCGCGTCATGCACGACCTGCGCACCGCCGTCTACGGACGCCTGCAACGCATGTCGCTGGCCTTCTTCACCCGCACCCGAACCGGCGAGGTCCAGTCCCGGATCGCCAACGACATCGGCGGCATGCAGGCCACCGTCACCTCCACCGCGACCTCGCTGGTCTCCAACGCCACCAGCGTCATCGCGACCATCGTCGCGATGGTCGCCCTCGACTGGCGGCTCACCGTCGTCTCGCTCCTGCTGCTGCCGGTCTTCGTCTGGATCAGCCGCCGGGTCGGCAACGAGCGCAAGAAGATCACCACCGAGCGGCAGAAGCAGATGGCCGCGATGGCCGCCACGGTCACCGAGTCGCTCTCGGTCAGCGGCATCCTGCTGGGCCGCACCATGGGCCGCTCCGGCTCGCTCACCCGTTCCTTCGCGGACGAGTCGGAGCGCCTGGTCGACCTGGAGGTGCGCTCCAACATGGCGGGCCGCTGGCGGATGGCGGTCATCACCATCGTCATGGCCGCGCTGCCCGCCGTCATCTACTGGACCGCGGGCCTGACCCTCCAGCTCGGCGGCCCCGGCGTCTCCATCGGCACGATCGTCGCCTTCGTCTCGCTCCAGCAGGGACTGTTCCGGCCGACCGTCAGCCTGCTGTCGACCGGCGTCCAGATCCAGACCTCGCTCGCCCTGTTCCAGCGCATCTTCGAGTACCTCGACCTGCCCGTCGACATCACCGAACGCGAGAACCCGGTGCACCTCGACCGCATCAAGGGCGAGGTGCGCTTCGAGGGCGTGGAGTTCCGGTACGACGGCAAGGGCGGGCCCGTCCTCGACGGCATCGACATCACCGTCCCCGCGGGCGGCAGCCTCGCCGTCGTCGGCCCGACCGGCGCCGGCAAGTCCACCCTCGGCTATCTGGTGCCCCGCCTCTACGACGTGACCGGGGGCCGGGTCACCCTCGACGGGGTGGACGTGCGCGACCTGGACTTCGACACCCTCGCCCGCGCGGTCGGCGTCGTCTCGCAGGAGACGTACCTCTTCCACGCCTCCGTCGCCGACAACCTGCGCTTCGCCAAGCCCGACGCCACCGACGAGGAACTGGTCGCGGCGGCCAAGGCGGCGCAGATCCACGACCACATCGCGGCCCTGCCCGACGGCTACGACACGGTCGTCGGCGAACGCGGCCACCGGTTCTCCGGGGGCGAGAAGCAGCGCCTGGCCATCGCCCGCACGATCCTGCGCGACCCGCCCGTCCTCATCCTGGACGAGGCGACCAGCGCGCTGGACACCCGGACGGAGGCCGCCGTCCAGCAGGCCGTGGACGCGCTGTCGGCCGACCGCACCACGATCACCATCGCGCACCGTCTGTCCACGGTCCGCGGAGCCGACCAGATCGTCGTCCTCGACTCCGGGAAGCTGGCCGAGCGGGGGACGCACGAGGAACTGCTGGAGCGGGACGGGCGTTACGCGGCCCTGGTCCGCCGGGATGCCCGGCTGACTCCGACAAGATGAAAATATGCTCGGTGATGCCGGTTTTGCGGTGATACGGCAGTTACCGTGCCTCCATGCAGAAGAACACCCCGCCACGCAGAACCCGGAGAGACCGGAGCACTTGGAGAGACCGGAGCACTTGGAGAGACCGGAGCATCCGCAGCCGCCGGAGTACCCGGAGCACCCGGAGCACGACGGAACCGGGAATCCCGACGGACCCGAGAAGTGCAACAGAGACGAGGAGTTCGAAGAGTGCGAGGACCACGATCCGGCTGACGCGCCGGGGCCGGATCGCCCTGATCGCGGCCGGAGCCGTCGTCGCGGGCACCGCCGTGGCGGTGCCGCTGCTGACGACGGGCGAGGAGGCCGACAGCCGCCCCAAGACGCTGATGATCCCCGAGGGCCGGCGCGCCGCCGAGGTCTACCGGGCCGTCGACAAGGTGCTCGCCCTGCCGGCCGGGACCACCAAGAAATCCCTGGCCAAGGCGGACCTGAGACTGCCGGAGGACGCGGAGGGCAACCCCGAGGGCTACCTCTTCCCGGCGACCTATCCGCTCGACGACCGGACCACCCCCGAGGAACTGCTGACGGCCATGGTCGACACGGCGAACCGGAGGTTCAACGGGGCCCCGGTCGCGGCCGGTGCCGAGCGCAACGCGATGAACGTCTACCAGGCGGTGACCATCGCGAGCCTCGTGCAGTCGGAGGCCGCCACCGAGGCCGACATGGGCAAGGTGGCCCGGGTGATCTTCAACCGGCTGGAGCGCGGCATGCCGCTGCAGATGGACTCCACCCTCAACTACGCCCTGAACCGCTCCACCCTGGCCACCACCCGGGAGGACACGAAAATCGACAGCCCGTACAACTCGTACCAGCGGATGGGGCTGCCGCCCACGCCCATCGCCAACCCGGGTGAGGCCGCGATGCGGGCCGCGATCGACCCGACGCCGGGCGACTGGCTGTACTTCGTCACGGTCCGGCCGGGCGACACCCGCTTCACCGCCGACTACCGGGAGCACCAGCGCAATGTGGCCGAGTTCGAGAAGAACCGGCGCGGCACCCCGTCCGCGGCCCGGTGACCCGCCGGGACGTCACGCGGCGAGCGGCCGCGGTTCGGTGAGCAGTCGCCTGATGTCCCGTACGGCCGCGCGGCCCGCCCGGTTGGCGCCGACGGTGCTGGCGGACGGCCCGTACCCGACGAGGTGGACCCGCGGATCGGCGGCCACCCTGGTCCCCTCCAGCCGGATGCCGCCGCCCGGCTCGCGCAGCCTCAGTGGCGCCAGGTGGTCGACGGCGGGCCGGAAACCGGTCGCCCACAGGATGACGTCGGCGGACACCCGCCGCCCGTCCTGCCACGCCACCCCGTCGGGCGTGATCCGGTCGAACATGGGCTGCCGGTCGAGCACCCCGGTCGCCAGGCCCTCCCGGATCGCGTCGTTCAGCGGCAGCCCGGTCACCGACACCACGCTCCGCGGCGGCAGGCCCCGCCGCACCCGTTCCTCGACGAGCGCGACGGCCGCCCGGCCCGCGTCCTCGTCGAACGGTCCCTCCCGGAAGACCGGCGGACGCCGGGTCACCCAGGTGGTGGCGGCCGCGTACGGGGCGATCTCCAGCAGGTGCTGGGTGCCCGAGGCGCCTCCGCCGACCACGACCACCCGCTGCCCGGCGAACTCCTCCGGACCGGCGTACCCGGCCGTGTGCACCTGGCGGCCGCGGAACGTCTCCTGTCCCGGGTAGCGCGGCCAGAACGGCCGGTCCCAGGTGCCGGTCGCGTTGATCAGTGCCCTTGTCGACCAGATTCCGGCCGAGGTCTCGACGAGCAGCCGCCCCGCCGCGCCCTCGCGCACCGCACGGACCCCGACGGGCCGCCGTACCCGCAGGTCGAAGGCGCGCTCGTACGCGGCGAAGTACGCGGAGACCACCTCGGCGGACGGCCGGGCGGGATCGGCTCCGGTCAGTTCCATGCCGGGCAGCGAGTGCATGCCGTGCACCTTGCCGTACGTCAGCGACGGCCAGCGGAACTGCCAGGCCCCGCCCGGGGCGGGGGAGCGGTCCAGCACCACCACGTCACGCCCCGGCTCGAACCCGGTGCGCCGCAGGTGGTACGCGGCGGACAGTCCCGCCTGGCCCGCGCCGATGACGACGACCTCGACCTCACGCGTGTCGTTCACGTTCGAACCAACAGCCGGGGTGACGGGGATCTTCCCGGCCGCCCCGACCGGCCGGGTGCGTCAGGATGGAAGGTATGTCAGATGCCTTCACCACCCGGACACTGAACCTGACCACCGGCTCCTCGGAGCGGGTCGTCGACATCACCGACGACTGCGCGTCCTTCCTGCGGGAGGCGGCGGCCGGCCGCGACGGTCTCCTCAACGTCTTCGTCCCGCACGCCACGGCCGGGATCGCGGTCATCGAGACCGGCGCGGGCAGCGACGACGACCTGCTGTCAGCCCTGCACTCCCTGCTGCCCGCCGACGACCGCTGGCAGCACCGCCACGGCAGCCCCGGCCACGGCCGCGACCACGTCCTGCCCGCCCTCGTCCCCCCGCACGCGACCCTCCCGGTCCTCGACGGCCGCCTGGAACTGGGCACCTGGCAGTCGGTGTGCCTGGTCGACACCAACATCGATAACGACAACCGTCAGGTTCGGCTGAGCTTCCTCGGCTGAGCAAGATCACTCGGCGAGGTCGTGCCGCCGATTCTCCGTACTGCTCGTGGTCGAGCCGGCATGCCAGGAGGGCCATGGCCACCAGGTAGATGAGACCACGGGCAGAAGGCCGGCGTGGGGGGCGCAGGCGTACGTCACGTCGGCGGCCATCTCCGCCAGTCCGACCGCGGCGGCAGTCGCCGTCTGAGGTCGGCTCCCGCGAGGCTGACGCCCGGAAGAACAGCCGTCTCCTGGCGGTATTTTGCAGTGTTCGGCGAGCGTGCCCACCACATCTCATGCCTATGTGGCACACGTTCTTGCACAGTGCCGATGTGGCGGATGATTGGTGGACTCTCGGTCAATTCAAGATTCAGTGCACTGATCGGTGCGCGAGGGGGCACAGGTACAGCGCCCGGGGTTTCCCCCTCGGGTAACCGGCTGCCATCTGACCTGCGGACAGGAACTATTTCGCAGATTTTTCGGGGAGCTTCGGCTGCCGCCACGGGGCACGATGGAGCATGGGATTCGGTCGGGGCAGAATTTGCCGGGAGTGCTCAATGCAAACTCGACATACTCGACGATTGAGGTCATTTTCGTGAGTCGTATCGATCGTCGTTCGCTCGATCGGAAGATTCGATATCAGGAAACCGGCAGAGTCGGAAGAAGGAGATCATGGAAATAGCCCAGGACCCACCTGTCTGGTTGGTGACAGGTTGTTCGACGGGGTTCGGTCGAAGCATCACCGCCCATCTGCTGGAGAAGGGCTTGCGCGTGGTGGTCACCGCCCGCAGGACTGGGCAGGTCAGGGACCTCAGCGATCACGACAACGCATTCGCCGTGGCCTTGGATGTCACCGACGAGGGCAGTGTGGCGGATGCGGTGGGGCGGGCGGAGGAGCACTTCGGCCGGATCGACGTCGTAGTCAAACGCAGGAGCCGATCGCGGACTACGCCCGGACCGCCGACGCCGCCCGCCGCGCTTACCACGACTCCGTCGGCAAGCAAGCCGGAGACCCCGACCGCGCGGCCCGCGCCCTGTTCAGGGCTGTTACCGCTCCTGAACCGCCCCACCACCTGCTACTCGGTGCCGAGGCCTATGACGTGGCCACCACCCAGCTCCGGGCCCGCGCCAAGGATTTCCAGGCATGGGAGGACGTCACCCGCAGTGCTGATTTCCCCACGAGTGCGTAACGTCCCGCGCCATGTGCCGTGATGGCGTCATCGCGAATGCGGTTCCGTCTCACCTCGGCATTAAGGTCGTAGATCACGTGAGGTTCGAGAATGCCCTGCGTACGGCACGTCTATCGCGAAGCGCGCGTTTTTCTCATTATCGGTTGCTGTCCGACGAGAAGTGGTGACGTAAATGGCGGAAGAATCCGTCCCTGCCTGTGACCTGCAGGTGGATTTTCCTTTTGATTACGCCGCCCACTTGTCGGGGGACCGGCGTATCGGACGCCTTCCCGAGGCTTCGTGCGGCGCACCCGTAGCGGTCGTGGGAGCCGGCGGAAGCGGTCTGTCCGCCGCGTACGAGCTGATGCGTGCAGGATGCCGACCGGTTCTGTTCGAAGCGGAGACCAGCGCCGAGGGCCCGGGAGGCCGCCGCCTCGGCGGCCGGATGTTCTCCCATCGCGTCGACGAAGCGGACAGCGCTGTCGCGGAGTTGGGATGCATGCGCTTTCCGGACTCCTCGAAGCTGCTGCGCCAGTACGCGCGGGACTTCGGACTGCATTGGCAGCCCTCCCGGGACAACTATGCGGCTGTCACCCCGGTGACGGTCCTGGACATGGACGGTGTCAGCCACCGGACGCGGGCCCTCGCCGATGCCGATCCGGGCAACCGGCAGTTCCACCAGGCCCGCGTACGCTGGCTGAAGGCCGTGGACGGCCTGGGCCTCTCCCATCTGCTCCGGGAGGCCGCCGACCGCGATCTTCCCGCCGTACGCCGCCGTTGGGGCGCTCTGGTGGCCGAGTTCGAGCAGTGGACGTTCTACCGGTTCCTGCGGGACCAGCGTGGCGCGGGGCTGAGCCACGCACAGGCCCGCCTCCTCGGCACCGCGGGGGTCGGTCCGGGGATGTGGGACTCCTTCTTCGACTTGAGCATGCTGGAAGTACTCCGCATGCTGACGGTGACCCAGGGCGCGACCCAGTACTTCCCGCTGGAAGGCATCAGCGCCCTGGCCGAGGGTTTCTGGACCCACCCGACCACCGACCCCGCCGGCCGGCCTGTCAGTCTCGAACAGATCAACGCGGGTGCCCTGCGTCCGGCAGTGACCGCGCTGGACATCGACGAGGATGCGCGACGGGGTGTCGTGGTACACAGCGCCGACGGCAGGAGCGAGCGCTTCGCGGCCGTCATCTTCACCCCACAACTGCACATGCTGGAAACGACGGTGGAGGTCCGCTCCGCCACACCCGGCGGGGCCGTTTTCGGCCCCAGGCTGCTGCGCGCCATCCGGCGTCTGCACTACTGGCAGTCGGCCAAGACACTGCTGGTGACACGGGAACCGTTCTGGGAGGGCACCTCCCTCGACGGGGTGACCATCACCGACCGCCTGCCGCGCGCCACGTACACCACCGACTACGGACCCGCCAGGCGGGCCGGCGGACGCAGAGGTGTCATCGACCTCAGCTATACCTGGGGGCAGGACGCCATGAAGATATCGGCGTCCGGCACCGAGGAGCGCGTGCGCCTGTTCGTGAGGGAACTCGCCGCGATCCACCCCGAAGTGGCCGAAGAACTGCGCCGGCAGGCCAGGGACGGCGTGGCCCTCACCGTCTCCTGGGAGAACCGGCGCAACTTCCGGGGAATGTGCCGCCTGTCGCGCCCCGGCGACCACCCCTACCAGCGTGACCTGTTCTCTCACTTCATGAAGGACTTCACCGGCCGTCCCGCGGTGCCGGGCGAACCGCGCAACGCCCTGTTCCTGGCCGGTGACGACACGGCCTGGTCACCGGGCTGGCTCGACCACGCACTGTCATCGGGCCTCAACGCGGCCTGGGGGGTGCTCAAGCTCCTCGGCGGCGGCTCGGACCCCGGGAACCCCGGGCCGGGTGACCTGTGGGACGACCCTGACTACACCCTGCTTTCCACTTCCGCTGACTGACGTCTGCCCGGCCTCGATCGGGAGGCCGGAGTCTGGGGGAAAACTGTGCCGGAACGCATCCTTGTGACAGCGGCGCGCTGGTGGGACGGAACGGGCGACGCCGTGCAGCCGGGGGCCCGCATCCTCGTCTGCGGCGGAAAGATCGAGAAGGTCGGCCGGGAAGCCGCGGCCGGCCACGGCGTCCGCGTGCTCGATCTCGGTGAGCGCACCGTTCTGCCCGGACTCATCGACTGTCACGTGCACCTTTCCGAGGTGGCGAACACAGCCCTCACCGATGCGCTCAGCCTGCGGACCCTCGCCGCTCTCGCTCCACTGCGGGAACTGCTGGCAGCCGGCTTCACCACCGTCCGGGATCTGGGCGGCGCCTCGCAGGAACCGCTGGCCGTCTACTTGCGCGATGCCACCGCGGCAGGCTCCATCCCCGGCCCCCGGTTGCTGGTCGCCCCCCATCTGATCTCCGCTCGGGCCGGTCACGGTGACCGCACCTCCCTGGCAGCGGGCGCCACGGAGCTGGGAGCGGTGGCCGACGGGGTCGACGAAGTGGTCCGGCACGTGCGCAGCGACGCACGGCACCGCGCGGACTGGATCAAGTTCGCCGCGACCGGCGGGATGACCAGTCCGAGCGACGCACCCGACCGCCCCACCTACACGCAGGCCGAACTCGACGCCCTGGTCGGCGTCGCCACCGACCTGGGTCTGCCCTGCGCCACCCACGCCTTCTCCGACGAGGGGATCAGGCGCGCGGTCAGCGCCGGCGTACGCTCCGTGGAACACGCCTGCCTGGCCACCCCGGACGTCCTGGAGCTGCTGGCCCGCTCCGGCGTCTATCTCGTGCCCACCCTGCACGTGGTCAACATCTTCCTCGAACAGATCGACAACGATGACTTCTGGCACGACAAGGTGCCGGAATCCCGCGAAAAGCTCGCCCGCCATGCCGACACCCTGCGACGACACGGTCGGCGTGTCAGCACCTGCACGGCCCGCGTCGCCTTCGGCACCGATGCCGGGATGTTCCCCCACGCGGACAACTGGCGCGAGTTCCCCGCCATGACCAGCGCCGGCTTCACCGCCCACCGGGTCCTGACCTCCGCCACCAGCATCGCAGCCGACCTGCTCGACCGGCCGGACCTGGGCCGCATCGCCAGAGGTGCCACCGCCGACCTCATCGCCGTCCCTTCCGACCCCTTCCGCGACATCGAGGCACTCCATCACGTGGACTTCGTCATGCGCACCGGACACATACACCGCGCTCCCGGATGAGGTCACTGTCTGCAAGTGCCTCCTCCGCCTCCCCCGATGCCGAGTCACGCCCCAGCCGGGTCACGCCCGCAGCTCCACGCCACCCCGGAAGGACACACATGAACCCGATCGCTTCTCCATCGGCCAAGACCATCACCGGCCACCTCCTGGACCGCCTTTACGACCTGGGCGTACGGCATCTGTTCGGAGTGGCCGGCGACTACAACCTGCGCATGCTCGACGAGGTCCTGGCGCATCCGGGCATACAGTGGGTAGGCGCGGCCAGCGAGCTGGGGGCCGCGTATGCCGCCGACGGCTACGCACGCGTGCGCGGGTTCGCCGCCGTGCTCACCACGCACGGGGTCGGCGAGCTGAGTGCGATCAACGGCATAGCGGGCAGTTACGCCGAGTACGTGCCCCTGCTTCACATCGCAGTCGGCCCGCCCAGGTCGAAGGAGCAGGACGGCGCCGTGGCCCATCACACGCTGGGCGACGGGGACTACGAACACTTCGCGCGTGCGTTCGGGCAGGTGGTCTGCGCGGACGCTCTGATCAGACCCACGGACGGCCCGGCCGAGATCGACCGGGTCATCACCGCCTGCCTGCGGGAGAACCGCCCCGGATATCTGCGACTGCCACAGGACGTGGCGCTTTCGAGCGCCTCCTCGTCCTCTCGGACTCTGCGCCGCCCTGACCGGCGTGCCTCAGATCAACACGCTCTCGCAGCCTTCCTGGACGCCGCCCGACGCAGGATCGAGACAGCGAGCACCACCGCGGTCCTGGCCGACAGCCTCGTGGACCGGTTCGATGCCCGCCCCGAACTGTCCGAACTGCTGCGCGTCGGCTCCCTCCCGTACGCCGTCGTCGTATCGGGCAAAAGCGTCGTCGACGAGAGCGCCCCCGACTACCTGGGCCTGTACGCGGGGGCGTGCAGCGACGACACGGTCCGCGACGTCATCGACAACGCCGATCTGCTGATCCGCGCCGGAGTACGGCTCGCCGACACGACCAGCGGCGGCTTCACCCACGGCTACGACCCGGACCGGGGGATCGACCTCGATCCCACCGCCGCGAGCGTGGACGGCGTCGCCTTCCCGGACGTAAGCCTCCATGACGCGTTGGCGGGCCTGACACGGCTCGTCGTGGATCGCCCTGTGTCAGCATCCACGCCGACAGCGCCCGCGCCCGAACCCCGTCACGCGTCGCCTTCCGCCGACAGCCCGCTGAGCCAGGCGTACCTGTGGCAGGAGGTGGGCGCGGCCATACGACCGGACCACACCGTCGTCGCCGACCAAGGAACACCCTTGTTCGGCATCTCACCCCACCGCTTGCCGACAGGTACGCGCTTCCTGGCCCAGCCCGTCTGGGGCTCCATCGGATACAGCCTGCCGGCGCTTCTGGGCGCCCAACTGGCCGATCCCTCACGGCGCGGTCTCCTGCTCATCGGTGACGGAGCGGCGCAACTGACCATCCAGGAGCTGGGCACCATCGGCCGCCATCGGCTCACACCCGTGATCATCCTCGTCAACAACCACGGATACACAGTCGAGCGCGCCCTGCACAGTCCGCGAGCCCTCTACAACGACGTCACCTCGTGGCGATGGACCTGCCTGCCTGCTGCTCTCGGTGTGCCCGAACCTCTCGTACTCACCGCCCGCACCACGGCCGAACTCGACCACTCCCTCACGACGGCCACCGCCGTCGAAGACCGCATGGTCTTCATCGAAGCGTGCACGGCGCCGGACGACACTCCCGAACTCCTGTCCCGATTCGCCGCAATCGCAAGGCAACAAGCCAAGGAAGCCTAGTGCGCTGACAGCCGTACCCTAGATCCCTGGGCCAGACGATCTTTCGAACGACCGGCCCAGGCCCACGCTTGGAAGGTCGCCGAGCTCGGGACGGAGCCGGAACCGGCGCGTCGAGGCGGCGCGGGCCCGATGTGTCCGACCACTGCGGCAGCGGTTCCGCCCTTCACGTGATGGCGATCGAATCCCATCGCTTCCCCACCACCGCGCCGGCCTACTGGCAGCAGCTCCTGGACGACGCCGCTCGAGGCCGGATGCGCGCCTGACCGGTGGCGGAGACGCTCCGTCTCAATCGCCGAGGAGTTGGTGCAGCTCGTCTTGGCTGAGGCGCAACTCCGGATCGGCGACAGCGTCATCGAAGCGGACCCCCTCAGCTCCGAGTATCTGCACTGGGGTGTCCGTTCGCGTGCGGTCTGCCCACCGGAAGCCGTCGCTGACCCGTCCTGCTGCGTTGAGGACGCGCCAGGGGCTGGGGCATTGGCCGCAGGTGCTCAGATGTCTGCCGACCGGTACGGCGTGGCTGCGAATCACTGCCGCCACGTCGCCGTAGGTGGTCCAGCGTCCGGCTGGGACAGCGTCCAGCAGGGTGTGCAGCGTGGTCCAGTCCTTGCGAGTGCCGTTGAGCTGCTTGGCCAGACGAGCGAGGTCGATTCCCGCCAGAGCGGCCCACTCTTCCGCATCGACCTCGCGGGGAATCCGACTGGTGTCGACGTCCCACCATGTTGTGCCTTGTATGCCGTCGACGGTGCGTCCCGTGACGCTCGTGAAGATGTGGTTGGCCAGTCCCGTGGGGGAGTAGCGAGCACCGTCGGCGTCCCAGAGCAGTGGCCTGGCCGTGTCGTTGGTCCAGACTGCTGTCGCCCGGCTGCTGTCTTCTTCCACCCACGCATTGATGGCGTCGCGGATGGCTTTCGTCGTGCCGTGCCGCGGTGTCATCAGCAGTTTGGTGCCTTCGGGCAGCAGGCCCGCGCCGACGAGCACGCTGACGGCCTTGCGCGAGCCAGAGCGCTCCTTCAGCTTTTTCGCCGCCGCCTCACCTTCGACCCGGGCCGGTGCGAGGGTGAACTCCTCGACCTCTGGGGTCGGGTAGACCTTGGCGAAGCCCGCGATGACATGCCCGTCCACCTTCCACAGCCCCACCTGGATGAGGTCGATGTCGAGGCCCATCTCGGACAGCCAGACCACGGAATGGGTGACCTGCTTGGGAAAGTCCGCTGCGATGATCACTTGCCGGGGGCGCTGGAGCAGCTCCGGGCTCCATTCTCCGTCCACGTGGTCGAGCAGGCGCTGTCTGCACGCGTCGATGCCGGAAGTCTGTCCCCTGCGTGAGAGGAAGTCGTGGTGCGCCTCGGCAAGGGTGCCGAGGTCGAACCGCGACACCAGAGCGGCGTAGGTGATCGCCTGCAGATGCACATCCCGGTCGGCCGTACCGCGTTTCAGCTCGACCACGACGAGGCGACCGGTCACGTCCAGCCCCAGAATGTCCAGGCGGTCACGGGCCGGCACCCCGTCGGTGTCAGTCCATCGGTCGTATTCCGCGGTGATGACGAGCACCGACTCCCCGAGCACCTGCGGGTGGGCGATCACCCACTCCTGCAGGTGCTGCCTCTCCAGCAGACTCTCTGCGGCCAGCCCGGTGGGCGGAACCGGCGTGGCCGTCGCGCCGGTGATGGTGAAGAGATGATCCACGTCGCCCTCCTGATGCAACCGACCGCGGAACGCCGGTCGTTCAGAGCCTACGTGTGCTGATTCGTTCCTCGACAGCCCTTCTTGGGAGGTTGGTCGCGCCGACGCGACAACGTACTGATCGCCGCACCTCCGGCCGTATGAACCCGGCATCGGCAGCCGACGCCGTGTTCGCGCCGCAGACCGCCACCTCCCAGTTGCCCGCGCTTCACCGTCGGCTACTGACCACCGCCCCGTGCAACCAGACCGCTGTACCGACGTTCCCCGAGGCCGGGAGTCTTCGGTCTGCAAGATCATCTGTGGCGGACTTCTGGCGTATCTTCGTCATGCCCCTTGTCGTGTTGTCGTGCTCGATGGCGCTGAGCAGCCCGCCGGTTCCCACCAGGGCGTTTGCCTGGGGCATCGGCGGCTTCGGTGGCTCTGCGAACGATTACAGTGGCGCGATGTTCGAAGGCAAGTTGGTAAGGCTGCGTGCGCTGCGCTCCGAAGACGCGGAGCATCATCTTCGGTGGCGCAACGATCCGGAAGTGGTGCGCTGGGCCACGGCCGGCGATCCGTGTTTCGGCCCGGTCACGGCGGAGGCGATCGGTCTCGGCTTCGAGACCATGCTGCGTCTGAATCCGAGGGAGTCGGCCGTGTTCACGGTCGAGTGCCTGGTGGGCGGGAACGTGATCGGCATGGCCGATTACCGGGACTTGGACCCGTACGCCGGGGTGGCCACGCTGGGAGTGACCATCGGTGAGCGGGAGTTCTGGGGCCGCGGCCACGGCAATGACGCGCTGCGGCTGCTCGTGGACCACCTGTTCGGCACGTATGGCCTGAGTCGGCTGGAACTGGATACCTGGAGCGGCAACGAGCGCGCTGTGCGCGCCTTCACCAGGTCGGGTTTCCGCGAGGAGGGCCGCCGCCGGTCGGCCGTGCTGCTGGACGGGAAGCGTTACGACAGGGTGCTCTTCGGGATGCTCCGCGAGGAATGGGTGAACTCCGGGGGGCAGCGAGTATCTCGTAGCGGGTCCGCGGGCGTTTGAACCGGTGCGGCCAGGCGAAGGTCCGCGCGTCTACCACCCAGCGAGTCCTCCGAGTCCCGAGCTGTGGGTGACTCTGCGGCGGGTGATTCTCGGGGGGTGCCGCGGTGCCCGCCCCCGGGCCCGCCGCCAGGACGCCCACGAACACCAGCGCCGGCCCGACGCCCCTCAAGGCTCCAAGCGGGGCACGCACCGGGTCCTCGCCGGTCGACCGGGGCTTGCGTGGTAGACCCCGCAGGCTGTTCGCCGGCCGCGGCTACGACTGCGACCAGTACCGCCGCGTCCTCCGTGGTCCCGGAGGGATTCGGCACCGTTGTGTCGGTGGCACTGGCGGTGTTCGCCCGTGCCTGGCCGGTGGCCTGGCGGGCGTACCGGTTCGGCGGGGTTTCCGGAGTGAGGTGTGATTCCGTACCTCCCTGGGGGACGAACGCGTTCGTTACGATCGGGTGGTGACTGCGAAGCAAGAACCGATCAGCCGGCGTGAACGACCCGCGAAGCCGGCCCTGACGCGGCGGGGGATCGTCGATGTGGCGGTGCGGGTCATGCGGTCCGAAGGGCTGGGGAAGGTGACCATGCGGCGCCTGGCCCAGGAACTGGACACCGGCCCGGCTTCGCTCTACGTCTACGTGGCCAACACCGCCGAGCTGCACGCCGCCGTCCTGGACGCGCTCCTGGGCGAGGTGGAGCTGCCCGCCGACCGGTCCGGGAGCGACTGGCGCGAGGACCTGGTCGCGGTCCTCACCTCCTACACCCGTCTGCTCTTCGAGCACCCGCAGCTCGCCCGCTCCGCCCTGGTCGCACGCCCCAGCGGCGCGAACTACCTCAACCTGCTCGAACGTCTCCTGCTGCTGCTCTCCCGCAGCGGCGCCCCTCGCGAGCAGGTCGCCTGGGGCGTGGACAGCCTCCTCCAGTACGCGACCGCGACCGCGGCGGAACACGGTACGCAGGAACGCGACCCGATGAGCCAGGGCGACTGGGACGCGCTCACCCGTGCCGTGCACGGGGTGGACGAGGCTGAGCACCCGATGATCAGGGCGCACCTGCCGACGCTGCTGTCCGGCACCCAGGACGCCCGGCTGCTCTGGGGCCTGCACGTCGTGATCAACGGGATCATCCACACCCCCGTCCCGGACACCACCGGCTGAACTCTCGCCGATTTCCGCTCCGGAGGGGTGGTCCGCGCGAGGGCCGCGCGGAAGGGGCGCACGCGCACCATGTCTCGGGCGAACTTGTTCGTCACGAACATGTTCGTTACGGTGAGGGGGCAGGTCGGCAGAGGCGGCCGCGGCGTCATCCCCCTCATCCCCAGGAGGCCCCCTTGAGCACGCACCACCCCATCGCGATCATCGGCGGAGGTCTGGGTGGCCTCACCGCCGCCCGTGTCCTCCACGTGCACGGCATCGAGGCGGCCGTCTTCGAGCTGGAGCCGTCCCGGGAGGCCCGAACCCAGGGCGGCATGCTCGACATCCACGAGGAGAACGGCCAGAAGGCCCTGCACGCCGCCGACCTCCACGACGGCTTCCTCAAGATCGTCCACGAGGGCGGCCAGGCCATGCGCCTGCTCGGCCCCGACGGCACCGTCCACGTCGCGGAAGAGGACGACGGCACCGGCGGTCGGCCCGAGGTCGACCGCGGCGACCTGCGCGACCTGCTCCTCGACTCCCTACCCGACGGCACGGTCCACTGGGGCAGGAAGGTCACCAAAGCCCGCGCCCGGGAGGGCGGACGCCACGAGGTGACCTTCGCCGACGGCTCCACCATCACCACCGACCTGCTGATCGGCGCCGACGGCGCCTGGTCACGTGTACGTCCACTGCTCTCCGACGCTGTGCCCGCCTACACCGGCATCTCCTTCGTGGAGACCGACCTGCCGGAGGCCGAGACCCGCCACCCGCGCAGTGCGGCCGTCGTCGGCGACGGGTTCTTCATCTGCCTCGGCGACGAGCGCGGCTTCCTGGCCCACAAGGAGACCGACGGTAGCCTTCACGTCTACACCGCCCTCAAGGTGGACGAGGACTGGCTGGACACCGTCGACTTCACCGACCTGCCGGCCGCCAAGCGGGCCGTTCTCGCCCGCTTCGAGGGCTGGGACGAGGCCCTGCGCGGCCTGATCGCCGACGCGGTCACCATGACCCCGCGCCGTATCCACGCCCTGCCGGTGGGCCACCGCTGGGACCGCGTGCCGGGCGTGACCCTGCTCGGCGACGCCGCCCACGTGATGTCGCCCTTCGCCGGCGAGGGCGCGAACCTTGCCATGTTCGACGGCGCCCAACTCGCCTCGGCCGTCGCCGCCCACCCCGGCGACACCGAGGCCGCCCTGACCGCCTACGAGGAAGCCCTCTTCCCGCGCAGCGAAGCCTCCGCCGCCGACTCCGCCCGGAGCCTGGAGACGATGTTCGGCCTGCGGGGACTGGAGCAGATGGCGGCGTTCTTCACCACCGGACCGGCGACCACCCCTTGACCCCCGGCCACCCACGACCACGTAGCGACCGGCCTGCCGGCCTTCCCCACGGAGCCGGTCACCCGCCGCACCCAGCTCTCCCTCGCCGCCCGGAAATCGGGCGGTGCCGGCGGAGTCATGAGGGCGGAAGACGGGCAGACGGCTCTCGCGCGGACCGGTTGTCGGCGACAGGATCGGCGGGTTCTCGGCCGCTGCCGCTTCGTTCCTCGCGGGAGGGCCTGCCGAGAACGACTCCGGCCAGGACCAGGGCCAGGCCGTCCAGTTGCTGAAGTTCGATCGCCGAGGTGCACAACTGGCGCTCCAGCGGGACCACTTCGCGGCGCGGCTGTCGACCTTGCCCTGGTGCCACTTCCAGGTACCGCAAGGCGGACTGCCCCTGTGGCTCGAACTCTCCGGCACCGATTCCCGACGCCTGGCCGACGCGCCGCCAGGCACAACCTGGCCCTCACGCCGGGCTTCCACGTGCACCCTGCGCCGCAGCCGTCGGGCGCGATCCGGCTCGGAGCACCATGGACGGACAGTCCTGCCCCGCTCCCGACGGCGCCTCGGGCCATGCCTACCGGGCCGTGTGCAGCGGTGGCACCACGACACCGCGGGGCAGCCCGCGCAGCGCCGCAGCCGTTGTGAGGCCGCAAGTGCTCCAGCGGCATTGTTCCGGTCCCGTCCGTCTCTCAGTGGTCGGTCGCGTCCGATGGAGCGGTGGACGGGGGCGGGACCAGTTCGATGAGGAAGTCCTGGTCGGCGGCGCCGGAGCAACGGCCCTGGACGATTTCCGCCCCGATTGCGGTGTCCTGATCTCGCAGGCCAAGACACTCGCCGGTGCTGACCGCACGGAGGCGGAAGTGTGCGGCGGCAGGCGGGCCGAAAGGCCTGTCACGATTTCAGTGATCCTCCGTGACGGCCCGCCGCGAATCCTACGGCCGGGCGTCGGCGGGGAAACCGGCGCCCGGCAATGCCCGCTTCGGGGGTGCGGGTCTCCCGGGCCCGACCAGGGTCGGGAAGAGGAGTGGGACACCACCGGCCGAGGAAGCAGGCCGCGCGGGGCCTTCCGCAACCTGCCCGTCAGCCGCGGCAAGCGCCGTTGCTCGCGCTCGCCGATCGTCTCAGGTCCTGCGCCGCCGGGCCCGGCCGCGAGGAACCGGTCTCACGAGAGGGCGCGGCGGGGGAGTTCAGTCCTGTGGGCGAGGGGTGTTCCGCAGTGCTCTGGGCAGTCCCGCGGAGTCGGTGCCGAGCTTGCGGTAGACCGAGGAGAGCACCTGCCGTACGCCCTGCTCGGTGAGGCCGAGTTCCTTCGCGACCACCGGCACCGGATCGCCCTGGGCCGTCAGCTCGGCGGCGGTCCGCTCCCGCGTGGTGAGCGTGCCCGTCTGCCCGTACCGCAGCGGCAGCGGGCGCAGCCCGGCCGCGGACAGCTCGGCCCTGGCCCGCACCGCCAGCTTCTCCGCCCCGCAGTGCACCGCCCGCTCCAGGCCCTGGTAGAGCCGGTCGGCGGCCTCCTGCACCCGCCCGCTGCGGGACAGCGCGGCGCCGTGTCCGACCAGCGCGCGGGCCAGTTCGTACGCCGCCGGTGACTGCTCCAGGAACTCGACGGCCTCCGCGTACAGGCCGAGGGCCACCGGTCCGCCGGTCACCTCCGCCTCGACGCGCAGCGCCTGCCCGATCACGGAGGCCGCGCCGAAGTCCCGGGCCAGCGCGACCGCCTCCCGGGCGACCCGGACCGCCCGGTCGGGGTCGGAGGGCGCCAGGGCGGTCGCCAGGTGGAGCCGCCAGGGACACCAGGCGGGGTTGTGCCAGGCGCGCTCCTCCAGCCGCGCGCCCACCTCGCCCAGCGGCCGGACCGCCGCCTCGGGCCGCCCCTCGGCCAGCAGCAACTCGGCGTGCACCGTGCGCGGATCGGGGTAGATGACGGCGTTCGGCACCACCTCGCTGTAGTGGTACTCGTCGACGAGCCGGCGGGCGTCGGCGGTCCGGCCCCGGGCGAGGAGTGTCTGGGCGAGGATGCCGACGGCGAACCACTGCGCGGGCAGGGCCCCGTCCACCCGGTCGGCGATCCGCAGCCCCTCGCGGACCATGGTCTCCGCCTCGGTCAGCAGGCCCCGCCGGTACCGGATGTAGCCGAACAGGGCGTGCGCCAGCGCCAGATGGGAGCCGCGCCAGCCCTTGCGCTCGCACTCGGCGATGCCCTGGGCGAACAGCTCCTCCGACCGCCCCGGCTGGTCCGAGTACATGAACACCAGGGCGACCGACACCGGCACCTCGAAGCCCCGGTTCTCGTCGGCCCAGCTCAGCCCGCCGCGCAGCGACTCCTCGGCCCGGTCGAGAACGGTGTCCCGAGGTTCGCCGCGCACCAGGGCGTCCCAGGCGCGCAGACCGAGGATGTACCGCTCCTCCAGGCCGCGGCCGGGCAGCTTGGCGGCCAGCCTCGCCAGTCTGCGGGAGCGGGCGCGCGGGTCGGGTTCGTCGGTGCGGAAGGCGCTCCACACGAAGTGGTCGGCCTGCATCCGCAGCCGCACCCGGGGGTTGGCGGCCCGCCGCACCTCCTCCTCGACGACCGCCGCGGCCTCCGCCACCTGGTCGGTGTGGGCCAGCGCCTGGGCCAGCCGGAAGGCGATCGAGGCGCGCAGATCCGGGTCGACGTCCGGTTCGGCCAGAGCCTCCCGCAGATGCCGGACGGTCGCCGCCGGGTCGATGAGGAAGGTGGACATGCCCAGTTCGTGCAGGATCGCGGCCCGTTCCTCCGCCGGGGGCGGCTCCTGGAGGGCGCGGACCAGGACGCGCCGGGCGGCCTCGGGCGCGCCGGCCCGCAGATACTCCCGGCCGGCCTCGCGCAGACAGGCGACCGCACCGGGCCGTCCCTCGCGGGGCACCTCCAGCAGATGCCGGGCGGCCGCGGTCGGGCCGAGCCCGGCGGAGCCGACGATCTCGGCCGCCGCGTTGTGCAGGCCGGTGCGCAGCCCGGCCGGGATGTCCCGGTAGACCGCCGTCGCGATCAGCGGATGGACGAACTCCACGCCCCGCCCGCCGCGGTCGGCCGCGAGGATACGGGCCGCGCGCAGCCGCTCGGTGGCCGCGGCGGCGTCCTCGCTGCCGATCACGGCGACGGCCGCGGCCAGGTCCGGCGGGGCGGGCGTGCCCAGCACGGCGGCGGCCCACGCGAAACGCACGGTGGTGCTGCCGAGCCGGCGCAGCCGCCGGAGCAGCCCCGGCCCCTTCACGGCGGAGGCGAGGTCCCGCATCGCCGCCAGCTCGTCGCCGGTGCCCCGCAGTCCGGCCTGGCCGAGCCGCAGGGCCAGTTCGACCGCCTCGAAGGGGCTGCCGCCGGTGACCGCCCAGCACTCGGCGCAGAACCGGTCCTCGGCGCCCTCGCCCACCTGGTTCCGCACGATCCGGGCGACGGCGGCCTCGCTGAGCGGGGCCAGCTCGTGCGGGCGCTCGCTCTGGCCGTCGACGAGCACGTGGAGCGCCTCCGTGCCGGACTGTGGTTCCTCGGGCCGGCAGGCGACGACGAGCAGCAGCGGCAGGGTCTCGGTGCGGGGCGCGAAGGAGGCGAGCCAGCCCAGCGACTCGCCGTCGGCCCAGTGCATGTCGTCCAGCAGTACGACGACCGGCGCCCGGCACATGACCAACTGGGTCATGACCCAGTCCAGGCCGTCCCGTACGCCCGCCGGGTCCGGGGCCGGGGTGGCGCCGGACGCCTCCAGGCCCAGCGCGGTGGCGAGGATGTCGTACCAACTGCCCAGGAAGGAACGGCGCGCGGGTCCGTCCAGCACGGCGAGGGAGGGCTGCAGCAACTGGCGGACCACACGGAACCCCAGCTCCTGCTCGTTCTCGCCGCCCCGGGCGGACAGGATGGTGCAGCCCTGGGCGGCGGCGCGGGCGCGGACCTGGCCCAGCAGTGTCGTTTTGCCCAGCCCGCCCGACCCGGTGAAGGCGAGCACCCCGCCCCGCCGGCCCCGCGGCACCCCGTCGTCCGGTGCGCACAACCGGGCCAACGACGCGTCGATCGCCCGCAGTTCACCGCGCCGTTCGAGCAACGACCGGCCGTCGGTGTTCGGTTGCCGGAGTCCAGTCGCCATCTGCCGCGCTGCTTCCTGTCGACGGTCGCCGTAGGACAGCGCCGAGCGTACGCCCGCCCGGTCCCGTCAGCCCGGATTCTGAGACGGGGACGACGAGTACGGGTGAACCACCACGATTCGGGGGTGCGGACGGGCCCGCCTGGGTAGCGTTGCTCGTTTTGCCCGCCGTGCGAGCCGCGCCCGCGCGCCCCTCATGGGTGTCCGGGCGCCGCTCCCGTGTCCGCGTACCGCGGGACGGTCCGGGACCAGTGGTAACAACCCCGGACCCACCCGGCCATGCCGTCCACGTAGCCCACGGCGGCCTCGCTCAGCTCCGGCTCGATCGTCCGCCGCAGTCGCTGGAACTCGTCGATGGTGAGGTTGATCCGCTGGGCGGCCAGGGCGACCGCACGGGCCAGCGAACAGCCCTGGGCCCGCTGGTGGGCCAGGGCAATGTTGATCATGCCGCCCGCGCGGTGCTCCTTCACCGCGGAGAAGAGGTCCGGAATCCACACCGCCGCGTCGGCCGACAGCCGGCTCAGCCGCCGCATCACCGGGTGGTGCAGCTCCGCCGGGGCCAGCTCTCGGGACTGCGCCGCCTCGCACAGCGGGTAGAACGGCTCGACCCCGGCGATCAGCGCCCGGACCGAGGTGCACAGCCCGATGCTCGGCGGCATGCCCCGGCTCTGGATGACCGCCTCGTAGAGCAGCCCGTGCACGTACTCCCGGCTGTGCCACGCCCAGCGCGCCGCCTGGGCGGGCGTGCACCGCCGCTGGACGCGCCGGTACAGGTCCGCCAGGGCCGCGCCGAGCGGGGTGCTCGGCGGCTGGTCGTCGCGGAGGATGCCGACGCTCTCGCACACCATGGACAGCAGCCGGTCCGGCCCGTGCGCGCCCAGCTCCTCCGCCCGGTCGTCGTAGACGAACTGGTAGGCGATCTGGTCGGCCATGAGCTGGAGGAGGCCGGCGTCCATCGTCGGCCCGTTGTACGCGGCGAGCCGCGCCGGGCGGGTGCGCCCGATCATCTCCGCGACCGCGGGGTCGTCGGTCAGTCCCCAGCGTCTCAGCCAGGCGTCGACCCCGGCCGCCGCCCGGTCCTCGTGGGGGCTGGCCCGAAAGGGGTAGGGCATGTGCAGCGTGGTCTCGATCACCTCCTGGAGGCTGCTGTCCGCCGGGCTCCCGGGCGGGGCGGCCAGGGCCGCCCGGCACACCGCGTCCGTCTTCGCCGGCCATGTGGTCATCGCTGTGCTCACCTGCCGTTCACTGGTCCGGTCCGCGGGGGGCGTCACCGGGCGGGGGAGGGCTGTCGGACGGCGGGCACCCGGGTCCGCGGCTCGGGGATCAGCGGCAGGGACCGGGGTCCCAGGGTGGCCGCCGGGCGCGGCCGGCCGACCGGCCCGGACGGCGAGCGCAGTCGCCAGTGCCGGGCGAGGACCGCCACCGCGACGGTGGCCTCCGCCATGGCGAACGCCTCGCCGACGCACTTGCGGCCGCCCGCGGCGAAGGGCAGCAGGGCGGCACCGCCCGCCGCCCGCCCCGGCGCCCACCGCTCGGGCCGGAACCGCTCGGGGTCCGGGAACGACGCGGCCCGGTGATGCAGCAGATAGGGGCTGTAGAGCACGGTCGCGCCGCGGGGCAGCCGGTGCCCGCCCAGTTCCGTGTCACAGGTGGTGAGGCGGGTGAACAGCCAGCCCGGCGGGCGCAGCCGCAGGGTCTCGGTGACCACGCGGCGGGTGTACTCCAGTCGCGCCAGGTGCCCGGGGCCCGGCGCGGTCCGGTCGGCGAGGACCGCGTCGACCTCCTCGTGCAGTCGGCGCTCCGCCTCGGGATGGTCCGCGAGCAACGCGAACACCGAGGCCAGACACATCGCGGTGCTCTCCACGCCGGTGAGCAGCAGGGTGATGAGCTGGTCGCGGACCTCCCGCCCGGTCGGGGCCCGCCCGTCCGCCCCGTCCCGGGCCGTCAGCAGGGTGCCCAGCAGATCGTCGCGGGGGGTGCC
Organism: Streptomyces sp. NPDC000134; assembly: GCF_042899225.1. Classification (NCBI taxonomy): domain Bacteria; kingdom Bacillati; phylum Actinomycetota; class Actinomycetes; order Kitasatosporales; family Streptomycetaceae; genus Streptomyces; species Streptomyces sp. NPDC000134. The sequence continues at coordinate 215,340 of NZ_JBIAZN010000008.1, forward strand.
GCGCCGCCGCTCGGCGATCAACTCGTCCATCAGGGTACGCAGTCGGCGCACCGCCCGCAGGTAGCGGCGGTTGCCCGGGGTGGGCAGGCGGAACAGCGCGTCGACCGGCACCACCGTACGGACGAACAGACCCCGGACCACCACGGCGAGACAGGAACGGACCGCCGCGGCCCGCGCCGCGTCCAGCGAATCGGAGAACAGCAGTCTGCTGGTGACCCCGGTCGTCAGGGCCAGCGCGGCCGCCGTGACGTCGACGCGCTCTCCCGGCCGCCAGTCACGGCACACCGAGAGGGCCTCCTCGCCCATCAGCGCGGTGCAGTCCGCCACCCGCGCGGGAGCGAACGCCGGCCGCACCAGCCCGCGTTGGCGCCGGTGGTCCGCATGGCGGCAGGTCACCAGGCCGTCGCCCATCAGCTCCCGCAGCCGGTCGTAGAGCGGACCGCCCTTGTCGAAGGTGCGCGGGTCGGTGAGCATCCGGCGGACCAGCTCCGGGTCGCACACCACCCAGGCGCGGCGCGGACCCAGCCGCACCTCCACCAAGTCCCCGTGCGCGGGCAGGGTTTCGAGAAAGTCCAGCGGGCGCCACAGCAGTGCGATAGCGTGCCCGAGGAACGGGACTCCGCCGGGGGCGGAGCCCGGCACCCGGACGCGGTCCGGTGCGGGTACGGCTTCGTGCATGGGGCATCACCTGTCTCGGCCGACGCGCGGACGGAGCCGGTGACCGCTCACCGACTTGTTGTCGAATCTTTCTCTGCCCACTCCAACTCGCGGCGGCCTGCCGTCTCTCCCCCGCACGGGGGCGCACGGGTGCACGAAGAGGCGTGCGTGTGACGGCAGTGACCGGACCGGCGCTCGGGTGTTCGACCGGGGCGCTCGGCGCCAGGCCCGGCGCGTCCCCGTCGTCCCGGGCGGCACCGGCCCCCGCGCCGCGGACTCAGGTGCCGGGCGCGCCCGCCCGCAGGCCGTCCATCACGAGGTCGAGCAGCCGGGTCACGCGCGGCTGCCAGTCGGTGTCCGGGTCGATCTGCCACAGGCCCGCGATGGCCAGATAGAAGTCGTCCGCGCTCACGCCGGGACGGATGGTGCCGGCCTCCTCGTTGGCCCGCAGCAGCAGTTCGATCGCCTCCGTCACCGGGGTGTGCCCCGGTTTGGCCGGCCGGCCCGGACCGGTGGTGGCCTGCCGGATGGCCTCCGCCAGCCCCGCCTTCGTCATGGCGAACCGGGCCATGTGGTCCATCCACGCACGCAGCGCCCGCTCGGGCTCCAGCTCGGCCAGCAACTCCGTCGCGCTGTCCGCGACCTGCCGCACCTCGTGCCGGTAGATCTCCAGGACGAGGGCCTCCCGGCTGGGGAAGTTGCGGTAGAAGGTCGCCTGCCCGACGCCCGCCTTCTTGGCGATCGCGCTCAACGGGGCCTCCGCGCAGCGCGTCAATTCGGCCAGCGCCACTTCCAGAATCCGCTCGCGGTTGCGCTGCGCGTCCGAGCGCAGAGGTGCGCCTTTCCCCGGCTGCCCCACTCGTCCTCCTCACGGGTTTCGTGGCCGAATCCCGTCCTTGATAAGCGGACAACTGTCCGTTACGTTTTCCAGTGAGCGGACAGTTGTCCGGTTGCTGTCAGCATAGCCGCGGACACCTCGCCCGTGGCACCCCGCGCCCGCACCCCGACCCGGCCCTCCCGTGCACCGCGCCTTTCACCTCACGACCCGGCCGAAGACCGGCTCCCTACCGCTACCACCCGGCCAAAGACCTGCTCCCTACGGCTACAGAGAAGGCTGCCCATGGCTTCAGCGCCCCCGCCGACGCACAGTGCCATCACCCTCACGGTCAACGGTGAGAAGCATCCGCTGACCGTCGACCACCGCACCACCCTGCTCGACGCCCTGCGCGAGCGGCTCGACCTGACCGGTACCAAGAAGGGCTGCGACCAGGGGCAGTGCGGCGCCTGTACGGTCCTCATCGACGGACGCCGCGCGGTGTCCTGTCTGCAACTCGCGGTGGCGGCCGACGGGCGGGAGATCACCACCGTGGAGGGCATGGCCGACGGTGACCGGCTGCACCCGGTGCAGCAGGCGTTCCTCGACCTCGACGGCTACCAGTGCGGCTACTGCACCCCCGGCCAGATCTGCTCCGCCGTCGCCGTCATAGAGGAGCACGCGGCGGGCTGGCCGAGCGCCGTCACCGACGACGTACGCCCCGAGGCCGGACCGCCCGAACTGACCCCCGAGGAGATCCGGGAGCGGATGAGCGGCAACCTGTGCCGCTGCGGCGCCTACGTCTCCATCGTCGAGGCCGTCGCCCGCGCCGCCGGCCAACGGACCGACAGCGCCGCCGACAACGCCGAGGAGGCCGTCGCATGAAGGAGTTCGGCTACCGGCGCGCCGATGACGTCTCCGGCGCCCTCGCGCTGCTCGCCGCCGAACCCGAGGCCCGGTTCCTCGGCGGCGGCACCAACCTCGTCGACCTGATGAAGACCGGCGTCGAGCGGCCCGCCCTGCTCGTCGACGTCCGGCACCTGCCCCTGGACCGCGTCGAATCCACCCCCGACGGCGGACTGCGCATCGGCGCCACCGTCACCAACAGCGACCTCGCCGCCCACCCCGAGGTCCGGCGCCGCTACCCGGCGCTCACCCAGGCCGTCCTGGCGGGCGCCTCGGGCCAGTTGCGCAACATGGCCACCGTCGGCGGCAACCTGCTGCAGCGCACCCGCTGCGGCTATTTCACCGACGTGACCCGGCCCTGCAACAAGCGCGCGCCCGGCAGCGGCTGCTCCGCGATCGAGGGCGAGCACCACAACCACGCCGTTCTCGGCGCCTCCGACCACTGCGTGGCCGTGCACCCCTCGGACATGGGCGTTGCCCTGACCGCCTTCGACGCCACCGTCACTTACGAAAGCGCCGACGGGCCGGGCGAGTTGCCGCTGAGCGACTTCTATCTGCCGGTGGGCGACACCCCGCACCGGGAGACCGCCCTGCCGCCGGGCGCGCTGATCACCGGCGTCACCCTGCCGCCCGCCCCGGTCGCCGCCCGCTCCCGCTACCGCAAGGTCCGCGAGCGCGCCTCCTACGCGTTCGCGATCGGCTCGGTCGCCGCCGCCCTCGACGTCCGCGACGGCGTCGTACACGAAGCGCGCCTCGCCTTCGGCGCGGTCGCCTCCCGGCCGTGGCGGGCCCGCGCGGCGGAGCGGGCGCTGACCGGGGCACCGGCCGACGCCGCGACGTTCGCCGCCGCCGCGGACGCCGAACTGGCCGCCGCCCGGCCCCTGCCGCACAACGGATACAAGGTGCCCCTCCTACGCAACCTCGCCGTGGCCGTCCTGACCGAACTCGCCGAGGAGACCGCCCGATGACCACCGCCACCACCGGCCGCACCACCCGGAAAGGCGCCGTCGGCACCGCGCACACCCGCGTCGAGGGCCGCGACAAGGTCACCGGCGCCGCCCGCTACGCCGGGGAGATCCCCTTCGCCGACCTCGCCCACGGCTGGCTGGTCCTCTCCGCCGTCACCCGCGGCCGCATCCGCTCCATCGAGACCGGGCCCGTCCTGGACATGCCCGGCGTGCTCACCGTGCTGCACCACGGCAACGCCCCGCGCGTGGACACCGACTACGTCGGCATGCTCGGCATCCCCGACCCGACCGCCGGCGTCTTCCAGCACGACCGGGTGCCGCACGCGGGCTGGCCGGTCGCCCTCGTCGTCGCCGAGACGCCGGAGCAGGCCAGGGAGGCCGCCGAGGCACTCGTCGTGCACTACGACACCGAGCCGCACGACACCGCCCTGGACATCGGCCACCCCGACGCCTACCTCGCCGACGGACACATGCCCGCGGTGACCGAGAAGGGCGACCTGGAGGCCGAACTCGCCGCGTCCGCCCACGTGGTGGACGTCGAATACCGCACCCCCGAAGAGCACCACAGCATGATGGAGCCGCACGCGGCCACCGCCCGCTGGGACGGCGGACGGCTGGAAGTCGTCGACTCCAACCAGGGCACCACCTGGGTGCAGGGCGAACTGGCCAAGATGTTCTCGCTCGACGAGTCCGCGGTCCGGGTCCGCTCCGAGCACATCGGCGGCGGCTTCGGCAGCAAGGGCCTCCGCGTCCACCAGGTCTCCGCCGCGATGGCCGCCACCATGCTGCAGCGCCCCGTACGCGTGGTGCTGACCCGCCGCCAGATGTTCTCCCTCGCCGGCTACCGCAGCCCCACCGTCCAGCGGGTCCGGCTCGGCGCCGGCCCCGACGGCAAGCTGCGCGCCCTGGAGCACACCTCGCTCAACCAGACGTCCACCGTCTACGAGTTCGTCGAGCCGAGCGCCGGGGTGGCCCGGGTCATGTACGACGCCGACGCCCACCGCACGGCCAACCACGTCGTACGGCTCGACGTGCCCTCCCCGACCTGGATGCGCGCGCCGGGCGAGGCCCCCGGGTCCTTCGCCCTGGAATCCGCCCTCGACGAACTCGCCGAGAAGTGCGGCCTGGACCCGATCGAACTCCGCCTGCGCAACGAGCCGGAGACCGGACCCGTCTCCGGACTGCCCTTCAGCAGCCGCAACCTGGCCGCCTGCTTCCGCGAGGGCGCCCGCCGGTTCGGCTGGGCCGGCCGCGACCCCCGCCCCGGCGTGCGCCGCGAGGGCCGCTGGCTGCTCGGCACCGGCACGGCCGCCGCCTCCTTCGGCGCGGGCGCCCTGCCCTCCACGGCCCTGGTGACCGCCGAACCGGACGGCACCTTCACCGTGCGGATCGCCGCCGCCGACATCGGCACCGGCGCCCGTACCGCGCTCACCCTGGTCGCCGCCGACGCGCTGGAGACCACGCCCGACCGGGTCCGGGTGCACATCGGCGACAGCGACTTCGGTCCGGCCGGGATCGCCGGCGGCTCCATGGGCACCCGCTCCTGGGCCTGGGCGGTGGGCGTCGCCGCCGCCGAACTGCGCGAGCGGCTCGCCCTCGGCACCGGCGTCCCGCCCGAGGGCATCACCGTGCGGTCCGACACCACCGAGGCGCTCGCCTCCCTCGCGCAGAAGGAACGGCACTCCTTCGGGGCGCAGTTCGCCGAGGTCGCCGTGGACACCGCCACCGGCGAGATACGGGTGCGCCGGATGCTCGGCATCTTCGCCGCCGGCCGGATCGTCAACCCGCTCACCGCGCGCAACCAGTTGGTCGGCGGCATGACCTGGGGCATCTCCATGGCCCTGCACGAGGAGGCGGTCCGCGACCACACCGGCGCCCTGTACGGCGCCGACCTCGCCGGTTACCACGTCGCCACCCACGCCGACGTCCCCCGGGTGGAGGCCGACTGGGTCGACGACCCCGACCCGGACGACCCGGTCGGCATCAAGGGCGTCGGCGAGATCGGCATCGTCGGCGCGGCGGCGGCGGTCGCCAACGCCGTCTGGCACGCCACCGGCGTACGGCACCGGAGCCTGCCGATCCGGCCCGACCGCGTCCTGGAGGCGGGCGGCCATGCTTGACCTCGCCGGTGAGCTGCACCGCTGGATCGAGGAGGGCCGGGACTTCGCCGTCGCCACCGTCACCTCCGTCGGCGGCAGCGCCCCGCGCGGCCCCGGCGCGGCCCTCGCGGTCGACGCCGGGGGCACCGCGATCGGCTCGGTCTCCGGGGGCTGCGTGGAGGGCGCGGTGTACGAACTGTGCGCCCAGGCCCTGCGGGACGGCGAGACGGTGCGCGAGCGGTTCGGATACAGCGACGACGACGCCTTCGCGGTCGGACTGACCTGCGGCGGGATCATCGACGTGATGGTCACGCCGGTCCGCGCGGACACCGCGGAGCGGGACCTGTTCCGGCGGGCGCTGTCGGCCGCCTCCCGGGGCGGGGCCGCGGCCCTCGCCCGGGTGGTCCGGGGCCCGGCCGAACTCCTCGGGCGGGCGCTGCTGGTCCGGTCCGACGGTTCGTCCGAGGGCGGCCTCGGCGGCCATCCCGGCCTGGACCGGACGGCGGCGGACCAGGCCAGGGCCCTGCTGGACACGGGCCGCACCGGCACGGTCGAGCTGTCCGAGGACGGTTCGTACTGCCCCGGCGGCCTCACGCTGCTCGTCGAGGTCAGTGTGCCGCCGCCCCGGATGATCGTCTTCGGCGCGGTGGACTTCGCCTCGGCGCTGGTGCGGGTCGGCAAGTTCCTCGGCTACCACGTGACCGTGTGCGACGCGCGGCCCGTCTTCGCCACGCCGGCCCGGTTCCCGGAGGCCGACGAGGTCGTCGTCGACTGGCCGCACCGCTATCTGCGGGGCACCGCCACCGACGCGCGGACCGTGCTGTGCGTGCTCACCCACGACGCCAAGTTCGACGTACCGCTGCTGACCGAGGCCCTGCGGATGCCGGTCGCGTTCGTCGGCGCGATGGGCTCGCGCCGCACCCACGCCGACCGCACCCGGCGACTGCGGGAGGCCGGCCTCACTGACCGTGAGCTGGCCGGGCTGCGCTCCCCGATCGGCCTCGACCTGGGCGCCCGTACCCCGGAGGAGACGGCGGTGTCCGTCGCCGCGGAGATCGTCGCCCTCCGGCGCGGGGGCACGGGAGTGCCGCTCACGGGGGCGGCCACACCGATACACCGGGATCTGTCGGAGACGGCGGCGTGACCGTTCCGGCGGGATCTGTCGGAGACGGCGGCGTGACCGTTCCGGTGGGTGCGGACGCCTGACGGTTCCACCGGGTACGGGCGGCTCAGATCCGGGTGGGTACGGGCGTTGCCGGCGGGTGACACGGGAGGGCCCGTTCGCCGCGCACCTCGTGTTCGGTGAGCGGGCCCACGGTCAGGCCCGCGGTCCGGCAGTCGCCGACGATGTCCGGGAGGGCGCCCAGGGCGGAGCGCCAACTGCCGGGGGCGGCGGCGTGGTCGGTGTCGTGCAGCAGCACCGTCCCGCCACCGCGCAGATCGGCCGCGACGGTCGCCCGTACGGACGCGGGGGTGGCGTCCGCCGTCCAGTCCCGGCCCCACGCCGTCCACAGCACCGGCCGCAGTCCGTCGCGGCGGGCGGCGGCCCAGCGTCCGGAGCTGAGGATGCCGTAGGGCGGGCGGTACCAGCGCGGCCGGTGACCGGTCACGTCGTACACCGCGCGGGCGGCCCGGCGCAGCTCGCGGGCGTCCCGGACCGGTGACGGCAGCCAGGGCCGGTCGTGCCGCCAGCCGTGCACGGCGAGTTCGTGCCCCCGCGCGACCGTCTCGCGGGCCACCGCCGGACACCGCAGCACGTTCTCGCCCAGCACGAAGAAGGTCGCCCGTACGCCGACGCCGTCCAGGACGTCGAGGAAGCGCGGCGTCGACACCGGGTCGGGGCCGTCGTCGAAGGTGAGGGCGACATGGTCCAGGCGGCCCTGTCCGGCCAGGCCGGGCCACCAGCGGCGGCGCGGCCCCGGCAGCCAGGTCGCGGCCGGCCCGATGTGCGCCAACGCCAACGCCGACGTCACCGCGCACGGCGCCAGCACGCGCGCCGCCCGCCCGCCGGACGACCGTCCGCTCACGCGTCACCCTCCTTCCGGTCCTCGGGACCGGGGGCCGGTCGACCGGCCCCCGGTCCCTCGACGTCCCGGGGGGCGAACCCCGGTCCGTTCCCGGCCTCCGATGTTCCCGGCCCGTTCCCGGCCTCCGATGCCCCCGGTCCGTCCCCGGTCGCCGCCGATGCCGTGTCCCAGGTGCCGTGTACCGAAGGGGCGCCGGCCAGGCCCACGCTGCCGACGCCGATCAGGGCGATGCCGATCACCTCGGGCAGGACGCGCATCCCGAGCGCGATCTGCTCGCCGAACAGCGCCCAGCCCAACGCCACGCTGGTCAGCGCGTCGCCGAGGGTGAGAGCGGGCTGGGAGGCGGCGAGCGTCCCGGCGCGCAGCGCGCTCTGCAGCAGCAGGAAACTGATCGCGCCGACGGCCGCCGTGGCGTACGGCGGCCACTGGGTCAGCACCGCGCCCACCCCTTGGGGCAGCCGCCCGGTGAACTCCTTCAGCAGCGCCGCCGTCGCCCCGAACGCCACCGCCGACGCCGAGCCGAACAGCGCGGCGCGCGGGGCACCCCGGGTCAGTCGCCCGGCCACGGCGAGCACGACCACCGCGCAGAGCAGCACCGCCCCGGCCACCGCCCACCGGCCGGGGGACGCCGTGTCCCGGCCCGCCGAGGGCGCTGCGGCGCCCAGGAACAGCGCCAGCCCCACGGCCAGGGCCCCGAACGCCAGCCAGGTCCGCCCATCGGGCCGCCGGTGGAACACCGCGCCGCCGACCACCAGGGTGAACATCAGCTCGGTCGCCATCAGCGGCTGCACCACGGCCAGGCTGCCCACCGCCAGCGCCGCCGCCTGCAGCACCGTCGTCACCGCGAGCAGGGCGGCGCCACCGACCCAGTACGGGTCGCGCAGCAGACGCAGCAGCCAGCGCACCGGACGGCCGGGCTCGGCGCCCGCGGCGTCCTGGGCGGCGGCCCGGCGCTGAAGTACCGAGGCCGCGGCGTTGGACAGCGCCGCGAGCAGGGCCAGGACGACGGTGAGGGCACTCACCGCCGCTCATCCGAACCGTCCGGCCAGCCACCGGTAGAGCCCCGGAGCCGCCCCGCGAATCCGGCAGGGCAGCCGCAGCCAGCCCGGCACGTACACCTCGTCCAGTCCGCGCACGGCAGCGGCCCGGACCGCCTCGGCGACCCGTTCGGCCGGGACCGGGCGGGGCCTGGACCGCCGGTAGGGCGCGCCGCGGCGTTCGAAGAACGGTGTGTCGACGACCCCGGGCACCACATGGCTGATCCCGACGCCGGTGCCGCGCAGCTCGTAGCGCAGGGCGTCCGCGAAGGTGCCGAGCGCCGCCTTGGCGGCCGAGTACACGGCCTCGTCCCGCACCCCGACCGCACCCGCGAGCGACCCGACCAGCACCACCCGACCGGTCCCGGCGGCCACCATGCCCGGCAGCAGCAGCCGTACCAGCCGCAGGGTGGAGACCACGTCGGTGCCGAAGACTTCGTCGATGGCGTGCGGGGGCATCTCGCGGAACTTCCCGGCCCAGCCGATCCCGGCGCCGGCGACCAGCAGGTCCACCGGGCCGCCCACGGCGGTCAGGGTGAAGTCGGCGAGCCGCCGGTCGGCGCCCGGCTCGGTGAGGTCGGCGGCGAAGGCGGTGGCCGACGCGTCCTCGGCGACGGCCCGCAGCCGTGCCGGATCGCGTCCGCTGAGCACCAGCTCCCAGGTGCCCTCGCCGCCGAGCAGCCTGGCCACGGCCGCGCCGATCCCGGACGACGCCCCGGTCACCAGGGCCGTACGGGTCCGGGTCGCCGCCGCGCCCGGGTGCCGGACGGCCTTCGCGGAGTCCGCGCCGGGCGCGGTGGCCGGCGACGCGGGCAGTGACCGGGCGCGGGAGAACGCAGGGACCATGACGGACCACCTCGGCTGCGGGCCGGTCACCGGCCGAGCGGTCGACCGGTGGTCGGCGCTCCGGCGTCCGGCGGGACGGGCGGTCTTGGAGTTCCCGGCCGAGAGTGCCCGAAACGCCCTGATCTTGTGCGGTTTGGAGTGCGCCGGGCGGGCAACCCCGACCCCGTGCCCCCCAGCGACCTGCCCAGCCCGAAGTCCCGGCCCCGGTCCGTGTCCCCGCCCATGTCCCCGCCCGCGTCTGTTTCCGGGTCCGCGTCCCCGTCCCGGGGCGGGCCCTCGCCCGCGCGGGCCCCCGCGCACCAGCAGTCGCCCGCGCGGGCCGCTGCGCAGCAACCACCCGCGCGGCCCCCCGGGAAGCTGCTCGTGCTGAGCGCCGGGATGGGCGCCGGGCACGACACGGTCGCCGCCGAACTCGTCCGCCGCGCCCGGCAGCGCGGCGCCGACGCGGTGACCGCCGACGTCCTCGACCTGCTGCCGTACCGGCTCGGTGCCGGGCTGCGGCACTTCTACCGGGGGTCGGTACGCCACTTCCCCTGGGCGTACGCGGCCCTGTACCGCCTCTTCCTGCGCCCCGGCACCGGCCCCCGCCCCGGCGACACCGCGCTCGCCCGGCTGGCCGGCGACCGTCTGCGGGACCTCGTCGAGCGGACCGGCGCCGAGGTGGTGGTGCCCGTCTTCCACGTCGGCGCCCAGATGACCGGCCATCTCCGCGCCCGGGGCGAGCTGCCCGTACCCAGCGCCGTGCTGGTGATCGACTTCGTGGTCCACCGGCAGTGGCTGCACCCCGGCAACGACCTGAACCTCTGCCTCACCGAGGACGCCGCCCGCCAGGTACGGGAGGGCATCGGAGCGCCCGCCGCGGTGTGCGGTCCGGTCGTGGCGCCGGAGTTCCTGGCGCAGGCGCAGGCGCAGGCAGAGGCGGAGACGCAGGCGCAGGCAGAGGCGGAGACAGATGCGAAGGCGGCGGCGGAAGGGGAGGCGGAGGGCTGGCGGCGTCTGTTCGAGCGGCACGCCCCCGGCCGGCCGCCGGTGCTGCTGTCCTCCGGTGCCTGGGGCGTCGCCTCGCGCCTGGACACCACCGTCCGGCTGCTGGCCGGGCACGGATTCCTGCCCGTGGTGCTGTGCGGGGCGAACGAGCGACTGCGCCGCGAGCTGTCCGGCGTCCCGGGCGCCCTCGCCCTGGGCTGGGTGACCGGCATGCCCGGTCTGCTGCGCGCGGCCCGCGCCCTCGTCGACAACGCCGCCGGCCAGACCGCCGTACAGGCCCTCGCCGCCGGACTCCCGGTGGTCGGCCACCGCCCGATCCCCGGCCACGGCGCCGACGGCGTCCGGCGGATGGCCGCGCTGGGCCTGACGGAGGCGGCGGCCGACGGCCCGGCCCTGCTCGCGGCGCTGCGCCGCCTCACCGCCGACGGTCCCCCGCGCCGGGAACGGATCGCCGCCGGCCGCGCCCTCTTCCGGGACGACCCGGTGGCCCTCGCGCTTTCCCTCGCCGGGGACGGAGGGGAACCGGTTACCTCCGAGAGCCGAGGGCACCCGGTGGAGGATCGAAACTAGGAGGCGCGTGATGAGAGCGGACGAGTTCCTGGCCCGGGTCCGCGACCGCGGGGAGTACTACAGCCAGGAGGAGGCCGAACAGGTCACCGAGGCGGTGCTGTGGGTCCTCGCGTCCCGGATCGTGCCCGAGGAGGCGACCGATCTGGCCGAGCAGTTGCCCGCTCCGCTGGACGACGCGCTCCGGCTGGAACGGGGGCGCCCCGAGCCGTTCGACCGGGAGGAGTTCCTCCGGCGGGTGGCGCAGCAGACCGGCGCCCGCCCGCGCACCGCGGAGTGGGACTCCGGTGCCGTCCTGTCCACGGTCGCCGAGACGGTGTCCGCGGGTCAGGTCGGCCATCTTCTGGATCAACTGCCGCCCGACTGGGCGGACCTGTTCGGCGGACGCGCACAGGATCGTCAGGACCGGACGGTCCGCGAAGGAGGCCACGGATGACCGACGGTGAACGACCTTACGGCGCGGAGGAGGACACCCCCCTCGGGGGGTACGCCGCCCTGGCGACGACCTTCGCGGCGGGGGCCGGGCTGTTCACCGCGGTCGCGCGCCGGCGCGGGGTGAGGCTGCCCGACGGGGTGCCGCCGTGGGACCTGGCGCTGCTCGCGACGGCCACGTTCAAGGCGTCCCGGCTGCTGTCCAAGGCGAAGGTGACCAGCTTCCTGCGGGCGCCGTTCACCCGCCGGGAGAGCGCCGGCGGCGGCCCCGAGGTGAACGACACCTCACGCGGCACCGGTCTGCAACGGGCCGTCGGTGACCTGATGACCTGCCCGTTCTGCACCTCCGCGTGGGTGGCCGGCGGGCTCGTCGCCTCCTACGCCTGCGCGCCCCGGGCCACCCGGCTGGTCACCGCGGGACTGAGCGCGGTCGCCCTGTCCGACTGGCTCCAGTACGCGTGGAGCATGACCGAGCGGAAGTCCGGGGCCTGACGGCCTCGCGGAAGTCCGGTGCCCGGCGGTACGGACCGGTCCGTACCGCCGGGCCGACGGCCGGCGCGGAGACGTTCTCAGTCCTCAGTCTTCGGTCCTCAGTCCTCAGCCGCCCCGGCGGTCCGCTCGGCGTGCAGCTTCTTCACCCGGACCGCCTCCTTGCGGACGTCGGCCTGCACGGCGCGCTCCCGCTCCAGCCACTCGGGGCGCTCCTCCTTGAGCGCCTCGATCTGCTCGGTGGTGAGCGCCTCGGTGACCCCGCCGCGGCGCAGGCCGGCGATGGAGACGCCCAGCTTGGCGGCGACCACCGGCCGGGGGTGCGGACCGTCGCGCCGCAGGTCCCGCAGCCACTGCGGCGGGTCGGCCTGGAGCGCGTTCAGCTCGGCGCGGGTCACCGCACCCTCCCGGAAGTCGGCGGGGGTGGCGTCGAGGTACACACCCAGCTTCTTCGCCGCGGTCGCGGGCTTCATCGTCTGGGTGCTCTGGTGCTCGGTCATTCCTCAAGGGTATCGAGCATGTGCGCGACCTCTGACCACGGCCGGTAACCTGGCCAGGTGACAGCCTCGCAAGAGCCGGCAGCCGCCCCCTCGTTCCGTCTCGTGTACGTCCCCGGTGTGATGCCCGACAAGTGGGTGCGCATCTGGCGCGAGCGGCAGCCCGGCGTCCCGCTGGGCCTGACCCAGGTGACCGCCGCCGAGGCGCCCGGCGCCCTGCTGGCCGGGGAGGCGGACGCGGGGCTGGTCCGGCTGCCCGTCGACCGGGACGTGCTCAGCGCGATCCCCCTCTACACGGAGACGACGGTCGTCGTGGTCCCCAAGGACCACCTCGTCACGGCGGCCGACGAGGTGGCCGTCGAGGACCTGGCCGACGAGATCGTGCTGCACCCCCAGGACGACGTGCTCGGCTGGGAGGAGCCGCCCGGCCGGCCCGCCCTGGAACGCCCCGCGACCACGGCGGACGCCGTCGAGCTGGTCGCGGCGGGCATCGGCGTCCTGGTCGTCCCGCTGTCCCTGGCCCGGCTGCACCACCGCAAGGACCTCACCCACCGCCCGCTGACCGACGCGCCCGCCTCCGGGGTCGCGCTGTCCTGGCCGGTGGACGCGCACACCGACCTGGTCGAGGAGTTCATCGGCATCGTCCGGGGCCGCACCGTCAACAGCACCCGGGGCCGCAGGCAGTCCGAGGCCGAGCCGAAGAAGTCCGAGGCGAAGAAGTCCGAGGCGAAGAAGCCGGGTCCGAGGACGCCCGCTCCGAAGAAGACCGGACGCGGCGGTGACGGACGTACGAAGCAGGCCGGCGGCCCCCGCCGCACCGCCAAGGGGCAGAAGGGCGGCCGTCCCCGCCGCCGTCCGTAGCGGCTCACTTCCCGGTCGTGCGGCCGACCGACTCCACCAGCGGGAGCAGCCGGTGCGGGACCCGCTCGCGCAGGGCCACCTCGGTGCGGGTGCGGACCACCCCGGGCAGGCTGATCAGCTTCTGGATCACGTCCTCCAGGTGCGCGTTGTCCCGCGCCACCACCCGGGTCAGCAGATCCCCACCGCCCGTGATCGAGAACGCCTCGACGATCTCGGGCACCTCCGCCAGCGCGTCCCCCACGTCGTCCAGATGGCCCTGGGTGACCTCGATGTGGACGAAGGCCAGCACCGGATGACCGAGCGCGGCGGGGGAGAGGCTGGGACCGGTGCCGGTGATCACGCCGTCCCTCTCCAGCCTGTCCAGCCGGGCCTGCACGGTGCCCCGGGCGACCCCCAGGATGCGGGCGTACTCGCGCACGCTGGTGCGCGGCTGCTCCAGCAGCAGCCGCAGGATGCGGGTGTCCAGCGCGTCCACCGCCATGGCGTCCCCTCTCCTCCCCGGCCGCCGGCTCCCTCGGCCATTGGCTCTCCGGTGGCCATGTGAAGGCCGCCAGAACTGTACCAATGGCTCAACGCGAAAGAGGTCGGTTGAGCAACTGGTGGCAGTGATGTTGATATGGAGGGGTCGATGGCGCTGCGGACCCCGCGGCGCCTTTTTCATGCCGGAACGCGAGACGTCCGGAGCCGAGCGGAGCGAGGGGGCGGTACTCAGTGCTGAAGAGGGTGTTCGTGGCGCCGGACCCGGGCCGGGTGCGGCTGCGCTTCGCCGGGCGGGCCGTGCTCGGCATCGGGCTGGCCGTGGTCGTCTGCGGCCTGTCGGGACACTCCCTGCCGGGGGCCGTCACCGGCGGCCTCGCCGCGCTGCTCGCCCTGTTCACCGTCACCGACCCCACCGTGCGCGGACAGGCGGTCACCACCGCCCTGCTCCCGGCCGTCGGCCTGCCCGTGCTCACCCTCGCCGCCGGGCTGCACGACCGGCCCGTGGCCCGGGACCTCGTCTTCCTCGCCGTCGTCGGCGCGGGCGTCTACGCCCGCCGCTGGGGCCCGCGCGGCCACAGCCTCGGTGTCTTCGCGTTCATGACCTTCTTCATCGCCCAGTTCCTGCATGCCGTCCCCGGGCAACTGCCCGAGCTGTACGCGGCCGTCCTGCTCTCCGTGGCCACCGCCGCCGCGGTCCGCTTCGGGCTGTGGTGCTACGAGCGCCGCCTCCCGCCGCCCGCCGTGCCCGCCCCGCCGGCCGGCACCGGCCTCGCCCGGATCACCACCCGCCAGGCCGTGCAGGCGACGGCCGGCGCGGGCTTCGCCCTGGTCGTCGGCCACCTGGTCTCCGGTGAGCGCTGGTACTGGGCGGTGGGCGCCACCTGGTGGATCTTCGTCAACACCACCTCACGCGGCGAGACCCTGGTGCGCGGCTTCCGCCGGGTGCTCGGCACGGTCATCGGCATCGGCCTCGGACTGCTGATCGCCGTCCCCGTGGACGGCGCCGCCGTGCCCTCGGCCGTGCTCGCGGCCGTCTGCGTCTTCGGCATCTTCTACTCGGCCGCCGTGTCCTACACCTGGATGATGCTCTGCGTCACCCTCCTCGCCGAACTGCTCTACGGTCTCCTCGGCGTGCTCACCCCCGGCCTGCTCGCCCTGCGCCTGGCGGAGACGGCCGTGGGCGCGCTCGGCGCGGCGCTCGCGGTGCTGCTCCTGCTGCCGGTCACCACGCACGCCGTCACCGACGCCTGGGTCCAGCGCGCCCTGCGCTGCGTCCACGCCTGCACCGCCGAGGCCGCCGCCCGCCTCGCCGGGGCGCCGGACGCCGACCCGGCGCCCCGGGTCGCGGAGCTGGAGGGGCTGCTCGGCCGGGTCCGGCTGTCGGTCGCACCCCTGGTGCACCCGCTCAACCCGATGCGCCACCGCAGGCTGCGCGCCCGCCGGGTGCTCGCCCTGCTCGACGAGTGCGCCCGGGAGATCCGCGGCCTGGTCGCCGTCGCCGCCGACCCGGAAGCCTCGCACGACGCCCGGCTGGCCGCCGCCTGCTGGCGGGTCGAGGCCGCGGTCGAGGCGCTCACCGGCGGCGGCGCCGTCCCCGAGCGCGCCGCCGGCGAACCCGCGGCCGGAGCGGCCCTGGCCCATCTGCACGGCGTGGAACGCGCCCTGGCCGAACTCGCCGCACCGCTGCGCAGCCGTGCCCCGCTTGGTCTAGACCGCGGTTGATCGACTGCTACCGTCACCCCCGACGGCACAGGGACGGAAGGGGTCAGCGGTGGCAGACGGCGACGGACGGCGGCGGCGGGCGTTCATCGGGTCGTTCACGGCGGCCGGGGGTCCGGGGATCGTGACCGCGGCGGTCGACCCGGACAGCGGCGCGCTGACCGCCCTGGGCAGCCTGGACTCCCTGCCCGACCCCTCCTACCTGGCCCTCTCGCCCGGCGGCGAGATGCTGTACGCCGTCAGCGAGACCGCCGAGGGCACGGTGGCCGCCTACCGCGTGCACGGCGAGAAGCCCGAGCGGGCCGGGCCCCGGGTTGCCGTCGACGGCAGCGGCCCCACCCACCTCAGCCTCTTCCGGGGCCATGTCCTGACCGCCAACTACGGCTCCGGCAGCGTCACCGCCGTGCCGCTGCGCCCCGACGGCACCCTCGCCCGGTCCGCGTCCGCCGTGCTGCGGCACACCGGCTCGGGCCCGCACGTCCCCCGCCAGCAGGGACCGCACGCCCACCAGGTGCAGCCCGACCCCAGCGGACGCTGGGCCGTCAGCGTGGACCTCGGCACCGACTCGGTGCGGGTGTGTGCCCTGGACGACGGCGGCGCCCTCACCGTGCACCGGGAGACCGCGCTGCGCCCCGGCTCGGGCCCCCGGCACCTGGCCTTCCACCCGGACGGCACCCGCGCCTACGTGGTCAACGAACTCGCGCCGACCGTCACCGTCTGCCGCTGGAACGCCCCGGACGGGGTCCTGCGGCCCCTCGCCGAGATCCCGGTCCTGCCCGGCACCCCCGGCGGAGAGGTCTACCCGTCCGGCATCGTCGCCTCGGCCGACGGCCGGTTCGTGTGGACCGCGACCCGCGGCGCCGACCTGCTGACCGTCTTCGCCGTCGAGGGGGAGACCCTGCGGCCGGCCGGCACGGTGCCCTGCGGCGGCCACTGGCCCCGCGCCCTCACCGAGTCCGGCGGCCGTCTCTACGTCGCCAACGAGCGCTCCGGCAACGTCACCTGGTTCACGACGGACCCCGCCACCGGCACCCCCCGCCGGGCGGGCGCGCTCCGCGTCCCGGCCGCGTCCTGCGTGGTCGTCGACGACACGGACGCCTGACACACCGCGGGGCCCGCTCCCGTGGAGGAGCGGGCCCCGCGGCCCGGTACCGGACGTCCGCCGGTCAGCGCACCGGCGCGCTCTGCGCCGGCTGCGGCGCGATGCCCAGCGCCGTCGTGTACTTGGCCAGCGCCAGCTTGCCGATGGCCGGGTAGGGGCCGAGCGGCTCGGCGGTGGGGCAGTCGGCCTCCTTGGCCGCCTCCGCCAGCAGGCTCGCGTCGATCTCCGGGCCGATCAGGTACGGGGCGAGCGCCAGTTGCCGGGAGCCCGCCGCGCGGAGCTGCTCGGCCACGGACGCGATCGAACCCTCCTGGTCCAGGGCGGCCGCCATCACCGGCACCGCCAGCCGCGCGGCGAGCAGCATGCCGGTGATCCCGGCCGCCTGCACGGCCTCCTCGCCGCCCACGGTCGCCAGGACGATGCCGTCCGCGGCGGTCGTCACGGTGAACAGCCTGGCCCGGTCGGCGCGGGCCAGGCCGGCCTCGGAGAGCCGGACGTGCAGCGCCTCGGCCAGCAGCGGGTGCGGGCCCAGCACGTCGGTCAGCTCGGCCGCGACCCGGCTGTCCATCACGGCCTGGCGGACCTGGCGCAGCAGCGCGCTGTCCGGGCCGGCGAGCAGCGGCACGACCACCGCGACCGGGCCTTCGAACTCCCGGTCCCCGGAACCGGCGGCGACGGCCTGCTCGTGCCGGGCGCCGCGGTCCTCGGCGGCCTCCGCGAGCACGGACGGCAGCGACGGGAAGCCGGCGTCGTCCCCGTCCACGTACCCGATCCGGGCGTCCAGGCCGGGCAGCTCGGAGCGGGCGATGCTCACGACCTCCTCGGCCAGGGTCCGGGCGGCGTCACTGGGCGTCCCGGGCACGGCGAGGACGAGCGCGGGCGCGCCCTCGGGAGCCACCAGGGGTTCGGGGCGGCGGTGCCGTCCGGGCTGGCGGGGGCGCGGCATTCGTACTGGCAGGCCGGACGCGGGCCCAGTGGGGGAGCTCATGGCGCCGCATGTTACTAACTTCCTGGGCTCCTCTGTTCGGGGAGGGGGGAGCTGAGCGGTATCCGTCCGGTTTTGTCTGATGAGTGATGTACGGATCGGACGACATGGGCACGATTCGCCTCACCGGGGGACCGAAGTCAGCCACCCGCCAGGCTCGTCACCGACAGCATCCGCCCGTCCTCCGGAAGGGTGAGCGGTCCGGCCGCGAGCGAGGCCGCGATCCGTGCCGCCCCGTCCAGCGGATCGCCCAGCGCCGCCACCCGCCGCGCCTCCGGCAACCGCTCGGCCAGCTCCTCCTCCAGCGGTACGGCGAAGGCGTCGCCCAGTTTCAGCAGCCCCCCGGTGACGGAGACCGGGGCCCCGTCCGGGCGGACCGCGGCGGCCGCGTCGGCCACCTGCCGGGCGGCCTCGCGCAGGATGCCCGCGCTGACCGGGTCGCCGTCGGCGCAGGCGGCCACGTCGGGCGCGAACGAGGCGAGGACGGCGGCGCGGTCGGGCCGCGGATAGAGCGCGCCGGGCAGCCCGGCGACCGGCCCGAACCGCTCCTGGGCGCGGGCCAGCAGCTCCGCGGAGCCGCCCCGGCGGCCGTCGTACGCACGGAGCGCCGCCTCCAGACCGGCCCGCCCGATCCAGGCGCCGCCCCCGCAGTCGCCGAGGAGATGACCCCAGCCGTCCGCCCGGCGCCACCGGATCAGGTCGGTGCCGACCGCGATCAGTCCGGTGCCCGCGGCGACCACCGCGCCGGGCCGGACGCCGAGGGCGCCGACGTAGGCGGTGACGGCGTCGGCCGCCAGCGCGACCCGCCGCGCCCCCAGTTCCCGGGCCAGGGCGCCGGGGAGTTCGGCGCGCAGCGCGTCCCCGAGGGTGGCGAGCCCGGCCGCCCCGACGGCGACCGTCGTGAACCGGCCGATCCCCGTCTCCGCCGCCAGTTCCCTGGCCAGCGGCACCAGTTGGGCCATCAGATGTCCGGCGTCGATGCCCCGCTCGCCGGTCCGCACCGGCTCCCGGGTGACCCGCCGCCCCGTCGGGCCGCGTCCCCGCGCGCCCGCGACGACCCGCAGGCCCGAGCCCCCGGAGTCCACGGCGAGGAACCCGTCGGCCCCGGCGGGCGGGCACGGGTCGGACCGGCTCGGCGGACGGCTCACCGGACTCGTCCTCCCCTTCTCGTCCCGGACGGCCCGGCCAGGGTAGCGCCGCCGGTCACCGTCTCCGGCTCCGGTGCCCGGCGGCCGCGGTGCGCCAGTAGAGTGACCGGCTGTGGCACCACGACCCCTTCACGAACTCGTCGAACCCGGCTGGGCGAAGGCCCTGGAACCCGTGGCCGGGCGCGTCGCCGCCATGGGTGACTTCCTGCGCGCCGAACTCGCGGCGGGCCGCACCTATCTGCCGGCCGGGCCGAACGTCCTGCGCGCCTTCCAGCAGCCGTTCGACGACGTACGCGTCCTGATCGTCGGCCAGGACCCCTATCCCACGCCCGGGATGGCGATCGGCCTGAGCTTCGCCGTGGCCCCCGAAGTGCGCCGGCTGCCCGGCAGCCTGATCAACATCTTCCAGGAGCTGCGGAGCGACCTCGGTCTGCCGCAGCCCGCCAACGGTGACCTCACGCCCTGGACCCGGCAGGGCGTGCTGCTGCTCAACAGGGCGCTGACCACCAGGCCGAACAGCCCCGGCTCGCACCGGGACAAGGGCTGGGAGGAGGTCACCGAGCAGGCGATCCGCGCGCTCGCCGAGCGGGGCACGCCCCTGGTGTCCGTCCTCTGGGGCCGGGACGCCCGCAATCTCCGCCCGCACCTGGACCGCTACCCGGTGATCGAGTCCGCGCACCCCTCGCCGCGCTCCGCCGACCGGGGCTTCTTCGGCTCCCGCCCCTTCAGCCGCACCAACGACTTCCTCGTCCGCCAGGGCGCCGCACCGGTGGACTGGCGCCTGCCGTAAGGGAGTCGCGCGGCGCCGGTCCGCCGTCGGCAGCGACGGGCCGCCGGGCGCGCGGGACCCGGCCCGAGCGGCCCGCCGCCTCAGCCGACGACCGCGGCCCGCACGCACAGCACGTCCGGCAGGTGGGCGGCCAACTGCCGCCAACTGTCGCCGTCGTCCGCCGACGCGTACACCTCGCCGTTGCGATTGCCGAAGTACACGCCCGCGCGCTCCGCGTCGTCCGTGCACAGGGCGTCGCGGAGCACCGTGCCGTAGTGGTCCCCGCCGGGCAGGCCCGCCGTGAGCGGCTCCCAGCTCCGGCCCGCGTCGGCCGTCCGGAAGACCCGGCAGCGGCGGTCGGCCGGGACCCGGTCGGAGTCGGCGTTGATCGGGAAGACGTACGCGGTGTCCCCGCGGTGCGGGTGGGCGGCGACCGCGAAGCCGAACGTGGACGGCAGGCCCTCGCCGATGTCCGTCCAGTGCGCCCCCGCGTCGTCGCTGCGGTACACCCCCCAGTGGTTCTGCAGGTACAGCCTGTCCGGGGTCGCCGCGTCCTGCGCGACCTTGTGCACGCACTGGCCGAACTCCGGGTCCGGGTCGGGCAGGAAGACCGCGGAGACCCCGGAGTTGGACGGCGCCCAGCTCGCCCCGCCGTCGGTGGTGCGGAACACTCCGGCGGTGGACACGGCGACCGTCACCGCGTCGGGGTCCCGGGGGTCGGTGACGACGGTGTGCAGGCCCTCGCCCCCGCCGCCCGGCACCCACCGCGACCGGGTCGGATGCTCCCACAGCGGCCGGACCAGCTCGAAGCTCTCCCCGCGGTCCTCCGAGCGGTACAGCGCGGCCGGCTCCGTGCCCGCGTACACCACCCCCGGTTCGGCGGCGGCCGGGTGCAACTGCCAGACCCGCTCCAAGGAGGCGCCGGTGTCCTTGGGGAACCTCACCGCGGGCGCCTTCGGTTCGGTCCAGGTCCGGCCCAGGTCGTCGGAGTGGAAGACGGACGGTCCCCAGTGCGCGCTGTCGCCGCCGGCCAGCAGGCGCGGGGTGTCGCCGCGGGTGTCGACGGCGACCGAGTACACGGCCTGCGCGTTGAAACACGGGGACTCGTCGAACTCCCAGGAGCCGCCTCGTCGGCGCCCGATGAACAGGCCCTTTCGGGTGCCCACGGCGAGCAGTACCTCGGTCATGCCGATCACCTCCGCGGCGTCTTCGTCGACGCCTCAGTCCAGGACATCGGCCAGTCTGCACCCCACCACTGACAACCACCCCCGCGCCGGGCTCCGTCGCAGGTCACGGCCACCCGGACCGGTCAATGCGGCAGCGCCCGCGCCAGCACCGCGTCCAGCGCGGCGTCCTGCGGCAGGGTGCCGAAGGAGTGCCCCCAGTCACCGCCCAGCCGGGTGGCGCAGAAGGCGTCGGCGACCGCGGCCGGGGCGTGCCGGACCAGCAGGGACGCCTGGAGGGTGAGGGCCATCAGCTCCACCAGCCGCCGCGCCCCGGCCGGTCGGGCCCCGGCCAGCAGGTCCTTCAGCCGGGCCACGGCCGCGTCCAGGCGGGCGTCGGCGCCCCGGGCCAGGGCGAGTTCCCCGAACAGGGCGTCGGCCGTGTGCGGCTCCCGGCTCAGCGCCCGCAGCACGTCCAGCGCGTTGACGTTGCCCGAGCCCTCCCAGATCGACAGCAGGGGAGCCTCCCGGTAGTGCCGGGGCATGCCCGAGTCCTCGACGTAACCGTTGCCGCCCAGGCACTCCAGGGCCTCCGCGGTGAACGCCGGGCCCCGCTTGGTCACCCAGTACTTGCCGACGGCGGTGGCGATCCGCCGGAACGCCGCCTCCCCGGCGTCCCCGCGCACCGCCCGGTCCGCCGCCCCGGCCAGCCGCAGCGTCAGCGTCGTCGCCGCCTCCGACTCCAGCGCCAGATCGGCCAGCACGTTGCGCATCAGCGGCTGGTCCAGCAGACGGGCTCCGAAGGCGTGGCGGTACCGGGCGTGGTGACCGGCCTCCACCAGCGTCTTGCGCATCAGCGTCGCCGAGGACATCACGCAGTCCAGGCGGGTGCAGTTGACCATCTCGATGATCGTCTTGACGCCCTGCCCCTCCGGCCCGACCAGCCAGGCCACCGTCCCGTCGAACTCGGGTTCGGAGGAGGCGTTGGACCGGTTGCCCAGCTTGTCCTTCAGCCGCTGGATGCGGAAGGTGTTGCGGGTGCCGTCGGGCAGCACGCGCGGCACCAGGAAGCAGGACAGCCCGGCGGGGGCCTGCGCCAGCACCAGGAACACGTCGCACATCGGCGCCGAGGTGAACCACTTGTGACCGCGCAGCGTGAACACGCCCGGCTCGGCGGTCGGCGTGGCCGTGGTGCTGTTGGCGCGGACGTCGGAGCCGCCCTGCTTCTCGGTCATCCCCATCCCGGCCAGCAGGCCCCGCTTCTCGGCGGGAGCCCGCAGTTCCGGGTCGTACACGCGTCCGGTCAGCAGCGGCTCGTACACCTGGGCCAGGTGCGGCTCCCGGCGCAGCACCGGCACGGCCGCGTACGTCATCGAGACCGGACAGCCGTGCCCCGCCTCGGTGTGCCCCCAGACCAGCCCGCCCGCCGTCCGCGCCACATGGGCGCCGGGCCGGCCGTCCGCCCAGGGGGCGCCGGCCAGCCCCTCGCCGACGGCCACCCGCATCAGATGGTGCCAGCTCGGGTGGTACTCCACCTCGTCGATCCGGTTCCCGTACCGGTCGTGGGTGCGCAGCACCGGCTCGTGCCGGTTGGCCAGCTCGCCCCACTCCTGGGCCTCCGCGCTGCCCGCCCGCCGGCCCAGTCGCCGCAGCTCCGCCTCCGCCCACCCGGCGCCCTCCCGGCGCAGCCCCTCCAGGAGGGCGGTGTCCTCACCGGCGTCGTACGGGGCCAGGGGAGGGGGCTGGTTGGTGACGTCATGGGTGGCGTGCCCCGCCGGCCGGTCCTGTCCGGGCTCGTGCGCGAGTGTCGTCATACGACGAGTGTTGCACCGTGGCCGCGACCGCAGCAATACTGCAACACACCCGTCCCCGTACAGTACGGGTCCATGTCGATCAACGAGCCCGCGCCGGCCGGGCCGCGTCCGCTCTCCGCGCGGTCGGTCGTGCTCAGCCTGCTGCTGGGCAGCCATCCGCCCGAGCTGCCGGGGCGGGACCTGGTGCGGCTGGTCGCGGAGTTCGACGTCGGCGCCTCCACCGCGCGGGCGGCGCTCAGCCGGATGGCGGCCGCCGGCGACCTGCGGCGCACGGAGAGCGGCTACCGGCTCAGCGACCGGCTCCTGGAGCGCCAGCGCCGCCAGGACGAGGCGGTACGCCCGCACACGCGGGCGTGGGACGGCGACTGGGAGATGGTCGTGATCACCGCGACGGGACGCGGCCCCGCCGCCCGCGCCGACCTGCGGGCCCGGCTCACCGCCCTGCGCCTGGCCGAACTGCGCGAGGGCGTCTGGCTGCGCCCCGCCAACCTGCGCCGCCCGCTCCCCGGCGACCTGGGCCGGGTGGCCGAGTGCTGTACCGCGCGGCCCGGCCGCCCGGACGGGGAACTGGCCGCCGCCCTGTGGCCGCTGGACGCCTGGGCGGCCACCGCGCGGGGGCTGCTCGCCCAGGTCGCGCGGGCCCGGCGCCCGGCCGACCGCCTGGCCGCCCACGCCGCCGCCGTCCGCCACCTGCTCGCCGACCCCGTGCTGCCGGACGCGCTCCTGCCCGGCGGCTGGCCGGGCCCGGCCCTGCGGGACGCCTACCGGGACTACCAGCGCGAACAGGCGGGGCGGCTCGGGGTCCTGGGCACCCGGGACTGAACGCGCGGGCGGCCGCACGCGCACGCGTACGGCCGCCCGGGGCGCATCACTTGTAGGTGATGTCCGATGTCGAGTACTTGCAGTACGTGCCGTCCGGGCCGGAGCCGTTGCTGCTCGGCTCGTCGCCGTCGTCGTTGCCGATGTACTTCTGGCACGGGACGATCTTCTTGCTGGTGTCCCCGACGATCGTGATGTTCCGCAGGGTCGCGCTGTCGCCGTAGTTGGTGTTGATGCCGACGAGCCGGCTGCCCTTGTAGGTCGCCTCGATGGTGTTGAGGTTGACCGTCCGCTTGTACTGCGTGGAGCAGTTGCCGCAGGAGCGGACGAAGGTGCCGAAGTTCTTCACGGCGAAGTTGGACACGTTCAGCGTCCCGGCGCCGTTGAACTGGAACACCTTGTCGCTGGCCTCCTTCGCGCCGCCGCCGGAGACGGTGTAGACGTTCGACGAGGAGGAGCCGCGGAAGGTCGCCGCGTCCTCGCCGACGTCCTCCCACCACACGTTCTGCAGGGTGCAACTGCCCTGGCAGTGGACGCCGTCGGCGGCGGGGGCGCCGATGATGACGTTCTTCAGCACCGCGCCCGGGGCCAGCTCCAGGATAGGGCCCTGGTCCTCGTCCTGGCCGCCGGAGCCCAGATCGCCCGTGCCGTACAGGCGCTTCATCGCGTAGTCCTTGGTGCCGGACACCGAGATGGTGGAGGAGACGCCCTGGCTGCCGTTCGCGGTCGGCCAGGTGGCGGCGTGGGCCGAACCGGTCCCCGTTGCCATGACCATGCCAACCGAAAGGCCGAGCGTGGCCAGCGCGCCGCTCAGGGCGCGCCCGCGTGCGCGGGGTCGTGTCGCAGACGTCATGTGCTGCTTCCTTCGTGTCGGATGTGGGGGTGTCGCGTGAGCGTGTCCCGTCGCCGACCGCAATGGGTCATGTACGTGAATCGCGTACGCCATGTTGGCGAACGGGTCACACTGCTGAACGGAACGTAGGGTGCAAGCGCTTTCTAGTCAACGCTTCGCGCAGCACTTATTCAGCCACTCCGCTCCACCGCTCCAGCGCGCTGCCGCACCGCCGCGACGCCAGTACTACGACCCTTCTCGTACAATGAGGCCTCCCGGACCGACTGGAGCCGCCGTGACGCCCGCCACCATCGCCCCCAGCAGCCGAGCCCTGCCGCACCCGGCGCGCGAGGAGATCCGGCTGGAGAGCGTGCTGCACGCGCTCTCCGACCCCATGCGGCTGCGGATCGTGCGGGAGCTCGCCGGCGACGCCGACGAGCTGACCTGTTCGCAGTTCGACCTGCCGGTGACCAAGTCGACCACCACGCACCACTTCCGGGTGCTGCGGGAGAGCGGGGTGATCCGGCAGATCTACCGGGGCACCGCCAAGCTCAACGGGCTGCGCAGGGACGACCTAGACGACCTTTTCCCGGGGCTGCTGGACGCCCTCCTCGGCGCCGCCGCCCGCCAGTCCGCCCGGCTCGGCGGGAGCTGAGGCGGTCCGTCCCGGCAGGTGGTGGAAGAGCAGGTTCAGCGAGACCGCCGTCAGGCAGCCCGCGCTGATGCCGCTGTGCATCACCGTCTGGAACCAGTCCGGGAACCGGTCGTACACGGTCGGCACCCCGACCGGCAGCACGCCGACAGCCACCGACACGGCGACCACCGTCAGATTGTGGTTGTCCCGGAAGTCGACCTGGGCGAGGGTGCGCAGCCCGCTCGCGGCGACCGTCCCGAACATCACCAGGCCCGCCCCGCCCAGCACCGGCGCGGGCACCGCCGCCACCACCGCGCCCAGCTTGGGCAGCAGCCCGAGCAGCACCAGCAGACCGCCCGCCGCCGCGACCACCCAGCGGCTGCGTACCCGGCTCATCCCGACCAGCCCCACGTTCTGCGCGTACGCCGTGTACGGGAAGGTGTTGAAGACGCCCCCCAGGACGGTGGAGAGCCCGTCGGCGCGCAGCCCGTCCGCGAGGGCGCGCGGCCCCACCGGACGCTCGGTCAGCTCACCGACCGCGATGAAGTCACCGGTCGTCTCGGTCATGCAGACCAGCGCCACCACCAGCATCGACACGATCGCCGACGCCTCGAAGGCGGGCGCCCCGAAGTGGAACGGCGTGCTGATCCCGACCCAGTCGGCGTCCGCGACGCCGCCGAAGTCCGTGAAGCCCAGCGGCACCGCGACCGCCAGCCCCGCCACGATGCCGGTCAGCACCGCGATCCGGCCGAGGAACGGCGGCGCGAACCGCTGCACCCCGACCACGACCAGCAGCACGAACGCCGCCAGCCCCAGGTTCTCCGGCTCGCCGAAGTCGGCCGCGCCCGAGCCGCCCGCGGCCCAGTTGCCCGCCACCGGCAGCAGCGTCACGCCGATGATCAGGATCACCGTGCCGGTCACCAGCGGCGGGAAGAACCGCAGCAGCCTGCCGAAGACCGGCGCCAGCAGCATGATGGCCAGCCCGGCGACGATCACGGCCCCGTAGATCGCGGGCAGTCCGCCGCCGGTCGTGCCGATCATCACCATCGGCGACACGGCGGCGAAGGTACAGCCCTGCATGATCGGCAGCCGTACACCGAACCGCCACAGGCCCACGCACTGGATGAGGGTGGCGATGCCGCACACCAGCAGATCGGCGGTGATCAGATACGCCAGGTCGGCCGGCGGCAGCTTCATCGCCCCGCCGACGATCAGCGGGACGGCCACCGCGCCCGCGTACATGGCGAGCACGTGCTGGAGGCCGAAGGCCGCCAACTGCCGTACGGGCGGTACCTCGTCGACGGGATGCACGGGGGTCGTCGGTGCCATGGGCGCTCCTGGGCTGCGCGGAGGGGGACGGGGCCGGCGGCGGAACCACCGGACAGCCAGGACCGTAGGCGCCTTGAACAGTTTGTTGATTTCGGCCGTGTTGCCACCTCGTGTCGACCCCACCGGGCCGCCCGTCACCAACCTGCCGGCAACACACCTAGTCGGCCGCCGCGCGGGCGGCCGCCAGCAGGGACCGCCAGTCCGGGAGTTTCACCGCGTTCCGGCCGAGGGACGCGCCGAGGGCCGCCTCCGCCCGCTCGATGGCCCGCCAGCCCGGCCACTGGACCGGCTCGGCCCCCTCGGCGCGCAGCGCGGGCAGCGGATCGTCGGTCCCGCCGCCGTGCGCCGGCGCGTCGGCCAGCAGGGAGGCCACCGTCTCCTTCGCGCACGCCCGGTTGGTGCCGATGACGCCGGTCGGGCCGCGCTTGATCCAGCCGGCCACGTACACGCCCGGCACCACCACGCCCTCGCGCAGGACGCGCCCGGCCAGATGCGGCACCGTGCCGGTCGCCGCGTCGAACGGCAGCCCCTCCAGCGGCACCCCGCGGTAGCCCACCGACCGCAGCACCACCTGGGCCTCGATCTCCTCGAACACTCCGGTCCCGGTGACCCCGCCGTGCCCGTCCGGCGCCGTCCGCTCCAAGCGCACGGCGCCCACCCGCCCGTCCCGGGCGAGCAGTTCGACCGGACGCAGGAAGAACCGCAGCCGGATGCGGCGCGCGGCGCCCGAGGCCGGCGCCCCGGCCCAGTCGCGCACCACCGCCACGTTGCGCCGCTGGACGCCGGGCAGCGCGGCGGGGTCCCGGTACGCCGGGTCGAGCGCCGCCTCCGCCGGGTCCACCAGGACGTCCGTGTCCGGCAGCCCGCCCAGCTCGCGCAGCTCCTTGGTGGTGAAACGGGCCTGCGAGGGGCCGCGCCGGCCGACCATGTGGATGTCGGCGATCCGGCCCGAGGCCAGCGCGGTCAGCGCCGCCTGCGGCATGTCCGTGCCGGTCAGCTCCGCCCTGCCGCGCGCCAGCATCCGCGCCACGTCGACGGCGACGTTGCCCACGCCGATGACCACCGCCGAGCGCGCGTCGCGCACGTACCCGTCGTCCAGCGCGTCCGGATGGGCGCTGTACCAGGACACGAACGCGGTCGCCGACCAACTGCCCGGGAGGTCCTCGCCGGGGATGCCGAGCCGCCGGTCGGCGGCGGCGCCCACGCAGTACACCACCGCGTTGTACAGCTCCCGCAGCCTGGCGCAGGACACGCCGCCGGAGCCGACCGGGACGCCGCCGAGGAAGCGCACCCGCTCGTGCTCCAGGACCGTGCGCAAGGTGCCCTGGAGCGACTTGATCTTCTCGTGGTCCGGCGCCACCCCGTACCGCACCAGCCCGTACGGGCAGGGCAGCCGGTCCAGGACGTCGACGTACACCTGTGGGTCCTGCTGGACGAGGCTCTGCGCGGCGTAGCACCCGCTGGGCCCCGAGCCGACGACGGCGACACGCAGCACGGCGGACCTCCTTCGGCCTGCGACTTCCAGCATCGCACCGCGGGCGGTCCGCTGACAGGGTGCCGGAGCGGGTGCCCGGCGCGTGTCCGTTCGTATGGAATGTGATCATGAGGTTACGTTCCGTGGGTGCCCGAAGCCTCCGCTCCTCGTGCCCTCCGTCTGTCCGACCGCTGTCCCGAGGACGGTGAGACGTCGGTGCGGAACGTGTGGCACGTGCGGGAGGGCGGCGCCGTCGTCTCCTGGTACGAGGTCCGGCTGGTCTTCGCCGACGGTGCCCGGGTCGAGGCGCTCGCCGTGGTCACCGAGGCGTCCGTGCGCCTGGAGGACGTACGGGCCCGGCCGGCGCTCTGCCTCGACGACCTCACCGCGCTCGGCGACTGGCTGGAGGGCCCGCTCGCCGCGGTCTGCGGCGTCGGGGGCGCCGACCCGCCGGGCGCCCGGCGGCACGCCCGCCCGGACCGGCCGCGCGGCGAAGCGGAACCGCGACTGGCGGCGCACGCGTACCTCGCCGCCCGGGACCGCGGCGCCGACCCCGTCCTGGCGGTGATGGACGCGACCGGGCACGGCCGCCGGCAGGCCCTGCGGCTGATCGGCCGGGCCCGCGACGCGGGCCTGCTCAGCCCCCGCCGGGCCCGCCGCTGACCGGCCCGGCGGACGTCAGAGCATCCCGCGCATCCGTGCGATCTCGCTCGTCTGCTGGGCCACCACGTCGTCGGCCATCTCCTCGATCCGGACGTTGTTGCCCTGCCCCTTGACGTCCGCGGCCATGGTGATCGCGCCCTGGTGATGGGTGATCATCAGCGTCAGGAAGAGCTGGTCGAACGCCTTCCCGCGGGCCGCCCGCAACTTCTCCAACTGCGCCTCGGTCGCCATCCCGGGCATCGCGGCGTGGTCGTGCCCCTTCTCCCGGCCCGGCTCCGTCTCCTTCTCGCCGTACTCCGTCAGCCAGCCCCGCATCGCGGTGATCTCGGGTCCCTGCGCGGCGGCGATCCGCCGCGCGAGCCGCTTGAGACTGCCCGACTCGGCGCGGTCCGGCACCAGTTCGGTCATCCTCAGTGCCTGCGCGTGGTGCCGGATCATCATCCGCGCGTAGTCCACGTCGGCCGAGTTGGGGGTGTCGTCGTCGGCCCGCTGCTCGTCGGCGTCCTGGGCGGACAGGGTGCGGTTGGCCTCGCCCGGCCTGCCCGGCGCGATCACCGAAGGGCCCGTGGACCGGGCCGGGCCGGCCTCTTCGCCGGAGTCGCAGCCGCTCAGCCCGCACACGGCCAGGGCGGTCAGCGAGGCCGCGAGGAGCGACGCGCGGGACGCGGGGCGGAAGGGCACGACGACCTCCTGTGGAAGGGCAACGGACGACACCTCGTGAGTGTCATGACCGTCCTAGCACGCTTCCGCACGCCGCTGATCATAAAACTTGATTACGAGACCGTTGCCCCCCTGTTGGTATGAGCATGGCGAAGACGATACTGCGAGGGTCCGTGCACCGTTCCCCCGGGAACGGGAACCAGGGAGGAAACAGTGATCCTGTTGAACGACCCGAGAACGCGGCGCAGACGCCTGGGAGTCGCGGCGGCCGCCGCCGGCCTCCTGTCCGCGCTGCTCACCGCCGGACCGGCGGTCGCGACCCCCGACCCGGGGGACGGACCGGCAGCCTCCGAGAAGGTCTCCGGGAGCGTGCGGGCCGAAGTGCGCGACGCGATCGCGGACGGTGACATACCCGGCCAGGACGAGATCGTCCACTCCGCCAACATCGAGCACCTCGCCAACATCCCCAAGGACGTGCTGCCGGGCACCAACTCGGACCTGGCCTTCCAGGGCAAGTACGCCTTCGCCGGCAACTACGACGGCTTCCGCGTCTTCGACATCAGCAACCCGAAGAAGCCCAGGACCGTCGCCCAGGTGCTCTGCCCCGGATCGCAGAACGACATCTCCGTCTCCGGCGACCTGCTGTTCCTGTCGACCGACTCCTCGCGCAGCGACGACAGTTGCAACAGCACCAGCCAGCCCGCGACCGAGAAGTCCTCCTGGGAGGGCATGAAGGTCTTCGACATCAGCGACAAGCGGAACCCGAAGTACGTCGCCGCCGTCGAGACCGCCTGCGGCTCGCACACCCACACGCTGGTCCCCGAGCGCCGCAACGTCTACGTCTACGTCTCCTCGTACGCGCCGAACGCCGCCTACCCCGACTGCCAGCCGCCGCACGACGGCATCTCGATCATCAAGGTGCCGCGCAACGCCCCCGAGAAGGCGGCGGTCGTGAGCTTCCCGGTGCTGTTCCCCGGTGAGGGCCCGGACGGCGGCGGCAACCCCGGCGCGCCCGCCAACCCGGGCGTCACCAAGACCACCGGCTGCCACGACATCACGGTGCTGCCCTCCGAGGACCTCGCCGCGGGCGCCTGCATGGGCGACGGCATCCTGTTCTCCATCAAGGACCCCGAGCACCCGAAGGTCGTCGACCGGGTCCAGGACAACGTCAACTTCTCGTTCTGGCACTCCGCCACCTTCAACCAGAAGGCGAACAAGGTCGTCTTCACCGACGAACTGGGCGGCGGCGTCGCGGCCACCTGCAACGCGCAGACCGGACAGAACCGCGGAGCCGACGGCATCTACGACATCGTCGGCCGGGGCGAGAAGAGCAAGCTCGTCTTCCGCAACTACTTCAAGATCCCGCGCCACCAGGCCGACACCGAGAACTGCGTCGCCCACAACGGCTCGCTGATCCCGGTCAAGGGCAAGGACCTCATGGTCCAGGCCTGGTACCAGGGCGGCATCTCCGTCTGGGACTTCACCGACTCCGACCGCCCGAAGGAGATCGCCTACTTCGAGCGCGGCCCGCTGAGCACCGCCTCGCTCGTCACCGGCGGCTCCTGGTCGGCGTACTACTACAACGGCTACATCTACTCCAACGACATCGCCAAGGGCTTCGACGTCCTGAAGCTCTCCGACCGGCGCACGGACCCGGCCAAGCGTGTCCGCGTGGGCGAGCTGAACGTCCAGACCCAGCCGGACTACTTCGGCTGATCCCCGGGCCCGGACCCGAAGAACCGCGACAGATCCGTGTCGCCCGTCCCGCCGGACGCCCGCTCGTCCGGCGGGACGCCCTGTTCCCACTCCAGTCGGTAGCGCTTGAAGAGTTCGGCGCGCAGCACCGGCACCGGCATCGGCGCGCCCGGCATCAGCGCGGCGTAGACGGCGCCCATCAGCAGGGCCCGCAGCATCGGGTAGTCGCCGTCGACGTCCCGGGAGCCGTGCCGGGCGACGGTGTCCCGCAGCAGCTCGGCCAGGCGCCGCTGCTCGGGGCAGGGCAGGAACCCCTCGGCCTGGAGCAGGCCCGCCATGTGCTGGCGCATCAGCACCGGCCGGTCCCGGGCCAGTCCCAGGATCGCGTCGATGGCCCGCGCCATCCGCTCCGCGCCGTCGCCGGTGCGCGGCTCGCGCTCCAGCGCCTCCTCCAGCGTGCGGTGCATCAGCCGGTGCACGGCGGACTGCACGAGCTGCCGCTTGCCGGGGAAGTAGTACGACACCAGTCCCCGCGCCGACCCCGCCCGGTCGGCGATGTCCCCGAGGGTGGTCGCGTCGTAGCCGCGCTCGCCGACCAGCTCCACGGCGGCCTGCAGCAGCCGCTCCTTCGAACGCCTGCGCAGCTCTTCGTTGACCGAGGCGCTGCGCGGGGACATGCGGAAAACTCCTGTGTTGACTGGCTGCCAGCCAACTATACTCGGCAGCGGACCGGGCCCGCCGTCCCGCGGCGTCCCCGGCGGCCGGCCGTCCCGGGCGAAACGGGGGATCGCCCGGGACGGCCGGGACCAGCGGCAGTTGGCGGCAGGGCGGTCCGTGCGCGGGTCAGGACGCCGCCGCGCCGCCCGGCCCGGACCGCTCCGGGGCCCACCGCCCATGAGCCAGCACCGCCAGCGTCACCACCAGCGCGCCGAGCAGCCAGCCGCCGAGCACGTCCGTCGGCCAGTGCACGCCCAGCCAGATCCGGGTCAGGCCGACCCCGGCCACGGAGACGACGGCCACCGCCAGCGCCGCGCGCCGCAGGGCGCGGGGGGCGCCGTACCGGCGCAGCAGCCACACCAGCAGGCCGCACACCACCGTCGCCGTCATGGCGTGCCCGGAGGGGAAGGCCGCGTAGTGGGCGCTGTCCACCGGGTCGGGCCAGACCGGACGCCGCCGGTCCACCGCCGCCTTCAGCCCCTGCTGCACCAGCGTGCCCAGCGCCACCGCGAGCCCCAGCCACACCGCCGTCCACCAGGCACCGTCCCGCAGTCCCAGCCACAGCACCACCGCCGCGCACAGCAGCCGCATCGTCAACGGGTCCCAGACCCAGTCGGTCAGGACGCGGAACGTCTGGGTCAGGCCCCGCTCCTCCACCGCCCAGCGGTGCGTGGTGCGCGAGATGTCGCCGTCCACGGCGAGCAGCGGGTCCCACTCGGCGGCCACCAGCACCAGCAGCAGCGCCGAGCACAGGGCCAGGAGCCAGGCGGTGCCGAGCACGGCACGGAACCGCGGCGGACGGGGCGGGGAGTCGACGGACGAGGTCTCCATCCCGTGATACTCGCCGACCGGGCCACCCGGAGGCCAATCCCGGTGCCTCACAAGGTCAGCAGCATGGCCAGCATCGCGATGCCCATCGACAGTCGGCAGGCCCGCGCCAGCTCCGGCCGGTCCCCCCAGCCCCGTACCGTGCCGCCGCCGTCGGCCACCGCGGCGACCGGCACCAGGCGCACCCCGGTCAGCAGCACGTACCCGGTGAAGTAGAGCAGCAGGGCGCCGGTGAGCGGGGGGCTGCCCGAGCCGCCGTGGACATGGCCGGGGGAGCCCGCCATCACGAGCGACATGTAGACCATCGCCCCGGCGCCGACCAGGTGGTGCAGATGGTGGCGGCTGTCGCGGGCCGCCCACAGGGCGCGCAGTCCCGCCGCGGCGAACACCGCCGCGTACCCGGGCCAGGCCCAGGCCGGCGGGGTGAACACCGCGGCCGGCACGGCCATGGCGGCCATCGCGAACCCCATGAGGGCCTCACCGCCCGCCGCGCGGCGCTGCTGCTCGACCCCACTGCGCATCCGCAGCAGGCAGTAGGCGCCGGTGGCGGCGCAGAGCGCGACCAGCAGCCAACTGGACGAGGCCGGTGCGTGCACGGGCGCCTCCCGTCGGACGGGGTCCGGCCCGGAGCCGGACGGGTCGGTCAGGGGATGCCCGGACCACGCGGCGCGCATACGAGCGCAAGGGTGCACCTCGGGGAGCATGCGCCGGAGCACGCGGCCGGACCGGTCGGCACTTCCCTGGTATTTCACTAGTAAATTACCTGCTAAAGTATGTGGATGAGCAGTGCGACCCCCACCCTCCGCCGCCGGCTTTCCCTGGCCGGCGCGCTGCGCCCCCGCCGCCCCTCCGACATCTGGTTCAAGCCGGCGCTCAGCGTCGTCGCCTCGCTCGCCCCGCCCAACCTCACCCTGCTCGCGCTCGGCCGGCTCGACCTCGCGATGTACACCATGGCCGGCTCCATGTGCGCCCTGTACGCCCACAACCGCCCCTACGCCGCGCGGGCCCGCGCCCTGGCGTGGGTGGTCCTCGGGATGGTCGGCGGCCTCGCCGTCGCCCTGGCCGCCGCCTCCCTCACCGGCAGCGCCGTCGTCCTGGTGACCGTCGGCGCGCTGCTGGCCGCCGCGCAGAAGGTGCTCACCGACGCCACCCGCGTCGGCCCCCCGGGCAACGTCGTCCTCACCTTCATCACCTCCGCCGCCCTCTTCGTGCCGCAGAGCCCCGGGCAGGTCCCCGGCCATGTCGCGCTGGCCCTCGCCGCCGGCGCCTGGGCCTGGATCGTCGGCATGGCACCCGGCCTGGTCCGCCCGCACGGCCCCGAGCGCCGCGCCACCGCCGCCGCCCTGGACGCCGCCGCCGGGTACGCCGGCACCGACCCGGCCGACGACGGCCGCCCCGCCGGGTACGCCGCCGTCCAGGCCGCCTGGCAGGCACTGTTCGCGCTGCCCGCGACCGGCCCCCGCGCCACCACCCGGCACGCCCTGGAACGCCTCCTCGTCCGCGCCGAGGTCGCCCTCGCCGCCCCCGCCGACACCGCCCCGGACCGCCTGCGCGCCTGGGCCCGCGAGCTGCGCGGCACCGGCCGCGTCCCGCGCGTGGCGGACACCCGCGCCGGCGCCGACGAACTCCTCGGCGTCCGGGCCGGGTCGCGCGTCCGCCCCGAGCCGCTGTGGCACCGGCTCGCCCCGCTCGCCCCCATCGGCGTGCGCACCGCCCTCGGCTGCGCCCTCGCCGGATACGCCTCCCTCGCCCTGGGCGTCGGCCGCCCCTACTGGGCACTGGTCACCGCCGCCTCCCTCTACCAGGCCAACCTGACCCTCACCTGGAGCCGCGCCGTCCAGCGCGTCGTCGGCAACGTCGCCGGGGTGCTGGTCTTCGCCGCCCTCGCCCCGCTCGCCCACCTCCACCAGGCGTACCTCGTCCTGATCTGCCTCGCCTGCGCCTTCGGCGCCGAGGCACTGATCACCCGCAACTACTGGCTCGGCAGCCTCTGCGTGACCCCGATGGCGCTGCTCATCAGCGAGTTCGCCCGCTACCAGGACCCCGGTGCGCTGATGACCGAGCGGGTGGCCGACACCCTCGTCGGCGCCCTGGTCGGCTTCCTGGCCGCGGTCGCCGTCACCGACCGCCGTGCCGGCTCCCGCGTCGAGCGGGCCGTCACCGCCGTCGACCGGGCCCGCGAGCACGCCGCCCGCCTGCTGGCCGAGCCCGAGCCCGACCCCGCCGCCCTGGCCGCCGCCCGGCGCGCGCTGACCACCGCCCTGGTCGACCTGCGCGCCACCGCCGACGCCGCGGCCGGCGAGTGGTGGCAGCGCTCCCTGCCCCAGGAGAGGGTCGTGCTCGCCGAGCGGAACGGACACCGTACGCTCGCCGCTACGGTGCGCGGTCGCACGGCCCGCGCCCACCAGGACACGGGCTCGACAGCGGAGGACGTACGGCCATGACGGCAACCGACCGGCGCGCGGTACCCGGGAAAGACCCCGCGGGCGCGGCCAAGAACGACACCGTCGCCGGGGTGGTCCGGCAGTGGCGGGCCGTCCACCCCGGCCTGGACACCGGCCCCATGGAGATCATCGGCCGCATCAACCGCTGTGCCGCCCTCCTCCAGCAGGCCGAGGACGCGCCGCTGCGCCGGGCGGGCCTGAGCCGGGCCGAGTTCGACCTGCTCGGCGCGCTGCGCCGCACCGGACACGAGCTGACCCCCGGCGAACTGGCCCGGGAGACCTTCTCCTCCGGCGCCGCCGTCACCAAACGCCTCAAGCAGCTCACCGAACGCGGCCTGGTCGAGCGCCGCGGCGACACCCGCGACCGCCGCGTCGCCCACGTCCGCCTCACCGACGCCGGACGCGACCTGGTCGACGGCATCCTCCCCGAGCAGCTCGCCTACGAGACCGCCGCCCTCTCCGGCCTGGACACCCCCGACCGGGGACACCTGGCCGCGCTGCTCGGCGACCTCCTCGTCCAGTTGGAGGGCCGCCTCGTCGCGCCGCGCGGCTGACGGCGCGGGACCGGTGGTGCCGGGCGGCCGGGCCGACGTGCCCTCGGCCCCGTACCGCACCGCGTGGCGGCCTCCCGAACCGCCCGAGCCGGCGTCGGCCCGCACCACCGGGACGCCGGTGCGATCGACCGGTCCGTGTGCCGTCCGCCGTCCTCCTTCCCGGCCGACGCCGAGGCGGCCGCCGAGATGCTGACGCACGCCTGCCCGGCCGAGCCGGCCCGCCGGGACGTCCGCGTGCGGTACGCCGACGGCGCCCGGCCCGCCCCGGTCGCGCACGGCCTGGCGCGCAACCGGCCGCAGGCGCGCGCCGCCCCGGAGCGCGCCGGGTTCCGGCACGTCGGAGACGACCAGGTGATCCTGCCGGCCCGGGTGAGCGACTGCCCGCCGCCCCGCGCGTGCCACGGCCCTCGCCGACATCGGCAACCCGCGCATCGAGCCCGGGGAGTGCGGCACCGGCCTGGAGCGGCGACTGGCGGCCCCGCCGCCGAGTGGCCGCGGCTGCGCGGCGTGGACCGGCCGGCCGCCCGCGAGACGGCGACCGGCCGGGCGGCGATCGCGGACCTGACCGGTGCCGGTTCCGCGGAGCGGGCCCGCACCGACCGGGGCCGGGAGCACCGCCCGGGTCTGAGGTCAGATGCCGGGCCGGTAGCGCAGCGGATGGTCCGCCGGGATCTCCACCAGGACGATCGGCGTGCCGTCGGGGTCCTCGATCCACATCTCCACCAGCCCCCACGGCTCCCGCACCGGCGGCCGGACGATCTCCACGCCCCGGCCGCGCAGCTCGGCCTCGGCCGCCGCCGCGTCCTCGACCTGCAACCAGAGCCTCGGGCCCGCGGCCGGCGGGGTCTCGGCCCGGCCGGCCACCTCCAGGAAGCCGCCGCCGAGGAAGTAGACGGTGCCGCGCTCCGGTCCGGTGCCGAACTCGCGGTGGACGGCGAGGCCGAGCTGCTCGCCGTAGAAGGCGCGGGAGCGGTCGGGGTCGGTGGGGCGGATCAGGACGCGGCTGCTGAGTACGTGAACCATGCGCTCGGAGCCTAACGGCAGCGCTACTCTCGACGGTGCCCGTGCCGCGCCGCACAGACCGGAGACGCCGTCCCATGAACACCGCCCTGACCGAGCCGACCTTCCGTGCCGCCACCGACGCGGACGTCGACGCGCTCGTCGCGCTGATCGAGTCGGCGTACCGGGGCGAGGCCAGCCGGGCCGGGTGGACCACCGAGGCGGACATCCTGGAGGGGCAGCGCACCGACCCCGAGGGCGTGCGGGAGGTCGTCGGGTCACCGGACAGCACGCTGCTCACCGTGGAGCGGGACGGCCGGATCATCGCCTGCTGCCAGTTGGAACACCGGGGCGACCACGCCTACTTCGGGATGTTCGCGGTCAGCCCGGCCCTCCAGGGCGCCGGACTCGGCAAGCTGATCATCGCGGAGGCGGAGCGGCGGGCCCGCGCCGAGTGGGGCGTCGACGAGATGCGCATGACCGTGATCTCCGCGCGTGAGGACCTCATCGCCTGGTACGAGCGCCGCGGTTACCGCCGTACCGGCCGGACGGCCCCCTTCCCGTACGGCGACGAGCGGTTCGGCATCCCGCTCCGCGACGACCTGCGGTTCGAGCTGCTGGTCAAGCCGCTCGGCTGACCCTCACGCGGTGAAGCGGCCGGTCCGCTTGATCTCCGGGTAGTCGGTGGTCGCCCCGTCCAGGCCCAGGGCCCGCACCAGCCGCAGATGATCCTGGGTGTTGACCACCCAGCCGATGATCCGCAGGTCGGCCTTGCGGGCCTGCTCGACGATCTCCAGGGTGAGCCGGCGGATGTTCAGGCAGAGCGTCGCGGCACCGACGGCGACGGCCCGGTCCACCACGTCGGTTCCGACGGGGGTGCCCTCGCGCGAGTCCGTTCGACAGTGGTGGAGGCTGGAGATCAGGGCGGTCCGCACCCCCGGCACCAGCCGGGCGATCTCGGCGACCGCCTCGTCGTGGAACGAGGAGACCTCCACCCGTCCGGCCAGCTCCCGCGCGTTCATCACCTCGGCCAGCGCCCGTGCCGCCGCCACGTCCTTGATCTCCGCCTGCAACGGCAGCGACACGGCGTCGAGCACCTCCTCGAACACCGGGACGCGCTCCTCGCGCCCGGCGTCCAGCGCCCGGAGTTCGGCGAGGGTCCGCTCGGCGACCGGACCCGTGCCGTCGGTCGTGCGGTCCACGTCCGCGTCGTGCATGACGACGAGGGCGCCGTCCCGGCTCAGATGCAGATCGAGTTCGATCATGTCGAGCCCGGCCCGCTCGGCGGCGGTGAAGGAACGCAGGGTGTTCTCCGGCTCGACACCCATGACGCCCCGGTGTCCGATGGTGAGGAAGTTCACGACGCGACTCGCTTCCGTGGACGGCGGCGGTGGCAGGGCCGCAGCCTAACCGTCCGCCGACAAGACGTACCCTCCCCGCCGGGCCCACGGGAAAAAATGCGGCGAAGCGGGGGGTGGGGCAGGATAATTTCCCGAATCTCCCCTTGCTGGGGGAAAGCCTGTACCCATACGGTGTCCTTACGCGAGGTTCTCCCGTGGAGGATGGAACATGACGGAAATTCTTGTGCAGGTGGGTCCGGAGGGACGGGTTCCTCCGGTGAGCAGGGTGGTGGAGCACCCGGCGTGGCCCGTGCTCAAGGATGCCGTGGAGCGCATCCGGCCCTGGCAGTCCAAGGACGGCTCGATCGACTTCGGGGCCGAGGGCGCTCCGGACCGTGCCACCGCCGAGGACGCCGTCCGCCGGGTCGTGGGCGCCGTACGCGAGCTGTCGCCGCTGCTGCCGCACGACCGGGCCTACCACGAGGCGCTGGCGGGGGACCTCGCCCGCTGGGCCGAGGGCGGCTTCCAGGTGCCCGACTTCCTCGACTCGCTGCTCGCCTTCCAGCCGGCCGCGGACCGCCGCGACGGCCTCCAGCACCTGGTCGTCTTCCCGATGTACACCCAGAACGGCAACCCGGACCGCAAC
Organism: Streptomyces sp. NPDC000134; assembly: GCF_042899225.1. Lineage (NCBI taxonomy): Bacteria > Bacillati > Actinomycetota > Actinomycetes > Kitasatosporales > Streptomycetaceae > Streptomyces > Streptomyces sp. NPDC000134. The sequence goes on from NZ_JBIAZN010000008.1 coordinate 253,341, forward strand.
CTGGAGGCGGTCGTGCTGCGCATGGTCTGGCCGGACTGGCTGGCCGAACTGGAGCGCACCCGCTACGACAACCCGCTGTTCTGCGGCATCACCTTCGAGGACTTCACCTCCGGGTACGACACCAACTCCGCGGTCCTCTTCCCGGAGACCATCGCCGTGCGCGAGGCCCCCGAGCGGTTCTCCTGGGGCGGCATCTTCTGCGACCGCGAGGCCGCCCGCTTCCGCCGCGTCAGCGCCGCCGCCGTCGGCCTCCTCGGCCTGGAACTGCCCGCGGACGTCGCCGCGCTGGTGCACGACCAGAAGCGCTGCGAAGAGGCGTTCGTCCTGTGGGACATGATCCACGACCGCACCCACAGCCACGGCGACCTGCCCTTCGACCCCTTCATGATCAAGCAGCGCCAGCCGTTCTGGATGTACGGCCTGGAGGAGCTGCGCTGCGACCTCACCGCCTTCAAGGAGGCCGTGAAGCTCGCCGGCGAGGGCGTCCCGCAGGCCCGGGACGTACAGGTCGCGGTCCTCTTCGACCGCATGTTCCGCTTCCCCGTCACCGGCGAACGCGTGCGCAACTACGACGGGCTCGGCGGCCAGCTCCTCTTCGCCTACCTGCACAAGCACGACGTCGTCCGCTGGACCGACAACAGGCTCTCGATCGACTGGGAGCGCGCCCCCGAGGTCACCAACCGCCTGTGCGCCGAGATAGAGACCCTCTACCGCGACGGCATCGACCGCCCCAAGCTGGTCCACTGGTTCGCCGGGTACGAGCTGGTCGCCGCCTACCTCGCCCCGCACCCGGGCTCCCGGTGGGCCAAGGGCCCCGACGCCCTGGATCTGAGCCGGCCGCCGCGCAAGCTCGTCGACGACGTGCTTCCGGACGAGTTTCCGCTGAGCATGTTCTACGAAGCGCTGTCCAAGAAGCTCAAGAACGTCATCGCCTCGACCCGGGGCATCACGGCGGACGGCGCCCGGCGGGCCGCCGCGTGAGCGACGGCACCGCAGTGAGGGACGCGGACGAGGCTCTGGAGGCGAGGACCATGGGGTCCATGGGAAACGGCACGCTCGACGGCGCGGTGGTCGCGGTGGCCGGGGCGGGCGGTCCCGCGGGGCGCGCCGCGCTGCTGCGACTGGCCGAGGCGGGAGCGACGGTCGTCGGCGCGGACAACGACCCGCAGAAGCTGGCGGAGGCCGTCGACGCGGCCCGCTACGCGCACGGCGGCGCCACCGTCACCGGGGAGACGGTCGACCTGCTCGACCTGGCCTGCGCCAAGGACTGGGCCGCCCGCATCGAGAAGGACCACGGCCGTGTCGACGGCCTGGTCCACCTCGTCGGCGGCTGGCGCGGCAGCCGGAGCTTCACCGCGACCGACCTCGCCGACTGGGACCTGCTGGAGAAGCTGCTGGTCCGCACCGTCCAGCACACCTCCCTCGCCTTCCACGAGGCCCTCCAGCGCAGCGACCGCGGCCGCTACGTCCTGATCAGCGCAGCCGGCGCGACCAGGCCGACCGCGGGCAACGCCGCCTACTCCGCCGCCAAGGCCGCCGCCGAGGCGTGGACGCTCGCGCTGGCGGACCACTTCCGCAAGGCGGAGGGCGAGCAGGGGCCGGCCTCGGCGGCTGCGATCCTGGTGGTCAAGGCGTTGGTGCACGACGCGATGCGCGCCGAGCGTCCCGACGCGAAGTTCGCGGGCTTCACGGACGTGCGTGACCTCGCCGAGGCGGTCGCCGGAGTCTGGGACAAGCCCGCCGCGGAAGTGAACGGAAACCGTCTGTGGCTGACCGAGAAGCCGTGAACCCCCCGAAGACCGACGCGCGTCGCCACCACGACCCCCAGGTCCGCGGTTTCGCCAGTGACAACTACGCCGGGGCCCACCCGGAGGTGCTCGCCGCCCTGGCCCTGGCCAACGGCGGGCACCAGGTCGCGTACGGCGAGGACGACTACACCGCCAACCTCCAGCGGGTGATCCGCGGCCACTTCGGCCCCACCGCCGAGGCGTTCCCGGTCTTCAACGGCACCGGCGCCAACGTCGTCGCGCTCCAGGCGGTCACCGACCGCTGGGGCGCGGTGATCTGCGCCGAGAGCGCCCACATCAACGTGGACGAGGGCGGCGCCCCCGAGCGCATGGGCGGTCTGAAGCTCCTCACCGTCCCCACCCCCGACGGCAAGCTCACCCCCGAGCTGATCGACCGGCAGGCGTACGGCTGGGAGGACGAGCACCGCGCGATGCCGCAGGTCGTCTCGGTCACCCAGTCCACCGAGCTGGGCACCCTCTACACGCCCGACGAGATCCGGGCGATCTGCGACCACGCCCACGCCCGCGGCATGCGGGTGCATCTCGACGGCTCCCGGATAGCCAACGCCGCCGCCTCGCTGGACGTGCCCATGCGGACGTTCACCAACGCGGCCGGCGTGGACATCCTCTCCCTGGGCGGCACCAAGAACGGCGCCCTGTTCGGCGAGGCGGTCGTGGTGATCGAGCAGGACGCCGTGCGGCACATGAAGCACCTGCGCAAGCTGTCCATGCAGCTCGCCTCCAAGATGCGGTTCGTCTCCGTGCAGTTGGAGGCGCTGCTCGCCAAGGACCTGTGGCTGCGCAACGCCCGGCACTCCAACGAGATGGCCCAGCGCCTGGCCGAGGGCGTACGCGCCGTGCACGGCGTGGAGATCCTCCACCCCGTGCAGGCCAACGCGGTCTTCGCCAGGCTGCCGCACGAGGTGAGTGAGCGTCTGCAGAAGCGGTTCCGGTTCTACTTCTGGGACGAGAGCGCCGGCGACGTGCGCTGGATGTGCGCCTTCGACACCACCGAGGACGACGTGGACGCGTTCGTGGCCGCCCTCAAGGAGGAGATGGCGCACTGAGCCATCCTGCATAAGTATGCGGTCACCCGAAAAGTCATTGACCTCCGGGTGATCGCTTTCCTATGCTCTGCGGGCATGGAGCTGATCCAGGAAACCCCCGACCTGTCCGCCTATCTGGCCGCGGACGAGGTCATCGACCACCATCACCCCCGGGTCCGGGAGACGGCCGCGCGCCTCGCCAGGGACGCGGAGGACTCGTATGCCTATGCGCAGCTTGCCTACGAGTTCGTCCGCGACACCGTGCCGCACTCGCACGACTCCGGCGACCTCCGCGTCACCTGGCGGGCCTCCGACGTCCTGGAGCAGCGCACCGGCATCTGCCACGCCAAGGCGCACGCGCTCGCCGCGCTGCTGCGCGCCGAGGACATCCCGACCGCGCTCTGCTACCAGCGACTGCTGCACGACGGCGGCGGCGGACACGTCGTGCACGGCCTGGTCGCCGTCCGCTTCCGCGGGGCCTGGCACCGGCAGGACCCGCGCGGCAACAAACCGGGCGTCGACGCGCGGTTCTCCCTGGACGGCGAGCGCCTGGCCTTCACCCCGGACCCGGAGGCCGGGGAACTGGACCACCCGGTGCTGTACGCCGCACCGCACCCGGCGGTGCTGGACGCCCTGCGGGCCGCCACCGACCGGCCGCACCTGTGGCGGACCCTGCCGACCGCGCTCCCGGGCGGCCGGTGAGGGGCTGTCAGTGCGCCTCGGCCGCGCGGACCTGCTCGGGGGTCGGGGCCGTGCCGCCCAGGTGGGCCGGCATCCACCAGGTGTCCTCCGGGTCCTTGGGCCGCACCGGGTAGGCGCGCTGCGCGGCCTCCAGCAGCTCCTGCACCCGCTCGCGCAGCTTGCGCGTGATCGCCCCCGCGTACTGGTCGCGGCCGGCCTCCATCGGCTCGCCGACCCGGATGGTGATCGGGATGTGGTGGCGCTTGAAGTTGCGCGGGTGGCCCTTGGTCCACAGCCGCTGGGTGCCCCACACCGCCATCGGGATCAGCGGTACGCCCGCCTCCTGCGCCAGGCGGGCGGCGCCCGACTTGAAGCTCTTCAGTGTGAACGACTCCGAGATCGTCGCCTCCGGGAAGACCCCGATGATCTCGCCCGATCTCAGCGAGTCCAGGGCGTGCGCGTAGGCCGCCTCGCCCTGCTTGCGGTCCACCGGGATGTGCTTCATGCCGCGCATCAGGGGACCGGAGATCCGGTGCCGGAACACGGACTCCTTCGCCATGAACCGCACGAGCCGCTTCTGCGGCAGCGCCGCCAGGCCGTTGAAGACGAAGTCCAGGTAGCTGATGTGGTTGCTCACCAGCACGGCGCCGCCCGAGCGCGGGATGTTCTCCGATCCGCGGCAATCGATCTTCAGGTCCCACGCCTTGAACAGCGTGCGGGCCACACCGATGACCGGACGGTAGACGAGTTCTGCCATGGGCCGGACGGACCCTTCCTTCTCTGCCTGGGAAGGGGACTCCCAGTCGAAAGTTACGCAGCCGTAGGTTTACGGCTTGTCGCAGATCGTGCCCGAAGAACGGGCGGGGAACCAGCCCTGGTGCCCGGCCGCGGCGAGATTCTCGTCACGTCTTCCCAGTACACCGCGGCGGACGGGAATCTCCGCGCCCCCCGGAGCGCTCTCGTGAGGTGGACCGGCGGGACGGAAGGGGAGACGTGGGCGACGAGGATAGGCGGCTCGATCCGGTGGAACTGGGCGCGGAACTGGGCGAGAGGGCCACCCTCGTCCAGTTCTCCAGCGCTTTCTGCGCCCCCTGCCGGGCCACCCGGCGGGTGCTCGGCGAGGTCGCCGCGCTGGTGCCGGGCGTGGCCCACATCGAGATCGACGCCGAGGCCCGGCTCGACCTGGTCCGCGCGCTGGATGTGGCGAAGACCCCCACCGTGCTCGTCCTGGACGCCGGCGGCCGGGTGGTCCGGCGCGCCGCCGGACAGCCCCGCAAGGCGGACGTGATCGCCGCTCTCGGGGAGGCCGTGTGACCTCCGCGGCGCCGCACGCGGGCAGGCTCGCGCGGACCGGGTACGCGCTCGGCCCGGACCCCGTCCCCCGTCACTTCGACCGCATGCCTTCCGGCCCCGCCCCGGCCGGCCGGGGGCGCAGCACAGAAGGACCGCGCGCATGACGGCCCTGCCCGAGTCGGCCGGCCTCCGGCTCGCCGCCCCCGACCTGTTCCGGTCCGTCTTCCGGCGGCACGCCGCGGGCGTCGCCGTGATCACGGCGCGTGGCGCGGCGGGCCCGGTCGGTTTCACCGCCACCTCCCTCACCTCCGTCTCCGCCGAGCCGCCGCTGCTCTCCTTCGGCGTCGGCACCGGCTCCTCCAGTTGGCCCGTGCTGGCCGGGGCCGAGCACGTCGGCGTGCACATACTCGGCGAGCACCAGGCGGAGACGGCCGCCACCTTCGCCCGCAGCGGCGCCGACCGCTTCGGCCCGGCCACCTCCTGGCGCACCGGCCCCGAGGGCGTCCCGGTCCTGGACGGCGTCCTGGCGTGGCTGGTCTGCCGGGTCACCGCCCGGGTGCCGGCGGGCGCCCACCGCATCGTGCTGGCCGAGGTCCTGCTCGGCGACCCCACCGGCGCCGGCAGCCCGCTCCTGTACCACCAGGGGCGGTTCGGCGGCCTGCGGGACTGAGCGCGCGGACGGTCCCGGGCCGGTCCCGTGCGGCCGTCGGGTTCCGGTTACGCTGCGTTGCACAGGTCACAGTTCAAAGCGCTTGCTTAGCGGGCAGGAACTGGGTGTACTGACGAGTAATATTCCGCGTGGGGGTGCAGGTCGCCCCGCCCGGGATCGGCCGCTTGGGGCGCCTATGCTGCCTGCAAGAGGCAGCAACGGAAATGTCGACGCAGTAGGAGAGCCGGCGTGAGCTTGAGGATCGTTGTCACTGTGAAGTACGTGCCCGACGCCACCGGCGACCGGCACTTCGCCGATGACCTGACCGTCGACCGGGACGACGTGGACGGTCTGCTCTCCGAACTGGACGAGTACGCGGTCGAGCAGGCGCTGCAGATCTCGGAGAACTCCGACGACGACGTGGAGATCACGGTCCTGACCGTGGGTCCGGAGGACGCCAAGGACGCGCTGCGCAAGGCGCTGTCCATGGGTGCCGACAAGGCGATCCACGTGGAGGACGACGACCTGCACGGCACCGACGCCATCGGCACCTCCCTGGTGCTGGCCAAGGCGGTCGAGAAGGCCGGCTACGACCTGGTGATCTCCGGCATGGCCTCCACCGACGGCACCATGGGCGTCGTTCCCGCGCTGCTCGCCGAGCGCCTGGGCGTACCGCAGGTGACCCTGCTCTCCGAGGTCTCCGTCGAGGACGGCACGGTCAAGGGCCGCCGCGACGGCGACGCCGCCTCCGAGCAGCTCGAGGCGTCCCTGCCGGCGGTCGTGTCGGTGACCGACCAGTCGGGCGAGGCCCGCTACCCGTCCTTCAAGGGCATCATGGCGGCCAAGAAGAAGCCGGTTCAGTCCTGGGACCTGTCCGACCTCGACATCGACGAGGACGAGGTCGGCCTGGAGAACGCCTACACCGTGGTGGAGTCGGCGACCGAGCGCCCGGCGCGCACCGCGGGCACGATCGTCAAGGACGAGGGCGAGGGCGGCAAGCAGCTCGCCGCCTTCCTCGCGGAGCGGAAGTTCGTCTGACGCAGCCCCGCGGGCCGGAAGTCCGTCCGCGCCCCGCCCCGCCGACCGCCCATCGTCTGTTCCGAGCAGGAGAGAAGAAGTCCCATGGCTGAAGTCCTCGTCTACGTCGACCACGTGGACGGTGCCGTCCGCAAGCCGACCCTGGAGCTGCTGACCCTGGCCCGCCGCGTCGGCGAGCCCGTCGCCGTCGCCCTGGGCAACGGTGCCGGCGACACCGCCGCCGCGCTCGCCGAGCACGGCGCGACCCGCGTCCTGACCCACGAGGCCGCCGAGTACGCCGACTACCTGGTCGTCCCGAAGGTCGACGCCCTCCAGGCCGCCGTCGAGCAGGTCTCCCCGGCCGCCGTGCTGGTCCCGTCCTCCGCCGACGGCAAGGAGATCGCCGCCCGCCTCGCGCTGCGCCTCGGCTCCGGCATCATCACCGACGCCGTCGACCTGGAGGCCGGCGAGGAGGGTCCGGTGGCGACCCAGTCGGTGTTCGCCGCCGCGTACACCACCAAGTCCCGGGTCGCCAAGGGCACCCCGGTCATCACGGTCAAGCCCAACAGCGCCGCCGTCGAGGCCGCCCCGGCCGCCGGTGCCGTCGAGGCCCTGTCGGTCACCTTCTCCGAGCAGGCCACCGGCACCAAGGTCACCTCGCGCACGCCGCGCGAGTCCACCGGCCGCCCGGAGCTGACCGAGGCCGCGATCGTCGTCTCCGGCGGCCGAGGCGTCAACGGCGCGGAGAACTTCGGGATCATCGAGGCGCTCGCCGACTCGCTCGGCGCGGCCGTCGGCGCCTCCCGCGCCGCGGTGGACGCGGGCTGGTACCCGCACACCAACCAGGTCGGCCAGACCGGCAAGTCCGTCTCGCCGCAGCTCTACATCGCCTCCGGCATCTCCGGCGCGATCCAGCACCGCGCCGGCATGCAGACCTCGAAGACGATCGTGGCGATCAACAAGGACGCCGAGGCCCCGATCTTCGACCTGGTCGACTACGGCGTGGTCGGCGACCTCTTCGCCGTCGTCCCGCAGCTCACCGAGGAGATCAAGGCCCGCAAGGGCTGAGCCCTCCCGCGACACAGCGCGTTCGAGGCCCCCGCGACCCGTTCCTGGTCGCGGGGGCCTCGGCCGTCCCCGAGGCTGGGTGTTGACCGGGGGGACGACCGCCGGATAACTTCGCTGTGCGGATTATTGATTCCGTACAACGGAAAAAAGCGATGATGGAGGGTGTGGGAATGGGGCAGCAGGAGAAGGTGGCCACGAGCCTCGCGGGCGCCGTCGGCGAGGAGATCAGCGCCTCCCTCGCACCGGTCGACGCGGAGCTGGAGCGCCGCTATCCCGGAGACCCCGGCACCCGCCAGCCGGTCCACACCGTCTACGTCCCCGGCGACGCCTTCGCCGCCGACACCGTCCGCTCCTGGGGCGACGCGGCCCTCGCCGCCCTCGACGAACACGCCCCGGACGCCGCCTCCTTCGCCGCCGTCCTCGGCCTCTCCGACGACCTCGCCGGGCCCGTGCACAGCCGGGTGCGCGCCAAGCTGGAGCGCGAGCCGATCGAGGACCTCCGCGTCGACTTCGAGGACGGCTACGGCAACCGCCCCGACGCCGAGGAGGACGAGGCCGCCGCCCGCGCCGCCCGGCTGATCGCCGAGGCGTACGCCACCGGCACCGCCGCCCCCTACATGGGCATCCGCATGAAGTGCATGGAGCGGGCCGTCCGGGACCGGGGCATCCGCACCCTCGACATCTTCCTCACCGGCCTGATGGAGGCCGGCGGCCTGCCCGACGGACTGGTCCTCACCCTGCCCAAGGTGACGTACGCCGAGCAGGTCACCGCCATGGCGCGACTGCTGGAGGCGTTCGAGAAGGCGCACGGACTGGAGCCCGGCCGGATCGGCTTCGAGATCCAGATCGAGACCAGCCAGTCCATCCTCGGCCCCGACGGCACCGCCACCGTCGCCCGGATGATCCAGGCCGCCGAGGGCCGCGCCACCGGCCTGCACTACGGCACCTTCGACTACAGCGCCTGCCTCGGGGTCTCCGCCGCGCACCAGGCCAGCGACCACCCGGCCGCCGACCACGCCAAGGCGGTCATGCAGGTCGCCGCCGCCGGCACCGGCGTCCGTGTCTCCGACGGCTCCACCAACGTGCTCCCGGTCGGCCCCACGGCCAAGGTCCACGACGCCTGGAAGCTGCACTACGGCCTCACCCGCCGCGCCCTGGCCCGCGCCTACTACCAGGGCTGGGACATGCACCCCGGGCACATCCCCACCCGGTACGCGGCCGTCTTCGCCTTCTACCGCGAGGGCTTCGAGCAGGCCGCCGCCCGTCTCGCCCGCTACGCCAGCCGCACCGGCGGCGACGTCATGGACGAGCCCGCCACCGCCAAGGCCCTCAGCGGCTACCTGCTGCGCGGCCTGGACTGCGGCGCCCTCGACGTCGCCGAGGTGGCCCGGCTGACCGGCCTCACCCGCGCGGACCTGGAGAGCTTCTCGGCGCCCCGGCGCGGCGATCTGACGGCCTCGGCGCAGTAGCGTCCCCGTCCGCCGGCCGGGGTTCCGGCCGGCGGGCGTCCGGCCGCGCGTACCGCTCCAGGCCGGACGCCGTGACCCGGCCCTCCTCCGCCAGCAGCCTGGTGCCGAGCGCGCACAGCAGCCGGTCGCCGCGGGCCCGCGCGCAGAACTCCTCCGGAGTGGTGCCGAACAGCTCCCGCAACCGGGCCGAGGCGGCCAGGAGCCCGGAGATCAGCGCCCGCTGGCCCGGATGCCGGCGCGGCACGCCGGTGCCGTCGTGCAGCACCCCGTGCCGGTTGACGTACGCGTACGCGCCCGGCAGCACCGTGCCGTCCGCCACCTCGACCAGCACCTCCGGCGCGGGCAGCCAGGCCCGTGTGTAGTTGCCGGCCGGCAGCGGTACGCCCTCGCTGGCGTCGATCACCGCCAACTGCCCGGCGTCCAGCCAGAGCACGAACAGCTCCCGGACCACGCCCGGGGCGGCGACCGGCGAGGCCGACACATAGCCCATCCGGCTCACATGCGCCGAGACACCGACGTCCAGGCCGGTGACCTCCGCCTTGACCATCGGGATCGGCGAGGCGATGCCGGACTCGGCCATCTTGTGCCGCAACTGGCCGGGGCAGCCGTTGGAGCCGATCGCGATTACCGGGGTGCGCCCCGGGTGCACGGGGACGTCCAGCGGCAGCAGTTCGTCCCCGTCGAGCAGCCCCGACTCCCGCGGCCACGCCCCGGGATACAGCAACGGGTGGTCGCGCGGCGCCTCGGCGAGGCCCAGCGCGGCCAGGGTGCGGTCCTTCACGCGCCGCTCAGCCGTCCGCCGGCGGCAGCTCGCCCGAGCCGCGGGTGATCAGCCGGGTCGGCAACTCTATGCGCTCGGGGACCAGCAGGCCGCCGTCCAGTTGCCGGAAGAGGCGCTCGGCGGCGGTCCGGCCGAGCGCCGCCGCGTCCTGGGCGACGACGGTGACCCCCGGCCGCAGCAGGTCGGCCAGCTCGATGTCGTCGAAACCGACCAGGGCGACCTCGCGCGAGAGCCCGGCCAGGACCCGGACGACGGTGACCGTCACCCGGTTGTTGCCGGTGAAGACCGCCGTGACCGGATCGGGTCCCGTGAGCATCTCCTCGGCCGCCCGCCGCACCCGCTCGGGATCGGTGACGCCCAGGGACATCCAGGACTGCGCCACCGGTATGTCCGCGTCCGCCATGGCCGCCCGGTAGCCCCGCAGCCGCTCGGCGGCGGTGTGGATACGGGGCATGTCGCCGATGAAGCCGATCCTGCGGTGCCCGTGCGCGATCAGGTGGGCCACGCCGTCCCGGGCGCCGCCGAAGTTGTCGGAGAGCACCACGTCCGCGTCGATGCCGCCCGCCGGACGGTCCACGAACACCGTCGCCACCCCGGCCTTCAGCTCCGGCTCCAGATACCGGTGGTCGTCCCCGGCCGGGATCACCACCAGCCCGTCCACGCGCCGCGCGCACAGCGCCAGGACCAGTTCCTGCTCCCGGTCCGGGTCCTCCGCGCTGGACCCGTTGATCAGCAGCGCGCCGTGCTCCCGGGCCACCTCCTCCACCGCCCGGCTGAGCGGCCCGTAGAACGGGTCGGCGAGATCCTCCAGCACCAGGCCGATGCTGGCGGTGCGCCCCTTGCGCAGCACCCGCGCGCTGTCGTTGCGGCGGAAGCCGAGCGCGTCGATGGCCTCCTGGACCCGGCGCTCGGTGTCGGGAGTCACCCCCGGCTCCCCGTTGACCACGCGGGAGACCGTCTTCAGGCCGACACCGGCACGGGCGGCGACGTCCTTCATGGTCGGACGGTTGCCGTAGCGGTTCCCGGTGGGGCGCTCTGCGCGGCGGGGCATCTGGGGCACGGTCGGGTGTCCTGTCCTGTCGTCCACGGGAATGCGTCGCCTCCTGTCGTCCACCGGCGCCGACCCGCCGCTCCCCCGGCACGAGAGGGTGCGTCGGCCATGCGTCCGTATGAGGATGTGGCGTCGAGCATAGAACCTGGACAACGTTGTCAGGCTCGGGGGAGACTGTCCACCGCACCGTGCGGCCCGCGTGCCCGGCACGCGACGGCCCCGCACGTCCGCCTGTGTTTCGTCATGCTCGACGGGGGAGATCCGAATCTGATGCACACCGACCTCGTGGCCGCGCTGGACATCGGCGGCACCAAGATCGCGGGCGCGCTGGTGGACGGCGACGGCCGCATCCTGGTGCGCGCCCAGCGGGCCACGCCCGCGCGGGAGGACGGCGACACCGTGATGCGGGCCGTCGAGGAGGTGCTCGGCGAGCTGACCGCCGCCCCGCTGTGGGGCGGGGTCCGGGCCGTCGGCATCGGCAGCGCCGGCCCGGTGGACGCCTCCGCGGGCACGGTCAGCCCGGTCAACGTGCCGGGCTGGCGCGGGTACCCCCTGGTCGAGCGGGTCCGCGCCGCCACCGGGCGACTGCCGGTCGAGCTGATCGGCGACGGCGTGGCGATCACGGCCGCCGAGCACTGGCAGGGCGCCGCGCGGGGGCACGACAACGCGCTGTGCATGGTGGTCTCCACCGGCGTCGGCGGCGGACTGGTCCTCGGCGGGAAGCTGCACCCCGGCCCGACCGGCAACGCCGGTCACATCGGCCACATCAGCGTCGACCTCGACGGCGACCCCTGCCCGTGCGGGGCGCGCGGCTGCGTGGAGCGCATCGCCAGCGGCCCGAACATCGCCCGGCGCGCCCTGGAGGGCGGCTGGCGCCCCGGCCCGGACGGCGACACCTCCGCCGCCGCGGTGGCCGCCGCCGCGCGGGCCGGCGACCCGGTCGCCGTGGCCTCCTTCGAACGGGCCGCGCAGGCGCTCGCCGCCGGCATAGCGGCCACCGCGACCCTCGTCGAGATCGACATCGCCGTGATCGGCGGCGGCGTCGGCAAGGCGGGCGAGGTGCTGTTCACCCCGCTGCGCCGGGCGCTGACCCGGTACGCGACCCTCTCCTTCGTCCAGCGCCTGACCGTCGCCCCGGCCCGGATGGGCACCGACGCGGGCCTGGTGGGCGCCGCCGCGGCGGCCCTGACCAGGACGGCGGGGGTCACGGCGGCGGGGGTCTGAGCCGGGGCGCCGGGCCGGTGTCCGGCACCGGAGCGGGGGCGCCGAGGACGCGCCCGAGGAAGGGGGTGACCTCCGGCCGTGCGCGCAGTTGAACCCGGCATGAAGAAGCGCAGCATGCTCGCCCTCGCCTCCCTCGCCACCGGCTTCGTCGTCGCGGCCGTCACCCCCTCGCACGCCGCGGCGGAGGTTCCGGCCGGCCTCGGCGCGGCGACGGACACCCTCGGCACCGTCGCCGACGCCCCGGAGGACCTGATCCCCCTGGACCACGACGAGCGGCCCGAGAACTGACGGGCACCGCTCCAAAAGCCCCAGCGGCGCCGGCGCCCCGCGGCAGGCGGGCGTCGGCGCCGTTTCCGCACGCCCTCAACTGGACCTGGTTTCCGTGGCAGGGTGGAGCGGGCAAGCCACAGGGGGCCAACAGAAGAGGGGGACCTGTGACCGTCGTCTGGATCAACGGCGCGTTCGGTGCGGGCAAGACCACCACCGCACGGGAACTGATCGACCTGATCCCGAACAGCACGCTCTTCGACCCGGAGGTCATCGGCGGCGGGCTGGCGCAGATGCTGCCGCCCAAACGCCTGGCCGAGGCGGGCGACTTCCAGGACCTCCCGATCTGGCGCCGGCTGGTGATCGACACGGCCGCCGCGCTCCTCGCCGAGCTGGGCGGAACCCTGGTGGTTCCCATGACCCTGCTGCGCCAGGAGTACCGCGACGAGATCTTCGGCGGCCTCGCCGCCCGCCGGATCGCCGTCCACCACATCCTGCTGGCACCGGCGGAAACGATCCTGCGAGAGCGGGCAGCCAACCGCGAGATACCCCCCGACCTCCCCGACGGTGAGATCCGCGCACGGCAGTGGTCGTACGACCACATCACCCCGTACCGGGCCGCCCTGGCCTCCTGGCTGACGGCCGACGCCCACCCCATCGACACCGGCGCCCTGACCCCGTACGAGACCGCCGTGCGCATCGCCGACGCGGTCGGCGGCGGCGAGGTGCCCGTCTGCGACATCGTGCAGACCCCGGAGCCCACCGCCGAGACGCTCGCCGCCGGCGTCCTCCTCTTCGACGAGCACGACCGGTTCCTGCTCGTCGACCCCACCTACAAGGCGGGCTGGGAGTTCCCCGGCGGTGTCGTCGAACCCGGCGAGGCCCCCGCCCGCGCCGGCATGCGCGAGGTCGCCGAGGAGACCGGCATCCGCCTGGACGACGTACCGGCGCTGCTGGTCGTCGACTGGGAACCGCCCGCACCCCCCGGCTACGGCGGGCTGCGGCTGCTGTTCGACGGCGGACGCCTGGACTCCGCCGACGCCGCCCGCCTCCTGCTGCCCGGACCCGAACTGCGCGCCTGGCGCTTCGTCACCGAGGAGGAGGCCGCCGGGCTGCTCCCGCCGGTCCGCTACGAGCGGCTGCGCTGGGCGCTGCGGGCGCGGGAACGCGGGGCGGCGCTGTACCTGGAGGCGGGCGTCCCGGTCGGCGGTCCTCAGCCCGCCGCGTAGTTGCGCAGGAACAGCGCCTCGGCCACCGACAGGCGCTCCAGCTCCTCGGGGGAGACGCTCTCGTTCACCGCGTGGATCTGCGCCTCCGGCTCGCTCAGGCCGATCAGCAAAATCTCCGCGTCCGGGTAGAGGCCGGCGAGGGTGTTGCACAGCGGGATGGAGCCGCCCTGCCCCGCGTAACTCATCTCCTGCCCGGGGTACGCCACCGCCATCGCCTCCGCCATCGCCCGGTACGCCGGGCTGGTGGTGTCGGCGCGGAACGGCTGGCCCTGGCCGATCTGCTCCACGGCCACCCGGGCGCCCCACGGCGTGTGCGCCTCCAGGTGCGCCCGGAGCAGTCCGGTCGCCTCGGCGGCGTCCACGCCCGGCGGCACCCGGAGGCTCACCAGCGCCCGCGCGCTCGCCTGCACCGACGGGGTGGCGCCGACGACCGGCGGGCAGTCGATGCCGAGCACGGTGACGGCCGGACGCGCCCAGATGCGGTCGGCGACCGTGCCCGAGCCGATCAGCTCCACGCCGTCCAGCACCTTGGCGTCCTTGCGGAACTGCGCCTCGTCGTACTCCAGTCCCTCCCAGCGGCCCTCGCCGGCCAGCCCGTCGACGGTGGTCGAGCCGTCCTCGGCGCGCAGCGAGTCCAGGGTGCGGATCAGGGCGGCCAGCGCGTCGGGCGCGGCACCGCCGAACTGGCCGGAGTGCAGGTTGCCTTCGAGGGTGTCCACCGAGACGCGGAGCAGGGTCATGCCGCGCAGGGTCGAGGTGACCGTCGGCAGCCCGACCCGGAAGTTGCCCGCGTCGCCGATGACGACGGCGTCGGCGGCGAGCAGCTCCGGGTGCTCCTCGGCGTACCGCTCCAGGCCGCCCGTGCCCTGCTCCTCCGAGCCCTCGGCGATCACCTTGACGTGCACCGGGACGCCGCCGTTCGCCTTCAGCGCGCGCAGCGCCAGCAGGTGCATCAGCACGCCGCCCTTGCAGTCGGCGGCACCGCGCCCGTACCAGCGGCCGTCGCGCTCGGTCAGCTCGAACGGCGGAGTGGCCCAGCCCGCCTCGTCCAGCGGCGGCTGCACGTCGTAGTGGGCGTACAGCAGGACCGTCTTCGCGCCCTCGGGGCCGGGCAGGAAGCCGTACACCGACTGGGTGCCGTCGGGGGTGTCGAGCAGGGCCACGTCCGTGAAGCCCTCGGCGCGCAGCGCGTCGGCGATCCACCCGGCGGCGGCCTCGCTCTCGCTCCGGGGGAACTGGTCGAAGTCCGCCACCGACTTGAAGGCCACCAGCTCGGCCAGCTCCGTCCTCGCCCGGGGCAGCAGTGAGGCGACGGTCTCGGCGACCGGATTCGGCGACATGGGCACGCTCCTTGTGGGTGCGACGTTGCAAGGTTGTACAGGCCGTAGATCCTCCCACAGTGGCCTGCGGCGATGCCCGCCGTAGGATGCGGGAGACAGGTGCGGCATGCGGTTTGATCGGAGCAGTAGACCATCGTGAGCAGCGAGAACTCTTCGGCGGACGACGCGCGTCAGGTCTGGGACGTGGTCGTGGTGGGCGCGGGACCCGCGGGGGCCTCGGCCGCCTACGCGGCGGCGGTCGCGGGACGGCGCGTGCTGTTGCTGGAGAAGGCGGAACTGCCCCGCTACAAGACCTGCGGCGGCGGCATCATCGGGCCCTCGCGCGACTCGCTGCCCCCCGGCTTCGAGCTGCCCTTCCAGGACCGGGTGCACGCGGTGACGTTCTCGCACAACGGCCGCTTCACCCGCACCCGCCGCTCCAAGCAGATGCTGTTCGGGCTGGTCAACCGGCCCGAGTTCGACCAGCAGCTCGTCGAGCACGCGCAGAAGGCGGGCGCCGAGCTGCGCACCGGGATGACGGTGACGCGGGTCGAGCAGCACGGTTCGGCGGTGCCGGACCGGCGCACGGCCGCCGTGGTGCTCCAGGGCGGCGGCACCGTGCTGGCGCGGGCCGTGGTCGGCGCCGACGGCAGCGCCAGCCGGATAGGCGCCCACGTCGGCGTCAAGCTCGACCAGGTCGACCTGGGCCTGGAGGCGGAGATCCCGGTGCCGGAGCCGGTCGCCGAGGACTGGCGGGGCCGGGTCCTCATCGACTGGGGCCCGATGCCCGGCAGTTACGGCTGGGTCTTCCCCAAGGGCGACACCCTCACGGTCGGGGTGATCTCGGCCCGCGGCGAGGGCGCGGCGACCAAGCGCTACCTGGAGGACTTCATCGGCCGGCTGGGCCTCGCCGGCTTCGAACCGAGCATCTCCTCCGGGCACTTGACCCGCTGCCGCGCCGACGACTCGCCGCTGTCCCGGGGCCGCGTGCTGGTCTGCGGTGACGCGGCCGGGCTGCTGGAGCCGTGGACCCGCGAGGGCATCTCGTTCGCGCTGCGCTCCGGGCGGCTCGCGGGGGAGTGGGCGGTGCGGATCGCCGAGGCGCACGACGCGGTGGACGCGCGCCGCCAGGCGCTGAACTACGCGTTCGCCGTCAAGGCCGGGCTCGGCGTCGAGATGAGCGTCGGCAAGCGCCTGCTGTCCGTGTTCGAGCGCCGCCCGGGTCTCTTCCACGCGGCCCTGACCGGCTTCCGGCCCGCCTGGCGGGCGTTCAGGGACATCACCCAGGGCTCCACGACGCTGGGCGAGCTGGTCCGCGGCCACCCCGTCGCCCAGCGGGCCCTCACCGCCATGGACCGCCGCCCGGCGCCCGCCCCCGCGCCCGCCGCCGAGGCCGAGGACGCCGCGTCCTGACCGGGCCCGCCGTACTCCCCGGGGAGTACGTGTGATCACCACGCGCGGGTGACGCCGCCCCGACGGCGGCTTCCGCGTCCTGGCCGTCCTGCCGGTCGCCGCCACGGGGACCGGCACGGAGACCGAGGAGGACGGCCGGTGATCCGCGTACTGCTCGCCGCCGACCAGTCACCGGTGCGGGCCGGGTTGCGCGCGCTGCGGCCCGGCGTGGTGCTGATGGGCATCCGGATGCCGGTGCCGGACGGACCGGCCGCGGCCCGCGGGGACCCCGGCCTTGCTCAGGCCGGCCTACGAGCCGGGGCTGGTACGGCCCGGCCGGCCGGGCTGACCGGACCCCGACCGGGACCGGAACCGCATCAGCACGCTCACCACCCGGACCACGAACACCACGACGGCCAGCGCCGCCCCCACCCCGGTCAGCGTGGCGCGGGCGCCGCCCGCCAGACCGAACACGTACGCCGGTCCGGCCACGGCGCCGAACAGCACCGCCGCCGCGAACACCGCGCTGCACAGCGCGTACCCGATCTCCACGGTGATCGCGTCCCGTTCGGCCTGCGTCCGCCGTCCGCCGTCACTGGTCATGAGGCGAGTGTCACGGCGCCCGCGCGGCGGGGCAAGCCGCCTCCCGGGTTCCGGCGGGATGCGCGTCCGGCAGGTGAAATCCCTTGCTCCCCGTCGCACTTCATCGGGCACACTCCGTGCCATGGAGACTGCTGCGTACATACATGTCCTGGACCGGGAAGGCCGGCTGCTGGCCGACGCCGCGGAGGCGGCCGGGTGTGCCGCCGAGGTGCCGACCTGCCCCGCCTGGCAGGTGCGGGACCTGTTGCGGCACACCGGTGCGGTGCACCGCTGGGCCACGGCGTTCGTCGCCGAGGGACACACCGCTCCGCGCCCCCTCGGGGACGAGCCGGACCTGGACGGCACCGCGCTCACGGACTGGTTCCGCGAGGGGCACCGGCGGCTCGTCGACACGCTCTCGGCGGCCCCGGCCGACCTGGACTGCTGGCACTTCCTGCCCGCCCCGACGCCGCTGGAGTTCTGGGCGCGGCGGCAGGCCCACGAGACGGCCGTGCACCGCTTCGACGCGGAGTCGGCCCAGGGCCGCACCCCCGCGGGCGTGGACACCGCCTTCGCCGTCGACGGCGTCGACGAACTGCTGCGCGGCTTCCACGCCCGCGAGAAGAGCCGGGTCCGCGTCCCGGGGTCTCGGGTGCTGCGGGTGCGGGCGACGGACGCGGACGACGCCGTGTGGACCGTACGGCTGTCGGAGCAAGTGCCGCAGGCCGAGCGGGGGGTGACGGCGGACGCCGACTGCGAGGTGGCCGGTCCGGCGGCGGAGCTGTACCTGGGCCTGTGGAACCGGGTGCCGCTGCCGGACGTGACCGGTGACGCCTCCCTCGCGGCGCTGTGGCGCGAGCGGTCGGCGGTCTGAGCCGCCCGGCCCCGGCGCCGGATGCCGGGCCCCGGCCCGGTGCCGGGCGCCGGATGCCGAGTCGCCGCCCCGGCCCCGGCGTCAGGCCGGGGCCGCCGCGCGGCGGGTCGCCAGGGCGATGAGCACGGCGATCGCCGCGAGGACCGCGACGCTGGTGAGGGCGGCCGGCAGGGAGAACCAGTCGGCCATGAAACCGATCGCGGGCGGGCCGAGGAGCATCCCGCCGTAGCCGAGGGTGGACGCCGTGGCGACACCGCCGGGGCCGCCCAGCGCCCCCGCCCGTTCCACCGCGACCGGGAAGATGTTGGCCAGGCCGAGCCCGGTGACCGCGAAGCCGAACAGCGCCGCCCACACCGATGGCGCGAGGGAGCCCAGCACCATGCCGGCCGCGGCGACCGTGCCGCCGGCCACCACGGTACGGGTGCGGCCGAGCCGTTCCAGCAGGGCCGTGCCGGTCAGCCGGCCGAGGGTCATGGCCAGCGCGAAGCAGGAGTAGCCGGCCGCCGCCAGCCCCGGCGAGGCGTGCAGGTCCTGCTTGAGGTGGAGCGCGCCCCAGTCGGCCATGGCGCCCTCGCCGTACGCCGTGCACAGGGCGATCAGGCCGAAGGTGACCACCAGGACGCGGGTCCGGCGGACCGGCCGCCGCGGTTCCTCGCCCTGGTGGGGAGCCCGGTCCGGCGGGGCGGGCACCGGGCAGCGCAGCAGGACGCGGCCCGCCGCGAGGGTGACCAGCAGCCCGACGACGGTCAGCCCGGTCAGGTGCGCCACGGGCGACAGCGAGCCCGCGACCAGCCCGCCGAGCCCGGCGCCGACCATGCCGCCGAGGCTGAACGCGGCGTGGAAGCTCGGCATGATCGGGCGCCGCAGCGCGGCCACCAGGTCGACGGCGGCGCTGTTGAAGGCGACGTTGATCCCGCCGTACGCGGCCCCGAAGACCAGCAGGACGGCGCCGAGGGCGGGCGCGGAGTGGGTCAGCGGGGGCAGGGCGACGCTCAGCGAGAGCAGCACCGCGCAGACGACGGTGACCGGATGGCTGCCGTAGCGGCGGCAGAGCCGGCCGGTCAGCGTCATGGTGACGACCGCCCCGGCCGAGACGCCGAGCAGGGCCAGGCCCAGGGCGCTGGCGGAGGCCCCGGTCTGCTCCTTGATGTCGGGGATGCGCACCACCCAGCCGGCGAAGACGAAGCCGTCGAGGGCGAAGAACACGGTCAGTACGGCACGCAGCCGGGCGAGTTCGGCACGGGGACCCGGCACGGCGCTGTGCGAACGGGTTTTGTTTATTAGCGGCACAAAGTCAGGCTAGGCGGGGACGGGAAGGGGGGCAAGGGTGCGTGCCACGGCGGTGCCCGGCCCGGTCGCATACGCTCGACAGCACGATGAAGAACCACCTCACCCCCCTCGAACCCAAGGCCGACAAGGCCACGGTCAGACGGCACAACCTCAGTCTGGTCCTGCGGGCCGTGCACGACGCGGGGGAGGCGACCAGAGCCGGCGTCGCCACACACGTCGGACTCACCCGGGCCGCGGTGTCGTCGCTGGTGGAGCAGTTGCTGGAGTACGGCTTCGTCACCGAGTGGGGCAAGACCAGCAGCGGTCAGGTGGGCCGCCCCGGCACCGTCCTGAAGGTGGCCAGGACCGGCCCGGCCGGCCTCGGCGTGGAGATCAACATCGACTACGTCGCGGTGTGCGTCGTCGACCTCGCCGGCACCGACCGGGTCCGGCTCGTCGAACACGTCGACAACCGGGGCGCCCCGCCCTCCCAGGTCCTCGCCCACGCGGCCCGGTTGGCGGCCCGTGCCATCGGCTCGGCCGCCGAACAGGACCTGCTGCCGGCCGGCGTCCACCTCGCCCTGCCCGGCCTGGTGACCGGCGGCACCGTCCGCCAGGCCCCCAACCTGGGCTGGACCCGGGTCGCCGTCGAGGGGATCTTCGCCCAGGCACTCCTCGCGCTGCACCCCGCCCACCGGGCGCTGCCGGTCAGCTCCGACAACGAGGCCAACGCCGCCGCCCTGGCCGAGCTGTGGTTCGGCGTCGGCACCGAGGGCGTGCGCAGCTTCCTGTACCTGACCGGCGAGATCGGCGTCGGCGGCGCCCTGGTCCTCCAGGGCGAACTGCTGCGCGGCGCCCACGGCTTCGCCGGGGAGGTCGGGCACATGGTCCTCGAACCCGACGGCCCGCTGTGCCGCTGCGGGGCCCGCGGCTGTCTGGAGCAGTACGCCGGGCAGGCCGCCCTGCTGCGGGCCGCGGGGATCGACGCGGACTCCGGCGTCCGCGGCGTCACCGACCTAGGCCGCCGGGCCCGGCACGGCGAACCGGCCGCGCTGGCCGCGATCGAACAGGCCGGACGGCGGCTCGGCGTCGTCGTCTCGGGGGCGGTGAACCTCTTCGACCCCGGCGCGGTGATGCTCGGCGGTGCCTACCGGGAGCTGATGGAGTGGCTGGCGCCCGCCGTCGAGCGGGAACTGGCGCTGCGCGTGGTGTCGGGGCTGTGGACCGAGGGCGGCAAACGGCTGCGCGCCGCCTCCCCGTTGGGGGACGCGGCGCGCGGCGCGGCCGGCGTGATCGTCCGCGAGGTGCTGGAGGACCCGGCGGCGTACGCGGAACGCGCGGGGGAGTGAGGGGGCGGCGGCCCCCTTCACCTCACCGGCGGTGCGCGGCGATCAGCTCCTGGTACCAGCGGTAGCTGTCCTTCGGGGTGCGCTGCTGCGTCTCGTAGTCGACCCGGACGATCCCGAACCGCTTGTCGTAGCCGTACGCCCACTCGAAGTTGTCCAGCAGCGACCACACGTAGTAGCCGCGGACGTCCACGCCCGCGTCCATCGCCGCCTTCAGCGCGGTGAGGTGGCCGCGCAGGTACTCCACCCGGTCGGTGTCGTGCACCGCGCCGTCGGCGGCCACCACGTCGTCCTCGGCCGAGCCGTTCTCCGTGATGTGGACCGGCGGCAGGGCGTCGCCGTACTGCTTTTCGAGCTGGACCAGCAGGTCGGTGAAGGACTCGGGGACCACCGGCCAGTTCATCGCGGTGTGCCGCACGCCGGGGAGCACGACCTCCTCGTACCGGTTGTCCGTGGCCGTGCGCCGCGCCGGGTCGGGCTCGCGGTGCGGGGCGTCGGCGACCACGATCGGCCGGTAGTAGTTGATGCCGAGGAAGTCCAGCGGCTGGGAGATCAGCTCCAGGTCGCCGTCGCGGCGGAAGTCCGCCCCGGTGATCAGCTCCCCCCAGGTCTCCTCCTCGGTGGCCGGGTAGCGGCCGGCCAGGATGGGCTCGGTCCACACCAGGTTGTGCTGGGTGTCGGCGCGGACCACCGCCGCGAGGTCGGCGGCGGAGTCGGTGGCGGGCAGGTTGCGGTCGAGGTTGAGGGTGATGCCGACCTCGCGCACCCCGGCCGCGCGCAGCGCCTGGACGGCCAGGCCGTGGCCGACCAGCAGGTGGTGGGCGGCGGCCAGCGCGCCCCGGCCCTCCCGGGCGCCGGGCGCGTGCCGGCCGATGGCGTAGCCGAGGAAGGCGCTGCACCACGGCTCGTTCAGGGTGATCCAGCGCGGCACCCGGTCGCCCAGGCGCTCGGCGACGACCGCCGTGTACTCGGCGAACCGCTCCGCCGTCTCCCGCACCCGCCAGCCGCCCCGGTCTTCGAGGGCCTGCGGCAGGTCCCAGTGGTAGAGGGTGACGGCGGGTTCGATGCCCGCCGTCAGCAGCTCGTCCACCAGCTTCGAGTAGAAGTCCAGCCCCTGGGCGTTGACCGGACCGGAGCCGTCCGGCACGATCCGCGGCCAGGCGATCGAGAAGCGGTAC
This sequence comes from Streptomyces sp. NPDC000134, assembly GCF_042899225.1. Classification (NCBI taxonomy): domain Bacteria; kingdom Bacillati; phylum Actinomycetota; class Actinomycetes; order Kitasatosporales; family Streptomycetaceae; genus Streptomyces; species Streptomyces sp. NPDC000134. Next base: position 274,863 of record NZ_JBIAZN010000008.1, read on the forward strand.
GAGTCCACGCCCAGGTCGCGCAGCAGCGCCACGTCCTCGGGGTAGCGGTGGTAGTGGTCGCAGGCCACGTCACCGGTGTCGCCGTTGGCCGTCAGACCCGGGGTGTGGCTGTAGGTGTCCCAGATCGACGGGCCGCGGCCGTCCTCGCGTGCCGCGCCCTCGATCTGGTACGAGGCGGTCGCGGCACCGAAGACGAAACCGGGCGGGAAGCCGGGGAAGTCACTCATCGGGGAAAGCCCATCTCCTGGGGTCGTGGTGGTCACTTGACGGAACCGCCGGTGATGCCGGCGGCGATGTACTTCTGGGCGAGCACGAGCAGGATCGCCGCCGGGACCGCCGACAGCACGGAGGCCGCCATCACCGAGCCCCAGTCGCCGACGTGCGCGCCGATGTACTGGTAGATACCCAGCGTGACCGGCTTGACCTCGTCGGTGGTGTTCAGGGTGAGCGCGAACATGAAGTCGCTCCAGGAGAACAGGAACGCGAACAGCCCCGAGGTGATCAGCGAGTTCCGGCTCATCGGCAGCACCACCTTGACGAACGTCCGTACCGGACCGGCGCCGTCCATCTGCGCGGCCTCGATCACCTCACCGGGGATCGACACCATGAAGGATCGCATCAGCACGATGGAGAACGGGATACCGAGCGAGGCGTCCGCCAGCATCAGACCGAAGTAGGAGTTCACCAGGCCCAGATCGACGTACGAGTTGTACAGCGCGTTGGCGATGACGATGCCCGGCACCATCTGGGTGATCAGCGTGCCGAACACGATGGTCTTCGAGCCGCGCAGCCCGAACCGCGCCAGCCCGTACGCCGCCGGGGCCGCGATCGCCAGGCAGATCACCACGGCGCCCAGCGACACCGCCAGCGAGGTCAGCAGGTTGCCGCCCTGGTCGCTGATGGCCTTGGAGAACCCGGACAGGTCCAGGCCGCCCGGCACCGGGTCGACCTCCAGCAGGCCCGACTCGGGCTGGAGCGCGGTGTTGAGCATCCAGTACAGCGGGAACAGCATCACGCACAGGATGAGCACACCGGCGACGGTGGAGCCCCACTTGCGCCGGGACCTGGTGGTGGCGCGGCCGGCGGACTCCTGCGTGGACGTGGGAGAGGCCATGACCGTCACTTCCCCTCGGTGCGGTTGGCCCGCAGGTAGAACACCGCGAAGACGGCGGAGATCAGGATGAGTACGTTGCCGACGACCGCGCCCGCCCCGAAGTCCAGTTGGACGAAGGAGTTCTGGTAGGTGAGCGTGCCCAGGGTCTGGGTGGCGTCGGCCGGGCCGCCGTCGGTGAGGGCGAGGATCAGGTCGAGGATCTTGACCGTCGACATGAAGCCCAGGACCAGTACGACGGTGATGACCGGCTTGAGCATCGGCAGGGTGATGGACCGGAACGTGCGCCACGCGGACGCGCCGTCCAGTGCGGCCGCCTCGTACAGGTCCTTCGGGATCTCCTGCAGACCGCCGTACAGGATGACCATGTTGAACGGGATGCCGATCCAGATGTTGACCAGGACGACGGAGAGCAGGGCCATGTGCGGATCGGTCAGCCAGGGAGTGTGTCCGCCCATGCCCAGCGTGTCCAGGAACGAGTTCAGTACACCCGTGTCCTGGTCCAGGATGCGGCGCCAGACGATGCCGGACACCACCATGGGCACCAGCCAGGGCAGCAGGATCAGCGACCGCAGTACACCGTTGAGCGGGAAGCGGCGGCTGAAGAAGACGGCGAGCCCCAGGCCGATGCAGAACTGCCCGAGCAGCGATCCGGCCGTGAACACCAGGGTGTGCCAGAGCGCCTTGCCGAACAGGGCGTCCTGGAACACCTTCGACCAGTTGTCGGTGCCGTTGAAGGGCGACTCACCGGTGAAGAACGTCTTCGGCGTGTAGTGCTGGAAGCTCATCACGACGTTGCGGACGAGCGGGTAGCCGAAGAACAGCAGCATGAAGACGACCGCGGGGGCGACGAACCCCCACTGGGTGAGCCGGCGCCGGCGCCTGATCCGGTCGGGGTCGGGCGCGGCGGCCGTTCTCGGGGCCTCGGCGGCCGTCTGTGCGGTGACAGTGGGCGTGGTCATGGTCTCGCGTACCTCAGTTCCCGCTCGTGGCCCGCTGCTGGGCGCGCTTCAGGGCGGCCTCGCTGGACTGGCCGGTCAGGGCGGACTGGAAGGCGCTCTGCAGGGCGAGCGACACGCTCGACCAGCCGGCGCCGAGCTTGGCGGTACGGGACCGGGCGGCGGCCACCTGGTCGGCGAGCGCGTCCAGCTCCGGCACCCGCTCACGCCATACGGCGGCGGCCTTGGAGTTGGCCGGGACCATCCAGCTGTTCAGCGCGTAGGTGAGCTGTTCCTTCTGGCTGGAAAGACAGGAGACGATCCTGCCCGCCATCTTCTCACGCTGCTCGTCGCCGGTATGGGGCACGGTGAGCACGGCGCCGCCCAGCGGGCCGACCGAGTCCTCGCCCGCCTCGGGCACCGGGATCTGCGCGATCTCCCAGTGCAGCGACTTCTTGGTGTTGAGCGTCTCGACCTGCCAGGGACCGTTGATCATCATGGCCGCGTTGCCGGCCATGAACTGGTCGTTGACGTCCGCCTGCGTCCAGTTGACGGTCGACTTCGACAGCGAGCCGTCCTTCAGGAGGGCCTTCCAGTAGTCGAGCGCCTGGACGACCTGGGGGCTGTCGAGATCGGTCTCGTCGCCGCCGTTGGACCACATGAACGGCGTGAACTGGAAGACGCCGTCCTCCGCGCCGCCCGCGCTGAGCGCCAGCCCGTACCGGTTGCCCTGGGTGAGCTTCTCGGCGGCCGCGCGCAGCTCGTCCCATGTGGTGGGCACCTCGACGCCGGCCTGGTCGAGGAGGTCCTTGTTGTAGAACAGCGCCAGGGTGTTCACGGACCGGGCCGCGCCGTAGTACGTACCCTTGTACGAACCGAAATCAACGATGCCCTCGGGGATGTCCCGGGTGCTCAGGCCGAGCTTCCTGAGGTCGACGAGACCGCCGGCGTCGGCGAACGTCGGCATCTCGGAGGCGTCGAACTGGACGATGTCCGGCAGCGACTTCGAGGAGGCCATCCGCAGCGCCTTGGTCATGACCTGTGCGGCCGGGACGCTCTGCTGCTCGATGGTGACGCCCAGTTGCTTGCCGCAGCGGGCCATCGCCTCCGCGTCCCAGCGGTGGTAGGACTCGTCGGTCGAGGAGTTCATCACGGTGTACACGTCGGTGTCGCGTTGCTGTCCGCAGCCGGCCAGCGCCGCCCCGGCGGCCAGGACGGAGACGGCGGCGAACGACGCGACGGTTCTGCGGGAGCGTCCGCGGTGCGCGGCGGCCGGAGAGTGTGCTGTCACGGTGTGCCCTTGGGTGCGAGGGGGTGCCGGCCCGCCCGGCGACCACTGCGTCGCGCGGGGGCTCAGGAGAACTTCGCGGGCACCGGCTGACCCGCGAAACGGGATCAGCGGGTGCCGAGGAGGTGGTCCATGGCGAGCTGGTCGAGGTGTTCGAAGGCCATGCCGCGGGCGGCGGCGGCTTCGGCGTCGAACGTCTCGTAGGCGGTGGTGTCGGCGAGCAGTGCCTCCAGGCCGTCACCGGCGGTGGGCTGGGCGAGCTGGTCCAGGCGCGCCGCGCTCAGCGCCGCCCGCACCTGCGGGTCCGCGCGGAAGGCCGCGGCCCGCTCCTTGAGGATGAGGTAGTTGCGCATGCAGCCCGCCGCCGACGCCCACACCCCTTCCAGGTCCTCGGTGCGCGGGGGCTTGAAGTCGAAGTGCCGCGGACCGGCGTACCCGGCCGACTCCAGCAGATCCACCAGCCAGAACGCCGAACGCAGGTCCCCCGCGCCGAAGCGCAGGTCCTGGTCGTACTTGATCCCCGACTGCCCGTTGAGGTCGATGTGGAACAGCTTGCCCGCCCACAGCGCCTGCGCGATGCCGTGCGGGAAGTTCAGCCCCGCCATCTGCTCGTGCCCCACCTCCGGGTTCACCCCGTACAGCTCCGGACGCTCCAGACGCTCGATGAACGCCAGCGCGTGCCCCACCGTCGGCAGCAGGATGTCCCCGCGCGGCTCGTTCGGCTTCGGCTCGATCGCGAACCTCAGGTCATAGCCCTGCCCGGTGACGTACTCACCCAGCAGATCGAACGCCTCCTTCATCCGCTCCAGCGCGTCCCGCACGTCCTTGGCCGCACCCGACTCCGCGCCCTCACGCCCGCCCCACGCCACATACACCTCAGCCCCCAGCTCCACCGCCAGGTCGATGTTGCGGATCGTCTTGCGCAGCGCGAACCTGCGCACATCCCGGTCGTTCGCCGTGAACGCACCGTCCTTGAACACCGGATGCGTGAACAGGTTCGTCGTCGCCATCGGCACCTTCATGCCCGAGGCGTCCAACGCCTGCCGGAACCGCTTGACACGCGCCTCCCGCTCCGACTCCGACGCCCCGAACGGGATCAGGTCATCGTCATGGAACGTCACCCCGTACGCGCCCAGCTCCGCCAGACGCCGCACCGACTCCACCGGTTCCAGCTCCGCCCGGGTCGCATCCCCGAACGGGTCCCTGCCCTGCCAGCCAACGGTCCACAGACCGAACGTGAACCTGTCCTCGGGAGTCGGGTTGAAGCGCTTCGACATGGTGCGGCCCTTGCTGTCGTACCGCCCGGCTCCCGCGCCGGGACGGTTTTGTTTGATGGCATGACTAATACGTCACGGACAAGCCGCCGCGCTAGTCCCAAGTGACGTCCGTCTCTCGGTTCCGTGGCGTGAGGAGGGTGCTCTCGTCGGTAATCACGCCTGATCAGCACGGGGAGAGCGGTTTCGGACCCCTGGTGGACGAATTTGTTTTGTGTACGATCAAAAGGCTTTCGAGACGTCCCGCTCCCATCCGACCCGCTCTCGCCCCCACCCCCGAGGAAGACTATGAAGTTCACCGACGGCTTCTGGCTCGTCCGCGACGGTGTGCGCCTCTCGTACGCCACCGAAGTACGGGATGTACGCGCTCAGTCGAAGCGCTTCACCGCCCATGCCGCCGTTAAAAGAGTGACGCGCCGGGGCGACACCCTCAACGCGCCCCTCATCACGGCCGAGTGCTTCTCTCCGGCCGAGGGCGTCATCGGCGTCCGGGTCACCCACCACGCGGGCAAGCGGCACCCCGGCCCCGAGTTCGCGCTCACCGGCGACCCGGACGGCGCCGGCGAGGTTCGCCAGGACGGCCCCGTCACCGAGCTGACCAGCGGCCCGTTGACCCTGCGCCTGGACCGGTCCGGCCCCTGGACGCTCACCTTCCAGGACGCGGACGGGCGGGAGCTGACCCGGGCGGACGCCAAGAGCACCGCGTTCGCCACCACCGGCGAGGGCGCCCACCACATGGTGAGCCGGCTCGCGCTCGGCGTCGGCGAGCAGATCTACGGCCTCGGCGAGCGCTTCACCCCGTTCGTGAAGAACGGCCAGGTCATCGACATCTGGCAGGCCGACGGCGGCACCAGCAGCGAGCAGGCGTACAAGAACATCCCGTTCTACCTCTCCTCGCGCGGCTACGGCGTCTTCGTCAACCACCCGGGCGCCGTCTCCTTCGAGGTCGGCTCGGAGTCCGTCGGGCAGGTGCAGTTCAGCGTCGAGGACCAGACGCTGGAGTACTACGTCGTCGCCGGCCCCACCCCGAAGGACGTCCTCGGCCGCTACACCGCCCTGACCGGCCGCCCCGCGCTGCCCCCGGCCTGGTCCTTCGGCCTCTGGCTCACCACCTCGTTCACCACGGACTACGACGAGGCGACCGTGACGTCCTTCGTGGACGGCATGGCCGAGCGCGGCATCCCGCTCTCCGTCTTCCACTTCGACTGCTTCTGGATGCGCGAGTACCAGTGGTGCGACTTCGAGTGGGACCCGGACGTCTTCCCCGACCCGGAGGGCATGCTGGCCCGGCTGAAGGAGAAGGGCCTGCGGATCAGCGCCTGGATCAACCCCTACATCGCCCAGAAGTCCCCGCTGTTCGAGGAGGCCGCGGAACTCGGCCACCTGGTGCGCCGGCCCGACGGCGACGTATGGCAGTGGGACCTGTGGCAGGCCGGCATGGGCCTGGTCGACTTCACCAGCCCGGACGCCCGCGCCTGGTTCCAGTCCAAGCTCAAGCCGCTGCTCGACCAGGGCGTGGACACCTTCAAGACCGACTTCGGCGAGCGGGTGCCCACCGACGTGGTCTGGCACGACGGCTCCGACCCGGAGCGGATGCACAACTACTACACCCACCTCTACAACCAGACCGTCTTCGAACTCCTGGAGAAGGAGCGCGGCCAGGGCGAGGCCGTCGTCTTCGCCCGGTCCGCGACCGCCGGCGGCCAGCAGCTCCCCGTGCACTGGGGCGGCGACTGCTGGTCCTCCTTCGGCGCCATGGCCGAGTCCCTGCGCGGCGGGCTGTCCCTGTCCCTGTCCGGCTTCGGCTTCTGGAGCCACGACATCGGCGGCTTCGAGGGCACCCCCGACCCGGCGGTCTTCAAGCGCTGGCTGGCGTTCGGCCTGCTCTCCTCGCACAGCCGGCTGCACGGCTCGTCGTCGTACCGGGTGCCGTGGGAGTTCGGCGAGGAGGCCGTCGACGTCGCCCGGCGCTTCACACTGCTCAAGCACCGGCTGATGCCCTACCTCTACGGCGCCGCCGTCGAGGCGCACCGCACCGGCGTCCCCGTGATGCGGCCGATGGTCCTGGAGTTCCCCGGCGACCCCGCCTGCCGCCCGCTGGACCGGCAGTACATGCTCGGCCCCGACCTGCTGGTCGCCCCGGTGTTCAGCGAGGACGGCGAGGTGGAGGTCTACCTGCCCGAGGGGACCTGGACGCACCTGCTCAGCGGCGAGCGGGTCACCGGCCCGGCCTGGCGCACCGAACGGCACGGCTACGACAGTCTGCCGCTGTACGTCCGGGAGGGCGCCGTACTGCCGCTCGGCGCCGACGACCAGCGGCCCGACGGCGACTGGCTGGACGGGGTGTCGCTGCTCGTGCACCCCGCGGCCGGGGACACGTACGCCACGGAGGTCACCGTCCCGGACCTGACGGGCGCGCCGGCCGCGACCTTCCGGGTGCGCCGCGACGGCGGCGTACTGCGGGTGACGGCCGACGGCACGGACCGGCCGTTCACCGTGCGGGTGGCCGGCGGGGAGCGGGCCGAGGGCAGCGGCGAGGTGACGGTGCCGCTCGGCTGACGGCGGCCGGCGCGCGGGCCCCGGGGGCGCTGCCTGCGGGGCCCGCGGTCGTGGTGGTCAGGCGGCGGCGAGGTGCTCGCTGAGCACCGCGCGCAGGGAGAGCGGTGCGCGGCCGATCAGCTCGGCCAGGGTCGGGTCGACGGTGGAGAACTCCCCGGCCCGGGAGGCGGCGAAGATGCCGAGCAACTGCTCCGCCACGAGGGCCGGGGTGCCCTGGCCGGTCAGCCGCTCCCGGAACTCCTCGTCGGAGACGGTGACCCGCTCGACGCCGCGGCCCGTCAGCTCCCCGGCGACAGCGGCGATCTCCTCGAAGGTGAGCGCCCGGCTGCCGGTGAGCGGCGGGGTGGGTCCCTCGAAGCGGCCCTCGTCGAGCAGGACGGCGGCGGCCGCGTCGGCGAGGTCGGCGTGCGCGGTCCAGGCGACCGGCCCGTCCGCGGGGAGCGCCAGCTCCCCGGAGTGCGGCGCGTGGCTCACGAAGTGCGCCGCGCTGGTGGCGTAGAAGCCGTTGCGCAGCGAGGTGAACGGCACGCCGCAGGTGCGCAGCGCCTCCTCGGTGGCGGCGTGGTCGCGGCACGCCTGGAAGCGGGAGGCGGCGTCGGCCCCCGTCTGGCTGGTGTAGACGATGCGCCCGGCGCCCGCGGCGACGGCCCCCTCGATCGCGGCGAGGTGCTGCTCGACGCACTCCTCGCCCATCTTGTCGACGGAGACGAGCAGTACCTGGGAGGCGCCCTCGAAGGCGTGGGCGAGGCTCGCGGCGTCGGTGAAGCTGCCCCGACGCACCCGCACGCCCCGGTCGGCGAACGCCTGGGCCCTGAGCGGGTCGCGGACGCTGACGCCGATCCGCTCGGCGGGGACGCGGCCGAGCAGGCTCTCGACGATCCGGCGTCCGAGCTGTCCGGTGGCCCCGGTGACGATGATCATGATGCGCTCCAGTGTCGCGGCAGGACTGTTTCCAGTGGAATCGTCATAACGATATCACTGTTACTAACGACGGAACCGCCGGTCGCATATCATCGATTCATGTCATCTCGGGAGGAGACCCGGCAGCGGGTCGTCGAGGCCGCCATCGGCCTGCTGACGCGCGGCGGGCGCGACGCCGTCACCACGCGAGCGGTCGCCGACGCGGCGGGCCTGCAGCCACCGGCCATCTACCGGCTGTTCGGGGACAAGGAGGGGCTGCTGGACGCCGTGGTCGAGCACGGCTTCGCCGCGTTCCTCGCCACCAAGCGCGTCGACCCCGACCCGCCGGACCTGATCGAGGACCTGAGAAGGGGCTGGGACACCGCGGTCGAGTTCGGTCTGGCCAACCCCGCGCTGTTCACCCTGATGTACGCCGAACCCACCCGGACCGGCTCGGCCGCCTACCGGGCCGGCCTGGAGGTCCTGATGGGCCGCGTGCGGAAGCTGGCCGCGGCCGGCTGGCTGCGGGTGGACGAGGGGCTCGCGGCGCAGATCATCAACGCCACGGTGCGCGGCGCGGTGCTCACCTGGCTGTCCCAGCCCGCGGACCGGCGCGATCCGGCCCTGCTGAGCAGCCTGCGGGAGGCGATGGTCACCGCCGTCACCAACCAGCGGCCGGTGGTGTCGGACGACGAGGGGCCGGCCGGCGCGGCCCGTGCCCTGCGCGCCGCGCTGTCCGACCGCGCGCCCCTCACCGGCGCGGAGCGGCATCTGCTCGGGGAGTGGCTGGACCGCCTCGCCGCCCAGGGGTGAGGCGCGGTCAGTTCCCGGTCGTGCCGTCGATCAGCTCGCGCAGGATGTCCAGGTGCCCGTTGTGCCGGGACGTCTCCTCGATCAGATGCATGACGATCCAGCCGAGAGTGACCTGCCCGCCGCTCCGCACCGGCCGCTTCGCCGGGGCCGCCAGATCGGTGGCGGCGACCAGTTCCCGGTACCGGACGCTCTGCTCCTCGTACGCCGCCAGCAGTTCGGCGATCGGTGTCGCGGCGCCGATCCGCATCTCCCGGTCGGGGTCCTCGTCGGTCCAGGGGCCCTCGTCCTCCTCGCCGAGGAACACCACCTGGAACCAGTAGTACTCGACCCAGCGCAGATGGCTGATCAGCCCGCCGAGGGTCATCAGCGGCGAACCCGGCAGCGGGGCCGTGCCGGCCTCCTGCGGGGCCAGCCCGGCGCACTTGGCGACGGCCGTGGCCCGCGCGTAGTCGAGGAAGGTCGTCAGCATGGAGCGCTCGTCCCAGGCGGGAGGCATGTCGGTGCGTGTCATCCGGCCATGCTCGCAGCAACCGCGGCGCGGGTCGCGTGGGTTTCGGGCGGGCGGCGCCCGCCGTCACGCCCCGCCCCCGTCCGGTGCCAGGTCCGGCGGGCGGCGTTCCCGGCCGCCCGGGTGGCGGTGCCGCCAGATCCAGAACACCGCGCAGGACACCAGCGCCCACCCGGCCAGCACCAGGAACGGGAACGCGTGCTGGTGCCCGGCGAAGTACACCGCCGTGTGCTGGGCGTTGACCGAGGCGCCGGGCGGCAGCCACTGGCCGATCACCCCCAGCGCCGACGGCAGCAGCGGCCAGGACACCGCGCCGCCCGAGGACGGGTTGCCCAGCAGGATCATCACGCCCCAGGTCGGGAGCATCGCCCAGCGTCCGAACAGGGTGTTGAACATGGTGAAGGTCATGCCGCTGGCGAACATCGTGAACGCCAGGATCAGCCACGACTCCACGAACGGCAGGTCCAGCGCCCCCAGCAGCCAGTCCACGACGGCCGCGATGGCGAACCCGCCGAGCAGCGCGTACGCCACGGTGAACCCGATCCGCTCCAGCGGGGTCAGCGCCCGCGCGTGCACGCTGAGCTGGATCGCGCCGACGAACCCGATGATCACCGCGGCGAGCGAGATGTAGAAGATCGCCAGACCGCGCGGGTCGCCGTCCTGGAGCGGGTTGACGTCCCGCACGGTGACCGCCACCCCGGTCGCGCGCCCCACCGCCGGGGCCGCCTGCTCCAGCAGCTCCGCCACCGAGGACCCCGACGCCGACGACACGTCGAGCAGCACGTGCCGCCCGTTGTCCCGCAGCTCGAAGACGCCGAAGACCTTCTGGTCCTCCACCGCCGCCAGGGCCGCGTCCCGGGAGTCGTAGACATGGGTGCGCACCGAGGAGTTGAGCGCCTTGCCCAGCCCGGCCAGGAACGCCCGGCCCCGCGCCTGGTCGTACGAGCCGACGACGGCCGTCGGGAGCTGGTGCGGGGTCGGATTGGCCATGGTGTACGTGTACGACCCGGCGAACAGCCCGGCCGCCGCCGCGAGGATGAACACCAGGACGACGGCGGGCCACCACGGCGTCCTGCGGAACCGCGTCCAGCGGCCCTCCGGCGCCGGGGCCGGGTCCCGGCCGCCGGCCGTCTCGGGATTCTCGTGCACGTTCGCCCGTCCTCGGGTCGGCGGACCGGGCCTAGGTCCGTACCAGCGGTGTGTCCACCAGGTGTTCGGCGACGAACCACGCCTGGAGTTCATTGGTGCGGATGACGTCCGAGACGAGGATGTCGTTGGTGCCGTCGTCGCCCAGGTCCTGCACGCGCGCCGCGGCGTCGTGGGACTCGATGAGGATCAGCTCGTGCGCCTCCAGCAGCCGCGACAGCATCGCGGGCACCTCCTCGACGCCGTCCGGTGCCCGCGGCACCGTGGTCAGCTCCGCGACATGACGCGGATCGCCGACCGCGACCCCGCCGAGCGTCTGCACCCGCTCCGCCATGGTGTCGATCAGCGCCAACTGCTCACCGGCGTGCTTGTCCAGCAGCAGGTGCAACTGGTAGAACGTCGCCCCGCGCATCAGCCAGTGGTACTTCTTGTACAGGTCGTGCAGGATGCGCGTGTCCGCCAGGACCTTGTTGACCCGCTGACAGGAGTAGAGGCGGGCGTCCATGGACAGCGCCACGGGGAACTGCTTGACGGTGCCGAACTCCTGGATGACCCGGCCCTGCTGGTGCAGCCACGGCTGACTGCCGTCGGTGTGCTGGGCCGGACCGGCCGGCCTCGGATCGGTGCTCACGCCTGGACTCCTTCCACGGGGAGGCTGAAGGGGAGTTCCGGTGCCTCGCGCGACCGGCCCCGGGCCCCCTGCGACAGTCGACCAGCAGGTCGGGGGAGCCGCAAACGCTGCGGACCGAGTGAGGCACCCGCCCGGAGGCCCGGATTCCGCCCGAGCCGTGCAGAGGGGTTGTCCAGACGCTCGCCGGGCCCCTAGGGTCGGCCCGGGTGCAAGCGCTTTCCACCGGCGTTTCCCCCTGCCCGCGCCGCACCCGTCGCGCTGTTCGCCAGCGTCCGAGGAGGACCGCATGCCCCCGTCCCCCGTCCGCCGCCGCGCGGCCGTCGTCGGCACCGGCGCCATCGTGACCGGCGGCCATCTGCCCGCCCTCGGCGCCCACGCCGACCGGGTGGAACTGGTCGCCGCCGTGGACGTGGACCCGGCCCGGCTCGACGCCTTCCGGGCCGCGGCGGGCGAGCACATCGCCGGGTACTCCTCGACCGAGGCCATGCTGGACGCCGTACGCCCCGATCTGGTGCTGATCGGCACGCCGCCGTCGCTGCACCGGGAGCAGACGGTGGCGGCGCTGAAGGCCGGTGCCTGGGTGCTGTGCGAGAAGCCGCTGTGCCTCTCGCTCGCCGAGTACGACGACATCGCGGCGGCCGAGGAGGCGTCGGGCGCGTACGCCTCGGTGATCTTCCAGCACCGGCACGGCTCCGGCGCGGCGCACGCCCGGGAGCTGATCGCGGGCGGTGCGCTGGGCGCCCCGCTGGTCGCGCACTGCCAGACCACCTGGCACCGCGACGCCGCCTACTACGCGGTGCCCTGGCGCGGGCGCTGGGCCACCGAGGGCGGCGGCCCCACCATGGGCCACGGCATCCACCAGTACGACCTGCTGCTGCATCTGCTGGGCCCCTGGGCGGAGGTCCGGGCGATGGCCGCGAGACTGGTCCACGACACCGAGAGCGAGGACGTCTCCACCGCGCTGGTGCGGTTCGCGAGCGGCGCGCTGGCCACGGTCGTCAACAGCGTCCTGTCACCGGACGAGGTGAGCCGGCTCCGCGTCGACTGCGCCGACGCCACGGTCGAGCTGACCCACCTGTACGGGCACCGCAACGAGAACTGGACGTACACCCCCGCCCCGCACGTCGACCCCGCCCGCGCCGACGCCTGGCGCACCCCGGCCGCCGACGTGCCCAGCTCGCACACCGCGCAGCTCGGCGCCCTCCTCGACGCCTGGGACGCGGGCGCGCGGCCCCCGGGCAGCGGTACGCAGGCCCGCGCCACCCTGGAGTTCGCCGCCGCCCTCTACAAGGCGGCGTTCACCGGACGGCCGGTGCGCGCGGGCGAGATCGTGCCCGGCGACCCCTTCCACGCGGCCATGCACGGCGACCACCCCGACTGGGCCCCGAAGGAGCGCGTGTGAGCATCCGGGTCACCCACACCCACGGCGAGGACATCACGGTCACCGCGGGCAACGGCACGGAGATCCTCCGGTACGTCTACCGTCCCGACCCCGACCCGTTCGAGTCCCGCAAGCCCTACGCCCACCCGGTGCGCACCCTCGCCGGGCGCACGGTCACCGGCTACCGGCCGAACGACCACCGCTGGCACAAGGGTGTCCAGATGACGGCCAGTCACCTGTCCGGGCAGAACTTCTGGGGCGGCAACACCTACGTGCACGGCCGGGGCTACCTGCCGCTGCCCGACCGTGTCGGCGCCATGCGGCACGACGGGTTCGCGGACCTGGACGTCCAGGACGGCCGGTTCGCCCTCACCGAGCACCTCACCTGGGTGGCGCACGCGGGCGCCGAGTGGGCCCGCGAGGAGCGCGGGCTGAGCGTCCACTCGGTCGACGAGGAGGCCGGCGCCTGGGCGCTGGACTGGTCGATCCGGCTCACCAACACCCGTGACACGCCCCTGGTGTTCGGCTCCCCGACCACCGCGGGCCGGGAGCTGGCCGGGTACACCGGGCTCCAGTGGCGCGGCCCCCGCGACTTCACCGGCGGCACCGTCCTCGCCCCGGACACCGACGCGGGCGCCGGGAAGCTGATGGGCCATCAGAGCCCGTGGCTGGCGTTCACCGCCGAGCACGACGAGAGCGACGCACACTCCACGCTGGTCTTCGCGCACGCGCCCGAGAACCTCGACGAAGGCGCCGCGATCCACCCCTCCCACTGGTTCGTCCGCGCCGACCCGGTCCCCACCGTCGCCTTCTCGTGGGCGTTCTTCGAGGAGTTCACGCTGGCGCCGGGGGAGTCCTTCGCCTACCGCTACCGGCTGGTGGTCGCCGACGGCGCCTGGGACCGCGACCGGGTCGACGCCCACCTGGCCGGGCTGCCGTGGTGAGCGGCACCGGGCCCGCCGTCCCGCACCCGCTGCCCGGCGCGGTGGGCCTGTCCCACCTCACCGCCTACCCTTGGGAGGCCGCCGACGGGGTGCGCGGCGGCAGCCCCCACCTGCACCTGGTGTGCACCGAGGCGTACGTCGTCACCGGCGGCCGGGGCGCCGTGCAGACGCTCAGCCCCGACGGCTACCGCGACATTCCCCTGGAGCCCGGCTCCGTCGCCTGGTTCACGCCCGGCACCGTGCACCGCATGGTGCCCCGCGGGGACCTGCGGGTCACCGTGCTGATGCAGAACAGCGGTCTGCCCGAGGCCGGTGACGCCGTGTTCACCTTCCCGCCCGAGGTGCTCGCCGACCCCGAGGCGTACGCCGCCGCCGCGGCGCTGCCGCCCGGCATCGGACCGGAGACGGAGGCCGCCGCCCGGCGCCGCCGGGACCTCGCCGTCGAGGGCTACCTGCCGCTGCGCGAGGCCCTGCTCGCCGGTGACGACGGGCCGCTCGTACGGTTCCAGCGGGCCGCCGCGGGTCTGGTGCGCGACCGGGTGCCCGTCTGGCGCGAGCTGTGGCGGGCCGGCGCGCTCGCCGCCGCCGAACGCACCGGCGCCCAGCTCGACGCCCTGGCGGCCGGCGATCCCGCCCACCTCGACGCGGCGAGCGCCTGGCAGGCCGCCCCCACCAGGCTCGGCGGCTACGGCATGTGCGGACGCCGGGACGAGTACACGCTGCCGGGGACGACCCTCCCGCGCTGACCGCCCGGCACGTCAAGTGCCGTGTGAGAGCCGTAAGTTAATGGTGCATTGGGGAACAGGTGGTGTAGAAGACGATCCGGCTGCCCATCATCTTTGACATGAACCTGCGGCCCGACGGGCGGGTCGCGGCCTCATGGAGGTGTGCAATGCACCGCAGACTCGCCACCGCTCTCACCGCCTCGTCCCTGGCCCTCGCCACGGTCGTCGGTGCCGCCTCGGCGGCCGGAGCCGCCCCCGCCGACAAGCCCCAAGTGCTCGCGAGCTGGACCCAGACCAGCGCGTCCAGCTACAACGCGTGGGTCGCCGCCCGCGCCAACCAGGCCGCCTGGTCCGCGTACGGCTTCGACTGGTCCACCGACTACTGCTCCACCTCACCGGACAACCCGCTGGGCTTCCCCTTCAGCACCTCCTGTGCGCGGCACGACTTCGGCTACCGCAACTACAAGGCCGCGGGCAGCTTCGACGCCAACAAGTCCCGGCTGGACAGCGCCTTCTACGAGGACCTCAAGCGGGTGTGCGCCCGCTACACCGGCGCCACCAAGACCACTTGCGACGGCACCGCGTGGACGTACTACCAGGCGGTACGGGCCTTCGGCTGACACCCGGCGCCCGGGGCCGCCGCCAGCACGGCGGCGGCCCCGGCGAGGCCCAGCACGGCACCCGCGGCGACATCGCCCGGGTAGTGCACGCCGGTGTGCACGCGGGCGTAGCCGACCGCTCCCGCCAGCGCGCCGAGCGGTACCGCCGCCGCCGGCAACACCGTGCCGACGGCGGCGGCGAACGCCACGGCGGCCGCCGTGTGGCCGGACGGGAACGACGCCGAGGCCGGCATCGGCACCCGCCGGTCCACCGCGACCCGGGCCACCTCCCGGTCGGGCCGCGGCCGGCGCACCAGCCGCTTGCCCAGCAGGTCCGCCGACACCGAGGCCAGCGCCAGCGCCCCCACCCCGAGGAAGGCCGCCCGGCGCGGCCGGTCCCCGCCCAGGGCGAGGACGGCGGCGATGCCCAGCGAGATCCTCGAACGGTCGGCCGCGTGCGACAGCCCGCGCAGCGCCCGGTCCAGCGTCGGCGTGGGCGTGGCGGCCACCGCCGCGTACAGCGCCCCGTCCACGGCCCGCAGGTCCCGCAGTACGTCGGCCGGGCCGTGGCGGCGTCGCCCGGGGCTCGCGGCGGGCCGCAGCGGTGCGTCGGCGCGGGTCGGTTCGGTCATCGGCTCCTGCTCCATGGGACGGGTCCCCACCACCCTCGCCGGTACCCCGCCTCGGGGCCGCCCCGGCCTGGCCCGTTCGGGTCAGGGCCTGTCGTTCGGATCATGCCGCGGACGCGGGGCAAGGCGTCCGGCGCCGGGTGCTCCCGGGGAGGCCGAGTCGCCGACGCCCGGGAGTCCCGTCGGTGACGGACCCCGGGCGGCAGCGGCGGCGGGTGGTCAGCGGGCCGCGCGGAAGGAGCGCAGCCGCAGCGAGTTGCCGACCACGAAGACCGAGGAGAAGGCCATCGCCGCACCGGCGATCATCGGGTTGAGCAGCCCGGCCGCCGCGAGCGGCAGCGCGGCCACGTTGTAGGCGAAGGCCCAGAACAGGTTGGACCGGATGGTGCCGAGGGTCCGGCGGGCGAGGCGGATCGCGTCGACGGCGGCCCGCAGATCACCGCGGACCAGGGTCAGGTCCCCGGCCTCGATCGCGGCGTCCGTGCCGGTGCCCATGGCCAGCCCCAGGTCGGCGCGGGCCAGCGCGGCGGCGTCGTTGACCCCGTCGCCGACCATCGCGACGGTCCGGCCCTCGCCCTGGAGGCGTTCGACCACGTCGACCTTGTCCTGCGGCAGCACCTCGGCGATGACGTCCTGCGGCGCGATGCCGACCTCGCGGGCGACGGACTCGGCGACGGCCCGGTTGTCCCCGGTGAGCAGGACCGGCCGCAGGCCGAGGGCGCGCAGCCCGGCGACCGCTTCCGCGCTGGTCTCCTTCACGGCGTCGGCGACCTCCAGGACCGCCCGCGCCTCGCCGTCCCAGGCGACGGTGATCGCGGTCCGCCCGGCGGCCTCCGCCCCGGCCCGTGCGCGGGCCAGCCCGGCCGGCAGGTCCAGCGCCCACTCGGCCAGCAGCTTCTCCCGGCCGACCAGCACCGCGTGCCCCTCGACGACGCCCTGTACGCCGAGTCCGGGGACGTTGGCGAAGTCCTCGGGCACGGGCAGCGCGCCCAGCCTGGACCGGGCCCCGTCGGCGACGGCTCGGGCGACCGGGTGCTCCGAGGCGTGCTCCAGCGCGCCGGCCAGCCGCAGTACCTCGTCCTCGTCGGTGCCCTCGGCGGTGTGCACGGCGAGCAGGGTCATCCGGCCGGTGGTGACGGTGCCGGTCTTGTCCAGGACGACGGTGTCGACGCGCCGGGTGGACTCCAGGACCTCGGGGCCCTTGATGAGGATGCCGAGCTGGGCGCCGCGCCCGGTGCCGACCATCAGCGCGGTCGGCGTGGCCAGGCCCAGGGCGCACGGGCAGGCGATGATCAGCACGGCGACGGCGGCGGTGAACGCGGCCGTCAGTCCCGCGCCGTTGCCCAGCCAGAAGCCGAGGGTGGCCAGCGCCAGGGCGATCACGACCGGCACGAACACCCCGGAGATCCGGTCGGCGAGCCGCTGGGCGGCGGCCTTGCCGTTCTGCGCGTCCTCCACCAGCTTCGCCATCCGGGCGAGCTGGGTGTCGGCGCCGACCCGGGTGGCCTCGACGACCAGTCGGCCGCCGACGTTGACGGTGGCACCGGTGACCGCGTCGCCGACGGCCACCTCCACCGGCACGGACTCGCCGGTGAGCATGGAGGCGTCCACGGCGGAGGTGCCCTCGACCACCGTGCCGTCGGTGGCGATCTTCTCGCCGGGACGCACCAGGAAGCGGTCGCCCGCCTTCAGCTCGCCGGCCGGGACGCGCTCCTCACGGCCGCCGCGCAGCACGGTGACGTCCTTGGCGCCCAGCTCCAGCAGCGCCTTCAGGGCGGCGCCGGCCTTCCGCTTGGAGCGGGCCTCGAAGTACCGCCCGGCCAGGATGAACGCGGTCACCCCGGCGGCGGCCTCCAGGTAGATGTTCCCGGCGCCGTCCCCGCGGGCGATGGTCAGCTCGAAGGGGTGGGTCATGCCCGGCGTCCCCGCGGTGCCGAGGAACAGGGCCCACAGCGACCACAGGAAGGCCGCCGAGGTGCCGACCGAGATCAGCGTGTCCATGGTCGCCGCGCCGTGCCGGGCGTTGGTGACCGCCGCCCGGTGGAAGGGCCAAGCCGCGTACGTCACCACGGGCGCCGCCAGCGTCAGGGACAGCCACTGCCAGTACTCGAACTGGAGGGCGGGCACCATGGCCATGGCGATCACCGGCACGGCCAGCGTCACGGCGGTGACCAGCCGCTGCCGCAGCGGGCGCAGCGCGTCCTCGGCCGCCGCGTCCGCGTCCGGTGCCCCGGCGTCGTCGCGGGCGGGCGGCTCGGGTTCCCGCGCGGTGTACCCGGTGGCCTCGACGGTGGCGATCAGGTCGCGCACCGAGACGTCGTCGGCGTAGCTGACCTTGGCTTTCTCGGTCGCGTAGTTGACGGTGGCGGTGACGCCGTCCATCCGGTTGAGCTTCTTCTCGACGCGGGCCGCGCACGAGGCGCAGGTCATACCGCCGATGGCCAGCTCTACCTCTGCCGTGGTGCCGGTCGTACGGGTGGTCATGGGTGCTCCTGGGAGGAGGTGGCCGGCCGGGGCCCGGGGCGCGGGACCCGGCCGGGCGGGGTGTGCGGGTGGCTCAGACGCGGCCGGTCAGCTCGTAACCGGCCTCGTCGACGACCTCGGCGATCAGCGCGTCGTCCGGCTCACCGGCGCCGGTGACGGTGACCCGCCCGGCCTCCAGGTCGACCTCGACGCCGGTGACGCCGTCCAGGCCGCCGATGGCCTCGGTGAGCGTGTCGCGGCAGTGACCGCAGGTCATCCCGGAGACGGCGTACGTGGTGGAGACGCCGACGGCGGTCGCGGTGGCGGTGCCGGTGGAGCAGTGGCCGTCGGGGGAGCAGCAGGACGAAGACATGGGGTCCTCCGGTCGATCGAGTGTCGTGGCGATAGTCTCGGTCGATACCCGGGTGGGGTATCTGCGAGGTCGATGTCATGTATACCCCCATGGGGTACCGAAGGCAAGGCGTCGACCCGCTTGACTTGATACCCCCCAGGGGTATGGTGAGCTGCACGGAGGGCCCCGGCGCCCGGAGCCGCCTGCCCCGCATCCGAGGAGACGCGACCGCCATGAACACCGCACTGAGGATCACCGCCTTCACCGCCGCGCTGGCCGCGACGTTCGGCACCGCCTACGGTGTCGGCCAGGGCCTCGACCCGGTCGTCGAGGACAGTGCCGCCGCGTCGCACGGCACGCACGGCGACCCCGCCCCGGCCCCGGAGGGCGGCGGCGGACACACCGGACACGCGGGCGCGGACACCGCCCCGGCCGGCGGACTCCAGATCTCCGAGAACGGCTACACCCTGGACCTCGCCACCCCGCGCGTCACCGCGGGCGAGCGCACGGAACTGCGCTTCACCGTCCGCGACGACAGCGGCCGCGCCGTCACCGCGTACCGGCGCGAGCACGACAAGGACCTGCACCTCATCCTCGCCTCACGCGACCTGGTCACCTTCCGCCACCTGCACCCCTCACTCGGCGCCGACGGCACCTGGCGCGTCCCCGTCGACCTGCCCCGCGCGGGCGGCTACCGCGTCTTCGCCGACTTCACCCCGGCGAAGCAGGGTGCCGAGAACCTCACCCTGGGCGCGGACCTCGCCGCCTCCGGCCGCTACGACGCCCAGGCGCTGCCGGCCCCCGGAGCCACCGCCGAGGTCGACGGCTACCGGGTCGAGCTGACCGGCGCCCTGCGCCCGGACAAGGCGAGCGAACTGCGGCTGAAGGTCCACCGCGACGGCAAGCCCGTCACGAACCTCCAGCCCTACCTCGGCGCCTACGGCCACCTCGTCGCCCTGCGCTCCGGCGACCTCGCCTACCTGCACGTCCACCCGAACGGCGAGCCCGGCGACGGCACCACGAAGCCCGGCCCGACCGTCTCCTTCACCGCCACCGCGCCCAGCGCCGGCACGTACCGCCTCTTCCTGGACTTCCGGCACGAGGGCAAGGTCCGCACCGCGGCGTTCACCGTCCGGGCCGGCGCGCTGCCCCCGGCGCACGCCGGGGAAGCCGGGGAAGCCGGGGAAGCCGGGGACGGCCACGGACACTGACACTGACACCGGGCCGGGGCGGGCGCCTCAGACGGTGACCACCGTGACCCCGGCCTCCTCCAGTCGCCGTACCGCCCCGGGGTCCGCCGCCGTGTCCGTCACCAGCGTGTCCACCGCCCCGGCCGGGCAGATCCGGGCGAAGGCGCGGCGGCCCAGCTTGCTGGAGTCCGCGGCCACCACCACCCGCTCGGCCCGCTCGCACAGCAGCCGGTTGACCGCGGCCTCCGCCTCGTCGTGGGCCACGGCCCCGTGGGTGGCGTCCAGGCCCACCACGCCGAGCACCGCCACGTCGAGCGTGATCTGACGCAGCACCCCGTCCGCGAGCGGCCCGACCAGCTCGTACGACTGCGCCCGCGCCACCCCGCCGGTCAGCACGATCTTGAACTGGGGGCGGACCGCCAGCTCGTTGGCGATGTTCAGCGCGTTGGTGACCACGGTCAGCGCGGGCGTACCGGAGGCGAGGTCGGCGCGCACGGCCAGTGCGCGCGCCACCTCCGTGGTGGTCGTGCCCCCGGTCAGGCCCACCGCCTCACCGGGCGACACCAGAGCGGCGACCGCCCGCGCGACGCGCTGCTTCTCGGTGGCCCGCCGGGCCGTCTTGTACCGCAGCGGCAGTTCGTACGACACCCCGTGCACGACCGCGCCGCCGCGGGTGCGCACCAGCATCTGCTGCTCGGCGAGCCCGTCGAAGTCCCGGCGGATCGTCGCGGCCGACACCGCCAGCTCGGCCGCCGCGTCCTCGACGTCCAGTCGGCCGCGTTCCACGAGCAGCTCCAGCAGCGCCTTCCAGCGGGCGTCGCGCGACATGCGCCCTCCGTCGTCTCGGTCCTGCGGCGACCTTAACCCACGTGATCCCCCCGCAAGATGCTTGTTCCTGCTCGAAAGTGCGCGCTATCTTGCAGGAACAATCATCGCTGGGGAGGGTGCGCCCATGACGCATGTCGAGGACGAGCTGCGCAGCCAGCCGGAGTGCTGGGCGCGGGCCGCGGCGGAGGCGGCACGGCACGGCGGCGCGCTGCCGGCGCCGGGGGAGCGGGTCGCGATCGTCGGCTGCGGCACCTCGTACTTCATGGCCCGGTCGGCCGCCGCGCTCCGCGAGGAGGCCGGGCACGGCGAGACGGACGCCTTCGCCGCCTCCGAGTTCCCGCACCGGCGCCGGTACGACCGGGTGGTCGCCCTCACCCGCTCCGGCACCACCACCGAAGTACTGGACCTGCTCGGCCGGGTGCGGGGCCGCACCCGCACCACCGCGGTCACCGCCGACCCGGACAGCCCCGTGACGGGCGCCGCCGACGAGGTGGTCGTCCTGGACTTCGCCGACGAACGCTCCGTCGTGCAGACCCGGTTCGCCACCACCGCGCTCACCCTGCTGCGCGCCCACACCGGCCGGCACAGCGACGCGGCCGTCGCCGACGCCCGCACCGCGCTCGCCGACGACCTGCCCGAACACCTCGTCACCAGCACCCAGTTCACCTTCCTCGGCCGGGGCTGGACCGTCGGCCTGGCCCACGAGGCCGCGCTGAAGATGCGCGAGGCGTCCCTGTCCTGGGCCGAGTCCTACCCGGCGATGGAGTACCGGCACGGCCCGGTCAGCGTCACCACGCACGGCACCGCCACCTGGATGCTCGGCGAACCGCCCGCCGGACTGGCCGAACAGGTCACGGAGACGGGCGCGCTGTGGATCGCGGGCCGCCTCGACCCGCTCGCCGAACTGGTCCGCGCCCAGCGGCTCGCCGTCGCCGTCGCCGCCGCCCGGGGCCTCGACCCGGACCGGCCGCGCCACCTCACCCGCTCGGTGATCCTCGCCCCCTGACGCCCGGGAAGGACGAGCGTGCCCCTCGCCACCACCGGTGACCTGGTCACCCGGGCCGCCGCCGCGCACACCGCGGTCGCCGCCTTCAACGTCGTCACCCTGGAACACGTCGAGGCCGTCGTCACCGGCGCCGAGGCGGCGCGGGCCCCCGTCGTCCTCCAGGTCAGCGAGAACGCGGTGAAGTTCCGCCAGGGACAGCTCCGCCCGCTGGCCCGCGCCGCCGTCGCCGCCGCCGAACGCGCCGCCGTGCCCGTCGCCCTCCACCTCGACCACGTGGTCAGCGACGCCCTGCTCCGCCGGGCCCCGGACGCCGGGTTCAGCTCCGTCATGTACGACGCCTCCAGGCTGCCCTACGCCGAGAACCTCGCCGCGACCCGCGCCGCCGCCGACTGGGCGCACGCCCGGGGGCTGTGGATCGAGGCCGAGCTGGGCGAGGTCGGCGGCAAACACGGCGAGCCGCCCCTGGACGCCCACGCGCCCGGCGCCCGCACCGACCCCGCCGAGGCCCGCGCCTTCGTCGCCGACTCCGGGGTGGACGCCCTGGCCGTCGCCGTCGGCAGCGTGCACGCCATGACCACCCGTACCGCCGCCCTCGACCAGAACCTCATCAAGCGGCTCTCCAGCACCCTCGACGTGCCGCTGGTGCTGCACGGCTCCTCCGGCGTCCCCGACGCGGAACTCGCCGCGGCGGTCGCCGGCGGCATCGCCAAGGTCAACGTCGGCACCGCGCTCAACGCCGCGATGACCGGCGCCATCCGGGACTTCCTCGCCGCCCACCCCGAGGCGGTCGACTCCCGCGCCTACCTCACCGTGGGCCGCCGGGCCATGGCACGGACGGTGACGGACCTGCTCGGGGTGATCGGCGGGACTACTTCCTGACGGCCCTCAGCACCACGAACTTCGGGTCGCTCGCCACCAGACGGCAGTTGCCGAACAGGCGGCGCAGCTTCACGTGGTAGCCGAGGTGCCGGTTGCCGACCACCCACAGCTCACCGCCCGGCGCGAGCACCCGCCGCGCCCCGGTGAACATCCGCCACGCCGTGGCGTCGGTGGTCGCCTGGTGGGAGTGGAACGGCGGGTTGTTCAGCACCAGGTCGACACTGCCGTCCGGCACCCCGGCCAGCCCGTCGCCGACCCGGAACTCCGCCCGCCCCGGCACCCCGTTGGCCCGGTACGTCGCCTCCGCCGAGGCCACCGCCTGGAACGACTCGTCGGTGAACAGCACCTCGGCGTCCGGGTCGGCCAGCGCCACCGCCGTACCCACCACACCGTTGCCGCAGCCGAGGTCCACCACCCGGCGGGCGCCCGGACCGGGCAGGTGCCGCAGGAAGAACCGGGTGCCGATGTCGAGCCGGTCGGCGCAGAAGACCCCCGCGTGGTTGACGACGGTCCGCCCCGCCACGGGACCGGCGTCGTCGGGCAGCCGGTAGGCCAGCGGCCAGCGGGCGGCGGGCCGCCGAAGCGCCGGATCGGGCGTGCAGAAGATCAGCCGGGCCTTCTTCCGGGCCGGCGAGGTCCGGGTCGGTCCGAGCAACCGCTCGAACAGCTCCAGCGTCGAGGTGTGGATCTCCTTCACCATGCCGGTGCCGACGACGACCGTGCCCTCGTGCACGGCGGGCGCCAGCTTCAGCAACTGGTCCTCCAGCAGCGCCAGGCTCTTGGGCACCCGCACCAGCAGGACGTCGATCCGCGCGGGCGGCGGGTCCTGCGTGGTCAGCAGGCGCACCGCACCCGGCTCGACGCCGTTGCGGGCGAGGTTGGCGCGGGTCGCCTCCTGCGCGAGGTGCGAGTCGGTGATCTGCGTCGGCCGGTGCTCCGCCAGCGCCGTGACCAGCGCGCCCCAGCGGTCGCCGAGGACCACGACCGCGCCGGACAGCGGGACCTCCCGCTGAGCGAGATGCCCGAGCAGGTACTCGTCGGAGGCGTCCCAGGCGCGCAGCGGGTCGCGCGGGTCCGCGGGGAACCGGGCCAGCAGCGGCGCGCCCCACTCAGTCGTCATACGGTCGTCCATCGTGCGTCCAGGCTAGCCGAGCCGCAGGTGGGACCCGGTCGGGCAGGATGGCCGCATGGACGTCGAGCTGTTCCCCAGGTCCCGCGCCACCGTCGCGCCCGGTGCCGTCCACGTCCCCGACTGGCTGGACCCCTCGCGGCAGCGCGAGCTGCTCGACGCCTGCCGGGCGTGGGCGCGCCCGCCCGCGGGACTGCGCACCGTCCGCACTCCCGGCGGCGGCACGATGACCGCCCGGCAGGTCTGCCTCGGCCTGCACTGGGGGGTCGTGCGCGCGTGCCCCGACTGCGGGCGGGCCGTACGGGACAACCCCGGCTGCCCCGGCCGGCACCAGTACCCGTACGCCTACTCCCGCACCGCCGCCGACGGCGACGGGGCCCCGGTCAAGCCGTTCCCGTCCTGGCTCGGCGACCTGGCCGGCCGGGCGGTCGCCGACGCGCTGGGCGGGCCGGCCCCGGCGGCGTACGACATCGCGCTGATCAACTTCTACGGCGCCGACGCCCGCATGGGCATGCACCGCGACAGCGACGAGGACGCGGACGCCCCCGTGGTCTCGCTGAGCCTCGGCGACACCTGCGTCTTCCGGTTCGGCAACACCGCGACCCGGAACCGTCCCTGGACCGACGTCGAGCTGCGCAGCGGCGACCTGTTCGTCTTCGGCGGGCCCGCCCGGTTCGCGTACCACGGCGTGCCCCGGGTGCATCCGGGCACCGCGCCGGGGGAGTTGGGGCTCACCGGGCGGCTGAACATCACGCTGCGGGTCAGCGGCCGGTAGCTCCGCCGCCGTGGCGACCATGGGAGACTCGCCTCCATGAGCGGCAAGGCGGACCCGCCGAGGGCGGGGGACACGAACACCTCCAGGACGAAGCTGGACCGGGGGCGCGGCGCGCTCGGGCCCGCCTTGGAGCTCGTGCACACCGGACGCGCCCCCACCCGCGCCGTCCTCACCGCCGAACTCGGCGTGACCCGGGCGACGGCCGGCGCGGTCGCCGCCGAACTGGAGGCGCTCGGCCTGATCCGGGTCGACGCCCGGCCCGGCGCCGCCGCCGGTTCCCAGGGCCGCCCCTCGCACCGGCTCCAGGTCGCCGAGGACGGCCCCGTCGCCCTCGCCGCCCAGGTCCACGCCGACGGCTACCGCGCGGCCCTGGTCGGACTCGGCGGCCGGATCGTCGCCACCACGCCCGGCTGCGAGATCGTGGACGCCGACCCGGCCAAGGTCCTCGCCTCGGTCGTCGAGGCGGGCGCCGACCTGCTGCGCCGCACCGGCCGGCGCTGTGTCGGCGCCGGACTCGCCGTACCCTCGGCGGTGGCCGAACCGGAGGGCCTGGCGCTGAACCCGCTGCACCTGGCCTGGCCGGTCGGCGCCCCCGTCCGGCAGATCTTCACCGAGCAGGTGCGCGCCGCCGGTCTCGACGGCCCCGCGTTCGCCGCCAACGACGTCAACCTGGCCGCGCTCGCCGAACACCGGCACGGCGCCGGGCGCGGCGCCCGCGACCTGCTGTGCGTGGCCACCGGCCACCGGGGCGTCGGCGGCGCCCTCGTCCTCGACGGCCGCCTGCACTCGGGCAGTTCCGGTCTCGCCCTGGAGGTCGGCCACCTCACCGTCAACCCCGACGGCCGCCCGTGCCACTGCGGCAGCCGGGGCTGTCTGGACGTGGAGACCGACCCGCTGGCCTTCCTCACCGCCGCCGGACGCGAGCCGGGCCCCGAGGTGTCCCTGCTCCAGCAGTCCATCGACCTGGTTCGCGGCCACTACGCCGACCCGGCCGTCCGCGCCGCCACCGAGGCCCTCATCGACCGCCTCGGCCTCGGCCTCGCCGGGCTGGTCAACATCCTCAACCCGGACCGCATCATCCTCGGCGGACTGCACCGCACCCTGCTGGACGCCGACCCGGAGCGGCTCCGCGCGGTGGTCGCCGACCGCAGCCTGTGGGGCCAGAGCGGCGGCGTGCCCATCCTGGCTTGCACCCTGGACCACAACAGCCTGGTCGGCGCCGCCGAACTGGCCTGGCAGCCCGTCCTCGACGACCCCCTCGCGGTCCTCGGCTGAACCCGGCCGGCCGACCGGCGGGGGACGAGTACGGGCGCCGACGCACCCGGGCTCCATGGCGCGGGTCGGGGCGGTCGGTCGGGCCGGCCTTGACCGCCGTACGGCCGGACCGCTCGTCCGGCACGGACCGCTCGTCCGGCACGGACCGCCGTCCCCGTGCGCCCCGCGCACGGGAAACGGGTCACCGCCCGGTCAGCCGGGAACGGCCGAGCGGGCGGGAGCGGGTCGCGCCCGGCGGTGATCCGCCCCGCGACCGGCCGGGGCGAACGCGTCCACGGGCACCTCCTCCACCACCCGCCGCGGCGGACGCGCGGCGAGCGGCGGCACGTGCGAAGGGGTGGAGAGGGTGAACCAGACGACCTTGCCGGACTCGCCGTCCGGCCGGGCGCCCCAGCTCTCGCTCATCGCGGCCACCATGGACAGGCCGCGCCCGCGGGTCGCGAGCGGCTCGGCGTCGTCCACCACGGGAAGACGCGGGTCGTGGTCGCGCACCGACACCGTGACCCGGTCGGGCAGCAGCTCGATCTGCACGGTGCACGTCTTGTCGGGACGCGCGTGGAGGTGGACATTGGTCAGCAACTCCGTCACACCGAGCACCGCCCGGTCGATCAGAGAATCCAGATGCCAGTAACGCAACTGCGCGGAGACGATTCTGCGGACCTGGCCGATCCGCGACGGCAGGGCTTGGAGCTCCACCGCGCAGTGCCTGCTCGGGTGACTGATCACGGCTGCGACTCCCCGACATAGAGGTCCGGAAGAACACGGAGTACGGAACCAGCGGGCGCTCGCGTGACACCATCGCCTGCTGTCGTGGCCGGCGGGCTGGTTCGCAGCGTCGTCGCCGGTAAACCCAGAGTGACGTGAGACCAGCGTGGCGCACGGGGTGGGGTGCCGCAACTCACGCGCATCTCAGCCGTCGCGCCCCACGGCCCGGCGCGGCGCCCCGACGAAGCGGCGCGGGCGGACCCGCCTCGCGCGACCGGCCGGCCGCTCGGCCCCGCGCCCCCCGGACCGGACCCGTCCCGCCCGGGTCGGTGAACGCGGTCGCTCGTCCCCGCGCCCCCCTCGGGCAGTGAACTCCGGGTCCGCCATGGGCAGCCGCCCCCCTCGTGTGTCGGTGTGCCGGACCGTGCTCCCGGCGGTCCGGTACGGGCTCGTGTCGCGCATGTCCCCGGGTGCCCCCGTGGCGAGACTTGGTCCCACCCGGTGCAGTCTGCCCGCCCCCGCGACCCGGCACCAGTACGCGCGGGGGCCTTCCACCGAGCCCGGGGAACTCGCGCGCATGCGCCCCCCGATGCGCCCTTGCAGCCTGCCCCAGGGGCTTCCCTTTGAGGCCCTCAAAGAAGTGTTTATGCAGGTGAGAAGCGTGCGCAAGGTGCTTATGATCGGAGGTGCCGGTCGCGCCACGCGCCTCGGCGCGCAGAGCGAAGGAGTCCCGCCGTGAGCACCCCCCAGCCCCTCCGGGCCGGCGTCACCCTCGACACCGACCGCAGCGACGCCGCCTACCGGGCGTGGCTGAAAGAAGCCGTCCGCAAGGTCCAGGCCGACGCCAACCGCTCGGCCGACACCCACCTGCTGCGCTTCCCGCTCCCCGAGCCGTGGGGCATCGACCTGTACCTCAAGGACGAGTCGACCCACCCGACCGGCAGCCTCAAACACCGCCTCGCCCGCTCGCTGTTCCTCTACGGGCTGTGCAACGGCTGGATTCGGCCGGGCCGTCCGGTCATCGAGGCGTCCAGCGGTTCGACGGCCGTCTCCGAGGCGTACTTCGCGAAGCTGATCGGCGTCCCCTTCATCGCCGTGATGCCGCGCACGACCAGCGCCGAGAAGATCCGCCTGATCGAATTCCACGGCGGGCAGTGCCACTTCGTGGACGACTCCCGGAAGATGTACGAGGAGTCCGCCCGGCTCGCGGCCGAGACCGACGGCCACTACATGGACCAGTTCACCTACGCCGAACGCGCCACGGACTGGCGCGGCAACAACAACATCGCCGAGTCGATCTTCCGCCAGTTGAGACTGGAGCGGTTCCCCGAACCGGCGTGGATCGTCGCCACGGCCGGCACCGGCGGCACCTCGGCGACCCTCGCCCGCTACGTCCACTACATGCAGTACGACACCCGCGTCTGCGTCGCCGACCCCGAGAACTCGTGCTTCTTCGACGGCTGGACCACCGGCGATCCGGACGTCACCTGCGAGGGCGGCTCCCGCATCGAGGGCATCGGCCGGCCCCGGATGGAACCCAGCTTCGTGCCGGGCGCCATCGACCGGATGATGAAGGTGCCGGACGCCGCGAGCGTCGCCGCCGTACGCGCCCTGGAGCGGGTCATCGGCCGCCGGGCGGGCGGCTCCACGGGCACCGGGCTGTGGAGCGCGCTGAAGATCGTCGCCGAGATGGTGGCCGAGGGCCGCCGGGGCAGCGTCGTCACCCTGCTCTGCGACCCGGGCGACCGCTACCTCGACAAGTACTACTCCGACACCTGGCTCGCCGGTCAGGGACTGGACATCACGCCGTACACGACCGCCATAGACTCCCTGCTGCGCACGGGCGAATGGCCCGGCAGGGCTTAGGGCCCGTCGTGTGGACCAGCCCGCAGACGCGGGGCACGACGAGGCGCAGCGGATTCCCCGCGACCTGTTCGACCTGATCCAGACGACAGGCCCTAAGCGACCGGCCTCGTGCGCGGCGGGCCGCTACTCGTCGGGCGTTTCCGGCTCGCCCGCCACGACCACCCGCAGATGCTCCGCGACCTCCGCACGCGCCTGCCGCGGCAGCCCGGCATCGGTCACCAGGGTGTCCACCTGATCGAGGCCCGCGAAGGAACTCAGGCCCACCACACCCCACTTGGTGTGGTCCGCGACCACCACCACCCGCCGCGCCGACTGCACCAGCCGCCGGTTGGTCTCGGCCTCCGCGAGGTTCGGCGTGGACAGCCCGGCCTCCACCGAGATGCCGTGCACCCCCAGGAACAGCACGTCGAAGTGGAGCGCCGCGATCGCCTGGTCGGCCACCGGCCCCACCAGCGAGTCGGACGGGGTGCGCACCCCGCCGGTCAGCACCACCGTCGCCGTGCCCGGCCGCACCCCCGAGGTGCGCTGCGCCGCGTGGAACACATCGGCCACCCGCACCGAGTTGGTCACCACCGTCAGATCCGGCACGTCCACCAGCCGGTGCGCCAGCGCGTACGTCGTCGTGCCGCCCGACAGCGCGATCGCCGCGCCCGGCGCGACCAGTTCGGCCGCGGCCCGCGCGATGTCCTCCTTGGCGGTCGGCTCCAGGCCCGACTTGGCCTCGAACCCCGGCTCGTGCGTACTCGCCTCCACCACCGGCACCGCGCCGCCGTGCACCTTCTCCAGCACGCCCTGCCGGGCCAGCGCGTCGAGGTCGCGGCGGACCGTCATGTCCGACACGCCGAGCTT
Source organism: Streptomyces sp. NPDC000134 (assembly GCF_042899225.1). Classification (NCBI taxonomy): domain Bacteria; kingdom Bacillati; phylum Actinomycetota; class Actinomycetes; order Kitasatosporales; family Streptomycetaceae; genus Streptomyces; species Streptomyces sp. NPDC000134. The sequence goes on from NZ_JBIAZN010000008.1 coordinate 303,626, forward strand.
GCGGGTCAGCTCGTTGACCCGGACACCGCCCCGGCGCCGCACCTCGTCGAGGATCAGGGCCCGCCGCTGCTCCGCGAGGAGGTTCTGATTCTCGCTCACGTACGCTCCGGTCCTTTCGCCGCGAAACCGCCCGACACCCCCGGCGCACCCGCTCCTACGAGGACGTTCGCTCGCTCCGGTGCGCCGACGCCTCATCCTCGCACGCCCCGCCGAGCACCGCGCCACCGCCTTCGCGTCGCGCACACGTCACCCCGCGCACCGGGCCCGTCACCCTCCACGCCGTCACCGACACCCGGTACCGGTTCACACTGTTCGGGGAGATTCCGTGCGGGCAGGTGTACGCCGTCCGCCGAACCGCCATCCTGGTGCCCGCAGGACACGGCACAGCCGACGGCACGTCACGGGGGACGGCGAGACAGTGGAACAGGCACACGCACAGACCGCGGGGGGCACCCGGCGCGACCCCGGCCCACGGCCCGACAGCACCGGCACCGCCCTGGAACTCCTGGTGCACGGAGTGGGCGGCACCACACCCGGGGAGATGCTCGACGACCCGCGCACGGTCCGGGTCACCGGCGACGGCATCGCGGCCGTCTTCCGGCGCACCGAGGACGCCGACGCCGAGTCCCGGCCCGCGGACTACCGGGACAGACCGGTGCCGGAGGCGTACGTCTGGTGCAACCTCACCTCCGGCAACGGCACCCGCGCCCTGTGGCTGCTGCTGCTGCCGTTCATGGTGGCCAACCTCGCCCACTGGATGCGGCCCGCCGCCGAGGGCCACCGCCGCGCGGCGCGACTGTACGGGCTGCTGGTGCGGCTCGCCGGGCTGACCCTGACGGTGCTGCTGACCGCCGCCGCCTGCGAGGTCGCCCTCGACCTCGCCGCCTGGCAGTGCGCCGGCACCCGCGCGTGCGCCGGGCGCCACTCCTGGCTGGGCTTCCTCGCCCCGGCCGGGCCCGGCGCCGGATGGTGGAGCCTGCCCGGCCGGCGCCTCGCCCTCGCCGCCGCGGTGCCCGCCGCGCTCGTCGGCGTGCTCTGGTACCTCTCCCTGCGCACCTGGCGCACCTACGAGTCCCAGCGGCCCATGGACCGCGAGCCCGAACCGGACGGCCGCACGGCGCTCGGCCGGCCCGGATTCTGGTACGGGCGCCGCCTGGTGGCCCGGCTGCGCGCCGCGCACACCGCCGCCGGGCTGCTCGTCGTCGCCGCCGCCGTCGCCGCGCCGGCGGCCCGCCTCGACCACCGGCCCGGCGGCCCCGCCCTCCTCGACGCCCTCGGCTGGCTCCTGCAGGCCGCGCTGGCCGCCTGCGGCGTGGTCGTGGTGACCGTGGTCTGCCGCCGGGGCCGCGGCGAACGGCGCCTGGACCGCCGGCTCGACCGGAGGCTGGTGCACCGGCTGCCGCTCGCCGCCCTCGCCCTGCTCCTGCTCGCCCTGCCGTACGCCGGCTGGGCCCGCCCGGGGTGGGCTTCCGCCGGGCGGCTCCCGCTCCAGCACGCCTTCGGCGGCATCACCCTGGTGCAGGGCGCCCTGGTCATCGCCCTCGCCGTCGTCGCCCACCTGCTGCACCGCACCGGCCCCGACCCGCGCACCGCGATGCGGGGCCTGGGCGGACCCGCCGTCGCGATGCTGGCCTGCGCCCTGGGCAGCGTCATGTCCGGCGGCGTCGCCCAGCGCGTCTCGGACTGGCTGGACGGCACCGGCACCTCCCTCGCCGGGCCCCCGGTCCTGCTGACCTGGCAGGCGTCCGTGATCCCGCCGCTCCTCCTCGTCGTCCTCGCGCTGGCCGCGCTGCTCGCCCGCGGCGCCTGGCGGGCCGCCCGCGCCGAACGCGCCGCCGTGGCCGCCGACCACCCCGACGGGACCGACGACCCGGCACGCACCCGACGGATCGCGACCGCCCGCGCCATGGCCGGCCTCACCGACCGCGTGCCGCTGCTGGTCGCCGTCGTCTCCGCCACCACCTTCGTGCTGGGCACGGGCGCCCTGGCCGGCGCGTTCGCCACCGGCCGCACCCCGGCGCACGCCGCCGAGGGGACGTACCCCTTCGTGCACGGTGCCGCGCAGACCGCGCAGGCGCTGGGCTCCTGGCTGATCGGCCTCGGCTTCATACTGTTCGTCACCTTCGGCCGCCGCGCCTACAAGGACGCCTCCGCGCGGCGCTCCATCGGCATCCTGTGGGACGTCGGCACCTTCTGGCCGCGCGCCGCCCACCCCTTCGCGCCGCCCTGCTACGCCGAGCGCGCGGTGCCCGACCTGACCTGGCGGATGGCCACCTGGACCCGCGCCACCGGCGGACGGCTGGTCATCTCCGGCCACTCCCAGGGCAGCGTCCTCGCCGCCTCCGCGGCCTGGCAGCTCGAACCGTCCGCCCGCGCACGCGTCGCCCTGCTGACCTACGGCTCCCCGCTGGAGCGCCTGTACGGCCGCTGGTTCCCGGCCTACTTCGGTCCGGCCGCCCTCGCCTCGCTGCACCAGGAGGTCGACTGCTGGCGCAACCTGTACCGGCTCACCGACCCCATAGGCGGCCCGGTGCGCCTGCCCGGCGACAGCGGCCCCGCCGTCGACCGAGCGCCCCTGAAGGACCCCCTCGCCTACGGCCGCACCGCGCTGCATCCGCTGCCCTCGCCGATCCTCGGGCACTCCGACTACCAGGCCGACCCGGCCTTCGCCGAGGAGCGCGAGCGGCTGCTGGCACGGCTGCGCCCCGGGGTGCCCGCGCCCCGCCCCGACGCCGGACCAGGCACGGTGCCGGTCGCCGACGGCGGGACTCAGGGCTGCGCGGGCAGGTCCTCCGCGTAGAGCAGGGTCAGGTCGTCGGTGCTGGGGTCGGCGACCTGGGCGACCCGGCTCGCGTGCCGCTCCACCATCGCCTCGAACGTCTGCCGCGCGGTCCGGCCGTTGCCGAACGCCGGGCCCTTGGGCAGGGCCGTGAAGTACTTCAGCAGCGCCTCGGACGCGCCCGGCGCCAGCCGGTACTCGTGCTCCTCGGCCTGCTGCTCCACGATCCGCAGCAACTCCTCGGGACCGTAGTCGCCGAAGGTGATGGTCCGTGAGAACCGGGACGCCACACCCGGGTTGACGGACAGGAACCGCTCCATCTCGGCCGTGTAGCCGGCGACGATCACCACGACGGCGTCGCGGTGGTCCTCCATGAGCTTCACGAGGGTGTCGATGGCCTCCTTGCCGAAGTCCCGGCCCGCGTCCTCGGGGGAGAGCGCGTACGCCTCGTCGACGAACAGCACACCGCCGCGGGCCCGTTCGAACGCCTCCTGGGTGCGGATCGCCGTCGAGCCGATGTGCTCGCCGACCAGGTCCACCCGGGAGACCTCCACCAGGTGGCCGTTCTCCAGGACGCCGAGGGAGGCCAGGATCTCGCCGTACAGCCGGGCCACCGTCGTCTTGCCGGTGCCGGGGGAGCCGGTGAAGACCAGGTGCCGCTTGACCGAGGCCGCCTTCAGGCCCGCCTCCTGGCGGCGCCGGCCCACCTCGATCATGTCGATCAGGGCGCGCACCTCGCGCTTGACGCTGTCCAGGCCCACCAGGGCGTCCAGTTCACCGAGGACGTCCTGGGAGGAGCGGGCCGGCCCGGCGGACGGCGGGGCCGCGACGAGGGGTTCCTGCTCGGTGCTGCGCTGGCCGGGGATCGAGCCCAGCAGGCCGGGGGAGCCGCTCACCGTCTCCACGGCCGTCTCCCGCGAGGCCGGCGTCCGCAGTCCCGCGCTCTCGTCGCTGGTGCAGTCCTCCACCAGCGGACCGGCGTCCACGCCCGGCTCGCTCCCGGCGTCCGCGAACTCGTACCCGCCACGCGCGCAGCGCTCGGTGCGGCACTTCTTCAGCGTCGTCCGGCAGCCGTCTATGACGTGGAAGCCGTACCCGCCGCTGCCCGTCACCCGGCAGCCCAGGAAACTGCCCCGGCCCCCGGCCGACACATACACCCCGGCCTCGGCGGGGGAGTCGATCACGCAGCGCTCGATGGTGGGGTCGGCGCCCTTGGTGACGATCACGCCGGTACGGGTGCCGTCCACGGTGCAGTTGTTCAGGGTGCCGCCGCTGCCGTGGTCCCGGAACCAGGCACCGGTCGCGGCCTCCCGGATACGGCAGTCGTCGAGCTGGGCGGTGGCGCCGTCGCTCACCGACACCGCGGTGTTGCGCACCTGGGTCAGGTCGCTGTCGACGACGTCCGCGCGGGAGCCGCGGTCCAGCACGAACAGGGCGTCCGGCACGTCGTGCACCCGGCAGGAGTCCAGTACGGCGGTGGCGCCGTCGCTGACCCAGACGGCCGGGTAGTCGCCGGTGCTGTCGAAGATCTCGCACTGGTTGGCGTCCACGCGGGTGCCCGGGTCCCACACCGACAGGCCGTTGCGCCCGAACTGCCGCACGCTGGTGCGGGTCAGCGTCAGCACCGAGCGGGAGCGCAGGTCGACCGCGTTCTCCGGGATGTCGTGGATGCGGCAGTCGGCGAGGGTGAGCACCGCGTCGGTGTCGAGGGTGACGCCGTCGCCGGTGGTGCGGTGCACATCGCAGTCGGTGAGGTGGGCGGTGGCGCGGGCGGTCACCTGGACGCCGCTGCCCCGCACCTCGTAGACCTCGCAGCCCACGGCCTCCAGCGCGGAGGTCTCGCCCGTCGCCGTCAGCCCCGAGCCCGCCGCGTGGTGGACCCGGCAGCGCTCCAGGCGGGGGTGGCCGCCGGAGCGCACCGCGACGCCGGCCTGGCCGGCCGCGACGACCTCGCACTCCTCGAACACCCCGCCGCCGCCGTCGACCACGGCGATGCCGACGCCCGCCGGATTGTCCACGGTGCAGCGCCGCACGGTCGGCCGGGCGCCGCCGCGCACCTCGATGCCGGCGGCGGACCGGGTGACGACCCGGACGTCCAGCAGCTCCGGCGTGCCCTCCTCCACCAGCACGGCGGGCGCCGCGGCGTCCTGGCCCTCCACGTGCAGGTCCTGCACCACGGCGGAGGCGCGCACGGTGAGCGGCACCCCGTCCACCGGCGCGATCCGCACCGGGCCGTGGGCCCCCTCCGGGCCGCGGAGCGTCACCGCGCGCTGGACGACGAGATTCTCCCGGTAGGTACCCGGGGCGATGGTGAGCACGTCACCGTCCGCCGCGGCCTCCAGGGCGGCGGCGAGCGATGCGTACTCACCCGTGCGGCGCCGCCACCGCGACGTGCCGGTGTGCGTCACCTGGACCGTGCCCTGTGCCATGGTGTTGCTCTGCCCCCACCTCGTCGTACTGCTGGCTCGGTCGCCGTCGGGGCGCGCCCCTGCGGCCCGTCCACGCGCGGGTCCTGCCGGAACGGATGCCGGCCGGCTCCACCGTAGCGCGCGTGCGGAGTGCCGGTTGACCGGAGGCGGAAGCCGGTCAGATGCCGGTCCCGGTCCGGCCCCAGTCCGGGCCCGCCCGGTCCCACGCCTGGTCCCAGCGCGCGTACCGGCGGCGGACCATGCGCCAGACGATCAGCCGCCGGACGCCCTCGGTCAGTCCCGCGGTGGCCAGCGCGACGCCGAACCCGGCCAGGACGGCGTGCGTGGTGGCGGTCGTGGTGTCCAGCGGACGGGCCACCAGCCGCCCGTGCGCGTCGGTCCATATCGCGAAGCGGTCCCCGGCGTGCGGGGTGGCGAGGCCCGCCAGGAGGGGGCCGCGGTGCCCGGACCCGTCCGGTGCGGTCCAGTGGGCGAGGACGCGGCTGCGCAGGTCTCCCGCGGCGGCGGTCTCCGGGTCGACGTCCAGTGGGGAGCGGTCCAGCTCACGGACGACGGTGGCCGTCACCCGGTACCGGGACTCCCGCTGGTCGTGGACGGAACGCTCCAGGGCGTCGCCGGCCGCGCCGCCCGCCAGCACACCGGCCACGGGCGCGACCACCACCATCAGCAGCAGGGCCGCCAGGGCCACCCATGCCTCGGCCAGATCGGTCGCGCGGCGCAGCGGATTGTGCCGCCAGCGCCAGAGTCCCGGGATCGCCCGCACGGTCCGCACCCCCTTCCCGCTCCGTGATAACCCCCGTCGGAGCAGTGCACGCGCGGGTCCGTCGAAGAGAGAGCGAGATCACCTCCGGACGGACCTCGCCCGCGCCCTCACGGGACCTCTCATGCACTTCTCACGCGATACCAACGCGCGGGCCCCGGTGGAGGGTTCCCGGCCGGAGAGCGAGGCGGGTCACTCCACGACGGTGAACGGATCGCCGACGCGGATCGTGCCGGCGGACAGCGGCACCAGGTTCTGCCCGAAGACCAGCTTGCCGCCCCGGCGCCGGTGCCGGCCGAGGGTGTGCAGGGGCTCCCGGCCGCGGTCGGCGGTGCCCTGGTCGGTGGTGGTGACCACGCACCGCCCGCACGGCTTGGCGACCCGGAAGGCGACCTCGCCGATGGTGACGCGCGACCAGGTGTCCTCGGCCCACGCCGCGGTGCCGGCCACGACCACGTTCGGCCGGAAGCGGTTCATGGGCAGCGGGCCCTCGTCCGGGTGATCCCCCTGTGCGATCAGGGAGTTGAGGGCCTCCAGGGAGGCGCTGGTGGTGAGCAGCAGGGGGAAGCCGTCGGCGAGGGAGACGGTCTCGCCCGGCAGCGCGTACTCCGGGTCGACCGGTCGGCGGGTGGCGGGTTCGTCCAGGTACACCAGCCGGACGTCCGCGCCGGCGTGCGCGCTGCACCAGGCGTGCGCGGCCGGGTCCTCGGCCGGCACCACCTCGACCTTGTCGCGGAACAGCTCCACCGTGACCGTGCCCCCGGACGGCGGCACCGGCACGGTCAGCGGCTCGGCACCGGGCGCGGACAGCCGCAGGCCGCCGCCGGGCAGCGGCTCGGCGGCGGCGAGCGCCAGACGTGGCCGCTGGCGCTGTGTGACGACCTTTCCCCCGTCGTCGACCAGCATCCAGCGGCGGTCTCCGGCCAGCCCCCAGGGCTCCACGGCGGCCTCCTGGGGCGCCAGGCCCCGGAACGCCTTGACCGGATGGATGTGGATCGACTGCAGTCGTGCTTTCCCCATGACCCCATCGTGCCAGGTGGCACCGACAGCCGGGGGAACGGCTCAGTAGCCGCGGTACTGCTGGTTGTTGTACGGGTCCTGGTACGGCACCGGCGCGGGCCGGGGCGCCGCGGGGCGCATCGCCTCGTATCCCGCCGGGACGGGCGCCGCCGGGCGCGGCTGCTGCGGCTGCTGAGGGCCGGGGTAGCCGCGGGGCGCGCTCGCCTGCTGCGGGATGTACGGGGCGGGCGTTTGCTGCAGCGGGGCGGGCTGCGGCGCCTGCTGCGGGTAGCCGTAGCCGTATGCGGGCTGGGCCGGGGCCGCCGGGAGGGCGGGCAGTGCCGAGGGAAGCGCGGGCAGGTGGCTGCCCGGAGCGTCGTACGCGGCGGGGACCCGGATCGGAGCGATCTGCGGGGTGCCCCGCTCGGCCACGAGCGAGTCGTAGATCGGGGTGTCCGGGAAGGAGGCGGAGTAGTAGCCGCCACCATAAGTGGAGCGGGGGGAGGTCATGGCACATAAGTTAAGCCCACGATGTGCTGGTTGGGGAGACCGATAAGAGGGTTGTTTTCCGGGTCGGCGGTGACCTTGAACCCTCAATCCGAGCGAACTTGACGAAAAAGGACGCGCCAGTGCCGTGAGTTTCTGGTAAAGGCCGAGTTCCGGGCGGGTTACCCGCGGTGGACCAGGCGGGCGCGGCAGAATTGACGCACCGCCGGGACCCGGCCCGGCGCGCTGACACGTGATGGGGGCGGACATGTCAATGTCGAAAGGGTCGAACACCCCGGTGCCGACGACGGCGCTCCGCGTCGAACTGGGGTGGGCTTCCGGACCCGGTGTTCCCGACGCGGACGCCTCGGCGCTGTTGCTGGTGCACGGAAAGGTCCGCTCCGACGCGGATTTCGTTTTCTACAACCAGCCGGCGCACTCCTCCGGCGCGGTGCGCCACGAGGGCAAGCGGGACGCCGGCGGCCGGGTCACCGACAGCCTCCTCGTCGATCTCGCACGCGTGGAGCCCGCGATCGAGACCGTCATCCTCGCCGCCTCCGCCGACGGCGGGTCGTTCGGGCAGGTCCCCGGCCTCTACATCGAGGTCCGGGACGCGGACCGGGGGACCGTGGCGGCCCGCTTCGACAACCCGGGGGCGACGGTCGAAACGGCCTTCGTGCTCGGCGAGTTCTACCGCCGCCAGGGTGCCTGGAAGTTCCGTGCCGTGGGGCAGGGCTACAGCAGCGGACTGGAGGGCCTGGCCACGGACTACGGGATCACCGTGGACGAACCCCAGGGGGCGGCGGCGACCGCCTCGCCGCCGCCCGCTCCCGCCCCCCGGGTCACTCCCGCCTCCCCGCCCGCTCCGGCCGCACCCGCCCCGGTGACGCCCGTGGCGCCCGCGCCCGCCGCGCCGCCGTCGGAGCCCGTGCGGCTCACCAAGGTGACGCTCACCAAGACGGCGCCCTCCGTGTCGCTGACGAAGCAGGGCGGCACCTCGGGCGCCCTGCGGGTGAACCTCAACTGGGAGGTGCGCAAGCAGTTCTCGGGCTGGGCGCGCAAGCTGGGCCGCCCCACCGCCATGCACAACGACCTCGACCTCGACCTGTGCGCCCTCTACGAACTGGCCGACGGCAGCAAGGGAGTCGTGCAGGCCCTCGGCAACGCCTTCGGCGCGCTGCACCAGCCCCCGTACATCCACCTCGACGGCGACGACCGCACCGGTGCCGTCTCGACCGGCGAGAACCTCACCGTCAACCTCGACCACAGGCAGGCGTTCCGCCGCATCCTGGTCTTCGTCACCGTCTACGAGGGCGCGCGCTCCTTCGCCGACCTGAACGCCACGGTCACCCTGCAACCGCAGTACGGCGCCGCCATCGACTTCTCGCTCGACGAGTGCACGGTCCCGTCGACGGTCTGCGCCCTCGCTCTGATCACCAGCGCCGGCGGCGACCTGGTCGTCCAGCGCGAGGCCCGCTACCTGGTGCCCCAGCGCGGGGTCAGCCCCCAGCGGACGGTCGACCAGGCGTACGGCTGGGGCATGAACTGGACACCCGGCCGCAAGTGATCCCCCTGGGCGGCGGTCAGCTCTCGTCGCCCACGGTGTCCGGACGCGCGTAGGTGCGGCCCTTCCAGGCCGCGCCCCGCCCCCGGTAGTGCCGCACCGCCGAGTCGACCGTCATCAGGAGGTACAGGAACGCGGTGAACGGCAACAGGGGCGCGAGCCACGACGGCTGCCGGTAGTAGCGCAGCATCGGCAGGTAGGTCCCCGTCATCACCAACCACGCCAGCCCGCCGAGCACCGCGCCCGCCGCGCTCCCGGTCACCGCCCCCGCCACCAGGGCGACGGGCGGCAACAGGTACACCAGGGCCAGTCCGGCCACCGTGCCGGCGAGCAGCAGGGGGTTGTGCCGCAACTGGGCGTACGCGCTGCGCGAGACCATCCGCCACAGGTCGCCCAGCCCCGGATACGGACGCACGCTGTCCACCCGGTCCGCCAGCCCGAGCCAGACCCGCCCGCCACCGCCCTTGACGGCACGGGCGAGCGCCACGTCGTCGATCACGGCGTACCGGATGGCGTCCGGGAGCCGGACCCGCTCGGCGGTCTCGGCCCGCAGCAGGACGCAGCCGCCCGCCGCCGCGGCCGTCCGCGACCCCTGCCGCGCGATCCACCGGAACGGATAGAGCTGCGCGAAGAAGTACACGAACGCCGGCACCACGAGCCGTTCCCACAAGCTCGCCACCCGCAGTCGCGCCATCTGCGAGACCACGTCGAAGCCGCCGGTGCGGGCCGCCGCCACCAGCGCGCGCAGGCTGTCCGGGGCATGGGCGATGTCGGCGTCCGTCAGCAGCAGGTACTCGGGTTCACGGGTGCGTGCCAGCGCGATGCCGTGCCGGACCGCCCACAGCTTGCCGGTCCAGCCCGCGGGGGGCTCGCCGGGCGAGGCCACGGTCAGCGGCAGCCCGCCCCGGCCGCGGGCCAGCTCGCGCGCCAGGTCACCGGTGCCGTCCGTGCTGCCGTCGTCGACGAGGAAGACCTCCGCCCGCCCGGGGTAGTCCTGGGCGAGCAGCGAGGGCAGGCTGTCCGGCAGTACCGCAGCCTCGTCCCGGGCCGGGACGACGACGCACACCGACGGCCACACCTCGGGGTCCCGGCGGGGCGGCAGTCTGACGTCGGTGCGCCAGAACAGGCCCTGGAGCAGCAGCAGCCACAGCCAGGCGGCGAGCGACACGGCGGCGGACCAGACGACGGCGATCACGTGCGCAGTCTGCCCCACCGGACCGGCCGTGCGCGGCCCATCGTCTATCGTGGCCGGGTGAAGATCGCGCTCATGGACTCCGGAATCGGTCTGCTGGCGGCCACCGCTGCGGTACGGCGTCTGCGGCCGGACGCCGATCTCGTGCTCTCCCTCGACCCCGACGGCATGCCCTGGGGCCCGCGCACCCCCGAGGACCTCACCGGACGTGCCCTCGCCGTCGCCGAGGCCGCCGCCGCCCACCGGCCGGACGCCCTGATCGTCGGCTGCAACACCGCCAGCGTGCACGCGCTGCCCGCCCTGCGCGCCCGGCACGAGCCGGGGCTGCCGGTCGTCGGCACCGTCCCGGCGATCAAGCCGGCCGCGGCCGGCGGCGGCCCGCTCGCCATCTGGGCGACGCCCGCCACCACGGGCAGCCCCTACCAGCGCGGGCTGATCGAGCGGTTCGCCGACGGGGTGCCGGTCACCGAGGTGCCGTGCTGGGGACTCGCCGAGGCCGTCGAACAGGCGGACGAGACCGCGATCGACGCCGCCGTCGCCGCCGCGGCCGCGCTCACCCCGGACGACGTAACGACCGTCGTCCTGGGATGCACCCATTACGAACTGGTCGCCGAACGCATCCGGGCCGCCGTGCGCCGCCCCGGCCGTCCGCCCGTCGTCCTGCACGGCTCGGCCGGCGCGGTCGCCGCCCAGGCCCTGCGCCGCGTCGGCGCCCGGCCCGCCCCCGGCGCCCCGGCCGAGGGCGGCCTCACGGTGCTGCTCAGCGGACGCGAGGGCGCCCTGCCCGCGCCCGCCCTGGCGTACGAGGAAGGCAGGCTGCTGCGCGCGGTCACGCCCGCGGGCTGATCGCCCCCGGCGGCCGGTGGCCCGACTCGGCGCGGTGACTCTCCGCGATCAGGTACGCGCGGAGCGGAAACGTGAGTAACCTCTTAGCCATGAGGGACCACCGCCCCGGCGAACACGCTCCCCACTCCGACGTCTGGACCGGCCGCGCCACCAACCGGTTCCAGTGGCTGCTGGCGCTCATCGGCGCCGCCTGCCTGGCGCTCGGCATCGCGCTGGCCGTCGACTCCGCCTGGGAGTCCGGCATCGCCCCGCTGGCCATGGCGGTGGTCGGCTGTATCGCGGCCGGCCTGCTGGTCCTCTTCGGCACCCTGGCGTTCGTGCACGTCGCGCTGAAGGTGGACCGGGAGTGCCTGGAGGTGCGCTGCGGCCACATCGGCGTCCCGCGCCGCCGCATCCCGCTGTCGCACGTCGCCGGCGCCGAGTTCGCCCCGCTGGTCACGCCCCGCCACTGGGGCGGCTGGGGGTACCGCTGGCGGCCCGAGAAGGGCACCGCCGTCGTGGTCCGCCGCGGCGAGGGCGTGGTCCTGCGCCTGTGGGACGGCCACACCTTCACGATCACGGTCGACGACGCGGAGGCGGCCGTACGGGTCATCAAGGACCGGCTGCGGCCGAAGGCGCCGGGTACCGCGTACTGATCGCCGATCGCCGATCGCTGGGGACCGGGGTCGCCGACGCGCGTACGGACTGTCGGGTCGAGTCGCCGGGCCAGGCGAAGCCGGTCGTCTCCCGCCACCCTCCCTCCCCGTCCTTCCCCGTCCTTCACGCCCCTCGTCCCCTCACGCCCCTCGTCGCGTCGCCTCGTCCCGGAGCGGGCGGGCCGTGGCCAGTCCCGCGAGGACCCCGGCGCCCACCGACACCGCGGTGAAGCTGAGGGCGTTGCCCACCGCGGCGAAGGCCGCCAGTGCCGTCAGCGACACGCCGGCGGTGAGCGCGACGGGCGTGGCCCGGGGCGAGCGCAACAGGGCGTACAGCACCCAGCAGAAGGCGGCCCCCAACAGGACGACTCCTACGACCCCCTGCTCGGCCGCCGCCTGAAGGGGCGCCGAATGCGGTTTGCCGTCCGGCAGCGAGAGCCGGGCCGCCGTCGCGCTCAGTTCCCCGAACCGCCCGGGACCCACCCCGAGCCCGGCGTCCTCCCGGGCCATCGCCAGCGCGTCGCCCCACAGCCCGGCACGGTGGGACGACAGTCGGCCCGTCACCACGGAGCCCGGTTCCTCCGGCAGCGCGCCCTCCGCCACCGCCCAGGGCAGGGCGGTCACCAGCGCCCCGGCCAGGCCGAGCCCGGCGACGGCCGCGCCTCGGCGGCGGACCCGGCCGGCGGCGAGCGAGCACAGCAGCACCCCGGCCGCGGCGGCGCAGCCGACGGCCGAACCGAGGACCGCCGCCGTCGCCACGGTCGCACCGGCCAGCAGCCACAGCCCGCGCCGCGTGCCCGGCGCCCGGCCGCCCCAGGCCGCGCAGCACGCGGCGCCCGTCGACAGGGCCAGCAGCGCGGCGGTCGCGCCGGCGTGCCCGAGCGGATCGGTGATCCGCGGACCCGGCGCGAGGTGCGGCACCGTCACGGTCAGCCCGACCCCGGCCAGCGCGGCGGCACAGGGCGCGGCGACCGGCAGCAGGGCGCCGCAGATCCGTCCCACGGCGTACCCGGCGGCCACCGCGAGCACCGCGAGCAGCACGCCCTCGGGGCGGCCGTGCCGGGCGGCGGCCGTGAGCAGGGCCCAGACGGCACAGCTCCCGAGGACCAGTACTCCCGCCACATCCACGACGCCACGTCCGTCGGCGTCGGTCCGCGGGCCGGCCGCGGACGTCACCCCCGTGGAACCCACCGCGCCCCCCGTGCCCCGTCGTCCCCCCGGACCGGCGGCGCCCACCGCGGGGCGCAGCCGGGACTCCGGCTCACGGTAGCGGCTGGTGCACGGTTCGGGGACGAACCGTGCACGGCTCCGCCGCAACGACGTGGCAGCGGCCCTGGACGGCACCGGCCGTGCTGTCGGCCCCCAGGTCACGCGCCGTACACTCCCGGGGTGACCGTCACCGCACCATCCGTCGGCGGGCCGGACCGACTGGAGCCGGAGACCGCGTCCAGGGCGCGCGCCGCCCGGCTCGGGCGCCGCCTCCTCCCGGCCGCCGCGGCAGCACTCTCCGGAGCGCTGCTCTACGTCAGCTTCCCGCCGCGCACCCTGTGGTGGCTGGCCCTGCCCGCCTTCGCCGTCCTCGGGGCGGTGCTGCGCGGACGCGGGTGGAAGGCGGGGCTCGGCCTCGGCTACCTCTTCGGCCTCGGCTTCCTGCTGCCGCTGCTGGTCTGGACCGGCGTGGAGGTCGGCCCCGGGCCCTGGCTGGCGCTGGCCGCGATCGAGGCGGTCTTCGTCGCCCTGGTCGGCGCGGGCGTCGCCGCGGTCTCCAGGCTCCCGGCCTGGCCGGTGTGGGCGGCGGCGCTGTGGACCGCCGGGGAGGCCGCACGTGCGCGCGTGCCGTTCGAGGGCTTCCCCTGGGGCAAGATCGCCTTCGGGCAGGCGGACGGCGTCTTCCTCCCGCTCGCCGCGGCCGGCGGCACACCGGTGCTCGGCTTCGCCGTCGTCCTGTGCGGCTTCGGCCTGTACGAGGCGGTCCGCCTGGCCGTCGCGGCCCGGCGGGCCCGCCCGGTACGGCGGGGCGCCGCCGTCGTCGCCCTGCTGAGCGTCGCCGTCCCGGTGGCGGGTGCCATTGCCGCCCGGCCCCTGGTCAGCAACCGGGGCGAGGACGGCTACCGGACCGTCGCCGTCGTCCAGGGGAACGTGCCCCGCGCGGGGCTCGACTTCAACGCCCAGCGCCGCGCGGTGCTCGACCACCACGTACGCGAGACCGAACGGCTGGCCGCCGAGGTCGAGGCCGGCGAGGTCGACCGGCCGGACCTGGTGCTGTGGCCGGAGAACTCCTCCGACATCGACCCGTTCGCCAACCCCGACGCCCGCGCGGTGATCGACCGGGCGGCCCGCGCGGTCGGCGCCCCCATCTCCGTGGGCGGCGTCGTGGAGCGCGACGGCAAGCTCTACAACGAGCAGATCCTCTGGGACCCCGACAAGGGCCCCGTCGACACCTACGACAAGCGGCAGATCCAGCCGTTCGGCGAGTACCTGCCGCTGCGCTCGCTGATCGGGGCGATCAACGGCGAGTGGACGTCGATGGTCCGCCAGGACTTCAGCCGGGGCCACGAACCCGGCGTCTTCACCATGGACGGCGCCCGGATCGGCCTGGTCACCTGCTACGAGGCCGCCTTCGACTGGGCGGTGCGCTCCGAGGTCACCGACGGCGCCCAGATGATCTCCGTCCCCAGCAACAACGCCACCTTCGACCGCAGCGAGATGACCTACCAGCAACTCGCCATGTCCCGCGTCCGCGCGGTCGAGCACGGCCGGACCGTCACCGTCCCCGTCACCAGCGGTGTCAGCGCGATCATCCTCCCCGACGGGACGATCACCCAGCGGACCGGCATGTTCGTCGCCGACACCCTGGTGCAGAGGGTCCCCCTGCGCTCCTCGCAGACGCCCGCCACCCGGCTCGGCACCGGCCCGGAGATCGCCCTGGTGCTGGTCGCCGCGGGCGGACTGGGCTGGGCGATCGGCGCGGGCCTGCGCGGACGGCGCGCCGGTGACGTGTAGCCGTACGCCCGTCGCACGCCCCGTGGACCTGTCCGGCGGCACCCGCGGGGCCGGTTAAGGTCGGGCGCATGGCTACTCCCGACTTCATCCGCGAACTGCGCGCCTCGGCCGGACACCAGTTGCTGTGGCTTCCCGGAGTCACCGCCGTGGTCTTCGACGACGACGGCAGAGTGCTGCTGAACCGGCGTTCCGACAACCGCCGCTGGTCCCTGATCGGCGGCATCCCGGAGCCCGGCGAGCAGCCCGCCGCCTGCGCCGTGCGCGAGGTGCTGGAGGAGACCGCCGTGCGGTGCGTGGTCGAACGGGTCCTGAGCGTGCAGGCGCTGAACCCGGTGACGTACGAGAACGGCGATGTCTGCCAGTACATGGACCTCACCTTCCGCTGCCGGGCCGTCGGCGGCGAGG
Organism: Streptomyces sp. NPDC000134; assembly: GCF_042899225.1. Lineage (NCBI taxonomy): Bacteria > Bacillati > Actinomycetota > Actinomycetes > Kitasatosporales > Streptomycetaceae > Streptomyces > Streptomyces sp. NPDC000134. The sequence goes on from NZ_JBIAZN010000008.1 coordinate 318,724, forward strand.
CCCGGGTCAACGACGACGAGTCGCTGGAGGTGGCGTGGTTCACGGTGGACGCGCTGCCGGAGCTGGGCGAGTTCGGACGGTTCCGGATCAAGCAGGCGCTCGCCGACGCACCCACGTGGTTCGACCCCACCGGTATCGGCTGAACTGTAGGGCGTGCCCATATGGGGTGCCGGGCCGACGCTGCCTAGGGTCGGCCTCATGACCTCGTCCAGCGTCCTCCCGGCCCCCCACGCCCTCCCGCTCGACCTCGGCGGCCGCACCGCCCTCGTCACCGGTGCCGCCGGCGGCATCGGGCGCGCCTGCGCGCTGCGGCTGGCCGCCGCCGGAGCCGAGGTCAGAGCGGTCGACCGGGACGCGGCCGGCCTGGACGCCCTGGCCGACAGCGCCGGTGACCTGCCCGGCACCGTGGTGCCCGAGGTCCTGGACCTCACCGACCTGGACGCCGCCGAGCGCAGCGCCGCGGGCGCCGACATCCTCGTCAACAACGCGGGTATCCAACTGGTCCGGCCCATCGAGGAGTTCCCGCCGGACGTCTTCCACACCGTCCTCACCGTGATGCTGGAGGCCCCCTTCCGCCTCATCCGGGGCGCGCTGCCCCACATGTACGGGCAGGGCTGGGGCCGTATCGTCAACATCTCCTCCGTGCACGGCCTGCGCGCCTCCGCCTACAAGTCGGCCTACGTGGCCGCCAAGCACGGCCTGGAAGGGCTCTCCAAGACCGCCGCCCTCGAAGGCGCCGCGCACGGCGTCACCTCCAACTGCGTCAACCCCGGCTACGTCCGCACCCCCCTGGTCGAGAGACAACTCGCCGACCAGGCCCGGACCCACGGCATCCCCGAGGAACGCGTGCTGACCGAGGTCCTGCTGAAGGACAGCGCCGTCAAACGGCTCATCGAACCGGAGGAGGTCGCGGAGGCGGTGGCGTACCTGTGCGGCCCGGGGACGTCGTTCGTGACCGGCACGTCGCTGGTGCTGGACGGGGGGTGGAGCGCGCACTGAGGCGGGGGCGGAGGCGGTTCTGGGCGCTGGGGCCGCGGGACCGCCGATGCTGCCTGTGTCGTCAGTGCCGCCTGTGCCATCCGTGCTGCCTGTGCCATCCGTGCCGCTCTGCCGTCCGTGCCGCTTGCGCTGTCCGTGCTGCCCGTGCTGTCCGTGCTGCCCGTGCCGTCAGGCCGTCGGCTGCTTGGGCCGCCAGGGCTGTTCGGGCTGCCGAAGTCGGGCCCGATGAACCCGCCTTGGATGGCCGTACCGTTTCTCCACAGGCGCTTCCGCCGCAGCCGTGCGGGTTTTCCACAGGGGTGACGGGGTGGTCGGACGATGGGTGATCCTGTGCACATGCCTCGTGATCACGTGCCACACGTCGAGCGTTCCGCCAACGGTGCCGGAGCGCCGGTCGGTGACGCCGGGTCCGCGCCCGCCGTCCCGCCGAGCCGTGGCGCCGCCCGGGAGCCGGCCCCCGCCCCGGAACCGGCCCTCGCCGTCGAGACGCCGTTCCTGGAGCTGCTCGCCCGGGGCGCGTCCGCCGAGGCGTACGAGCAGCCGGTGCTGCTCGCCCGCGCCGAGGGGCGGCCCGCCGAGCGGATCGCGGCGCTGGAACAGGCCAAGGTGCTCGCGCTGCGGGTGCGCGCGGAGCTGGAGGGGCGGCGGCGCCGGGAGGCCGAGCTGTCCGCCCTGTTCGAGACGGCCCACGACCTCGCCGGGCTGCGGGACCTGGACGCCGTGCTGCGCGCCATCGTGCAGCGCGCCCGCTCACTGCTGGGCACGGACGTGGCCTACCTCAGCCTCAACGACCCGGCGCGCGGCGACACCTACATGCGGGTGACCGAGGGCTCGGTCGCCGCCCGTTTCCAGCAACTGCGGCTCGGCATGGGCGAGGGGCTCGGCGGCCTGGTCGCCCAGACAGCCCGCCCCTACGTCACCGAGGACTACTTCGAGGACGACCGCTTCCGGCACACCCGCACCATCGACACCGGCGTGCGCGACGAAGGACTCGTGGCCATCCTCGGCGTGCCGCTGATGCTCGGACGCCATGTCATCGGGGTGCTGTACGCTGCGGACCGGCGGGCCCGGGTCTTCGAACGGGAGCAGATCGCCCTGCTCGGTTCCTTCGCCGCCCTCGCCGCGGCGGCCATCGACAGTGCGAACCTGCTCGCCGAGACCCGCTCGGCCGTCGCCGACCTGGAGCATGCCAACGAGATCATCCGCGACCGCAGCGCGGTCATCGAACGGGCCTCCGACGTCCACGACCGGCTCGCCGAACTCGTCCTGCGCGGCGGCGGCGTCCACGACGTCGCCGCCGCCGTATCCGAAGTCCTCGACGGCACGGTCGAGTTCACCGAAGCGGCCGTCGCACCGCCCGAGGCACTGGAGGCGTCCCGCACCGACGGACACGCGGTGCGGCACCGCGACGACTGGGTCGCGGCCGTCACCGCCGGCGGCGAACTGCTCGGCGCCCTCGTGCTGCGCGGCCACCCCGGCCTCGACCCGGTCGACCAACGCACCCTGGAGCGCGCGGCGATGGTCACCTCCCTGCTGCTGCTCGCCCGGCGCTCCGCCGCCGAGGCCGAACAGCGCGTCCGGGGCGAATTGCTGGACGACCTGCTCGACGCCCGCGACCGTGACCCGCGCCTGCTGCGCGACCGGGCCCGGCGGCTGCGCGCCGACCTCGACACCACCCACACCGTGCTGGCCGCCCGCCTCGACGGTCCCGCCGCCGACGCCGACCAGGCGGCGGACGCCCGCAGACGCCTGTGGGCCGCCGCCTCCCACCTAGCGGCGACCCGGCAGGGCCTGGCCGCCGCCCGCGACGGCGGCACCGTCCTGCTGCTGCCCCTCGGGCCCCGGGACACCGCCACCGACGTGGCCCGCCGCACCGCCCGGCACCTCGGCACGGCCGTCCACGAGGCGGTCACCGTCGGCGCCTCTGCCCCGGTCCGTGATCTCGCCGCCCGCCCCGAGACCGTGGCCGCCGCCTACACCGAGGCCCGGCGCTGCCTGGACGCACTGCGCCTGCTGGGCCGCGCCGGGGACGGGGCCGCCGCCGAGGACTTCGGGTTCCTGGGGCTGCTGCTGGCCGGCGACCGGGACGTGGCGGGGTTCGTCGACCGCACCATCGGCCCGGTGGCCGCGTACGACGAGCGGCGCGGCACCGACCTGCTGCGCACCCTCGACGCCTACTTCGCCTGCGGCATGAGCCCCGCCCGCACCAAGGACGCGCTGCACGTTCATGTGAACACGGTGGCGCAGCGCCTGGACCGGGTCGGCCGCCTCCTCGGCGAGGACTGGCAGAGCCCGGCCCGCGCCCTGGAGATACAGCTCGCCCTCAGACTCCACCGCCTGTCGGCACCGGCACGGCACTGACCCCGGTACGCGCGGGCGTACGGGGCCGGTGCCGGGGGCTCGGTACTGGAGGCCGGGTCAGACGCGGCGGGTGTCCGGCACGGACACGGCAGCCGGTTCCTGGTGTCCGTCGGCGGGGGTCACCTCCGTCAGATCGCGGTCGCGGGTCTCCTTCGCCGCCAGCACGGCGACGACGGTCAGGACGGCCGCGGCGATGACGTACAGGGAGATCGGGACGGAGCTGTCGTGGGCGTCCAGCAGCGCGGTGGCGATCAGCGGGGCGGGGGCGCCCGCCGCGACGGAGGCGAACTGGGCCCCGATGGAGGCGCCCGAGTACCGCATCCGGGTCGCGAACATCTCGGAGAAGAAGGCGGCCTGCGGCGCGTACATCGCCCCGTGCAGCACCAGGCCGACGGTCACGGCGAGCAGCAGGGCACCGAAGCCGCCGGTGTCGATGAGCGAGAAGAACGGGAACATCCACAGGCCAACCCCGACCGCGCCCACCAGGTACACCGGGCGGCGGCCGATCCGGTCCGACAGGGCGCCCCACGCCGGGATGACCGCGAAGTGCACGGCCGAGGCGATGAGCACCGCGTTCAGCGCGGTCTGCTTGGAGACACCGGCGGAAGTGGTGGCGTAGACGAGGATGAAGGCGGTGATGACGTAGTAGCTGATGTTCTCCGCCATGCGCGCGCCCATGGCCACCAGGACGTCCCGCCAGTGGTCGCGGAGCACGGAGACGAGCGGCAGCCGCTCGCGGCCGGCCGTGCGCGCCTCCGCCTGCGCCAGCGCCTGCTTGAACACCGGCGATTCATCGACAGAGAGACGAATCCACAAGCCCACGATCACCAGTACGCCCGAGAGGAGGAACGGGATGCGCCAGCCCCAGTCCTGGAACGCGGCGTCGGACAGCACGGCGGTCAGCAGCGACAGCACCCCGGTCGCCAGCAACTGCCCCGCCGGGGCCCCCGTCTGCGGCCACGACGCCCAGAATCCGCGCCGCCGCGCGTCGCCGTGCTCGGAGACCAGCAGCACCGCCCCGCCCCACTCGCCGCCCAGTGCGAAGCCCTGCACCAGCCGCAGCACGGTGAGCAGTACGGGGGCGGCGGTGCCGAGGGTCGCGTGGGTGGGCAGCAGCCCGATCGCGAAGGTCGCGCCGCCCATCAGCAGCAGGCTCAGCACCAGCAGCTTCTTGCGCCCCAGCCGGTCACCGTAGTGCCCGAACACCAGCGCCCCCAGCGGCCGGGCGGCGAACCCGACCGCGTACGTCAAGAAGGACAGCAGCGTCCCGACGAGCGGATCGGAGCCGGGAAAGAACAGCTTGTTGAACACCAGGGCTGCGGCGGACCCGTACAGGAAGAAGTCGTACCATTCGATGGTGGTCCCGATGAGGGACGCGGCGACGATGCGGCGGAGGTTCGACGGGGCTGGTGGAGCGCTTGCGGGCGACGACATCGGCACCACTTCCTGGGGTGTGACGGGGACGGTTGCGTGTCGCCACACCGTAGGAACGCGCAGGTCAGGCGCACATGTGGCGGGGCAACATAGTTCGAGGGTCCGCTATGCGTGCAGCCACCATGCCGACTCACGACAGGGCGCTTCAGGGGCTCGAAGGCGGTCGAGACGAGTGCTGTCCGTGACGCGTAGTTCGGCACGAATCGACAGTGCGGTGCTGACTGCACTCCGCTGAACTCGGGCATCTGGATTTGATCGACTCAGAGTCGTTTCCGCTTGCGCGGAGCTGGGGTATCCGGTGGCGCGGTCGCAGGCGAGGAGCCTGGCTCATCAGGTGGCGCAGTTGCTCGGCGGGGTGAAGAAGTTGACGAGGTTGCCGTCGGGGTCGCGGAACAGCAGCGACCGGTTGCCCCAGGGCATCGTGGTGGGCTCGTTGACGAAGTCGGTGACGAAGCCGGTCAGGTTCTGGTGAACGCGGTCCACGTCGTCGACGAGGAACTCGATGATCACGCTGTGGTTGTCCGCCGGGCGGGCAGAGCCCGGGGCGAACAGCGGGACGGTGCGGGTGCCGGCGATCGCGAGGGTCGCGCCCGTGGTCTTGAGTTCGGCGAAGTCCTCGGTGGCCCGTGTCGCCTGCAGCCCTGTAGCTCGCTCATAGAACTCGACGAGGCGTGCGACGTCGCTGGTGATGATGCGGATCGAGACGAAGTCCATGGGTATCTCCTTGGCTGTGCTGGAGGCGTGCAGTCTCAGGCTAGGAGAAATAGTGGACAGCATCGGTCCTGTATTCGCGTTAGGCTGCGAACATGTCACGACCCACCGGCCGCGTGCTGAGACTCCTGGAGCTACTGCAGTCGGGCGGCACCCGGACTGTGGCCGAGCTCGCCGACCGTCTCGGCGTCGAAGGGCGCACTGTGCGGCGGTATGTGGACCAACTGATCGACCTGGACGTGCCCGTGGAGTCGGTGCGCGGCCGCTACGGCGGGTACCGGCTGGCTCCCGGGTACCGCTTGCCTCCGCTCATGCTCAGCGACGACGAGGCGCTGGCCGTGCTGCTCGGCCTGGTCGCCGGCCGCCGGGCAGAGCTGACGGCGACGGAGCGCACGGCAAACGAGACGGCGTCAGCGAAGATCCGGCGGGTGCTGCCCGAGCACATCGCCCGCCGGCTCGACACACTCCTGGAAGCTCTCGCCTTCACGGGTCAGCCCGGCGAGTTGGACCACCCGGACGCCGGGCTCCTGCTCACCATCGCCGATGCGGTGCGCCACCGTCGACCGGTCTCGATCCGCTACACCGACCGCGAGGGACGGCGCAGCGAACGCACACTGCACGGGTACGGGATCGTCGCCCATGCGGGCCGGTGGTACGTGACGGGCAAGGACGCCCAGGCCGGCGAGGACCGAACCTTCCGGCTCGATCGCATTGCAGCCGCGAGGGCCCTGCCCGGCTCATTCGAAGCGCCCGTGGGTCCCGGTCCGGCACAACGCGTGTTGTCAGGATTCGCCACGGCCGAGTACAGGCATCAGGTCACCTTGCGGATCTACGGGACAGTTGAGCAGATCCGCGCCCACCTCCCCGCCAGCGTCGCGAGCCTGGAGGAGCACGAGCCCGCGGCCGGCCAGGACCCGGCGGCCGAGCACTGGCTGCGCGTCGAGCTGCGGGCGGAGCGGCTCGACTGGTTGCCTCCTGTACTCGCCTCGCTCGACCGGCCGTTCGCCATCGAGCGCCCCGATGAACTCCGCGCTCTCGTCATCGCGCTCGCCGGTCGCTTCACCTCCTATGCCCGCCAAGCCTGACAGACGAAGAACCATTGTCATGAGACGGCACACCTGGTTCGCCGCACGCGGCATCACGATCGAACGGGTGCTCACCGACAACGCCTGGGCCTACACCAAGAACACCTGGCGTCATCAGACCCGCCGCGACCTGGGCGTCAGCCCTCGCTGGACCAGGCCCTGGCGGCCCCAGACCAACGGCAAGGTCGAACGCTTCAACCGCACCCTGCTCGACGAGTGGGCCCACCTTCGGCCCTGCACCAGCGACACCGAACGCACTGCCGCTCTGGCAGACTTCCTGCACACCTACAACCACCACCGCTGCCACACCGCACTCGGCGGTCACCTACCGATCAGCCGCGTAAACAACCCTGCGGGTCAATACACCTAGAGCCGTGTCGTCCACGGTGAAGCCGGTCCGGAGTGAGGAGAGCCCGCTGACCTGCGTGTCGACGCAGGGCGGGTCAGCGCCGGGCGGCCTCCAGGA